>JAENWF010000021.1 GCA_016650215.1 Thermoanaerobaculia bacterium
GAATCTGTGCACTGCCTGATGATTCTGCTCGCCCTTCTTTTCGCGTTCCCTCTCTTTGCGCAGCAGCCCGCGCTCACGATCAACAACGATCAGCCGATCTTCACTGCTGCGGTTCCTTTCATGATCACGGGGGCGGCGACGCCGGGCGCACGTGTCAATGTCTCGGTCGAGAACGGCGGCGACGGCAGCACGATCGTCGAGGCAAGCGGGACCTGGGCGCTGATGTGGACCGCACCACTTCGCACCGGTGTCTACAACGTCACCGCGACATCGGATGGCGCGACCGCGACTCAGATCCTCCGTGTGCAGATACGCGGTCTGCTGCCGCGCCAGCCGCAACTGCCCAACGAGCCTCGACGGATGGATGCGCAAGACTTCGAGACCGGGGTGAATCAGGAAGTCACCGACCGCTGGCGTATCACGCCGCCGGCGTACGAGCTCGATGAACAGATTCAGGGTCGCCGGATCGGAACGCGCGGTGCGACGCTCGATCCGTACAACAAGAATCTACTCAAGGGCGACTTTCCGATCTTCGGCAAAGACTGGTTCCTCGTCCTCACCGGCATTTCAGACACGCTCGTCGAGTCGCGCACACTGCCGACTCCCTCGGGCGTCAGCGGCGCGCAGCCCGACAATTTCCCCTTCTTCGGCAGCGACGATCAGGGGCTCTTCAATCAGAACTTCATCATCTCGGCCGACCTCTTCCAGGGCAACACCGCGTTTCAACCGGTGAATCAGCGCGTGAAAGCGACAGTCATCGCCAATTTCAATCATGTGCGGGTCGAAGAGAACGGAGTCGTGAAGCCGGACGTTCGCCGTGGCACGCGCCGCAGCGACGGACAGTTCGCGCTGCAGGAGCTCTTCTACGAGAAGCGCCTCGTCGACCTGACGTCGAACTACGATTTCCTCTCGGTCCGCATCGGCTCGCAGCCGTTCCTGAGCGACTTCCGCGGCTTCATCTTCTCCGACACAAATCTCGGGATCCGCTTCTTCGGCGACTACAAGAACAACCGCTATCAGTACAACCTCGCGTTCTTCGACCGGCTCGAGAAGGACACGAACAGTGGCTTGAACCGCTACGACACGTTCCGCGACCAGCAGGTGATCGTCGCGAACTTCTTCTGGCAGGACTTCATCTGGAAGGGCTTCACGCAGCAGTTCTCGGTGCATCACGTGAAGGACGAGGCGACGTTCGAGTTCGATCGCAACGGAGTCCTGGTACGCCCTGCACCGGTCGGATCGTTCACGCCGCATGAGATCGAGGCGACGTACGTCGGGGTGGCGGGTCTCGGACACCGCGAGCGGCTCAACATCGACTACGCGCTTTATTACGTCTTCGGTACCGACAGCGAGAACCCGATCGCGGGACCCGATCCGCTGCTGCGCGACGGTCCGGAGGTCGACATCAGCGCGGGACTCGGCGCGTTCGAACTCTCGTACGACAAAGACTGGCTCCGTCCGCGCTTCGCGCTCTTCTACTCCTCTGGCGACCGCAAGCCGCGAGACCGCGAGGCAACAGGCTTCGACGCGATCTTCGACAACCTGAACTTTGCCGGTGGAGGCTTCAGCTTCTTCAACCGCCTCGGCATTCGCCTGGCGGGAAGCGGCGTGGCGCTCGTCGAGCGCGGCAGTCTGATTCCATCACTGCGCAGCAGCAAGGATGAAGGGCAGCCGCAGTACGTGAATCCCGGACTGCAGCTCGCGAGTCTCGGGCTCGACGTCGAAGTCACGCCGCGTCTCAAGGCGCTCTTCACCGGCAACTACATCAGGCTCGACACGACGGCGCCGATCGAGGCGATTCTCTTCCAGGGCGACATCCGCAACGACATCGGCTTCGACCTCAGCGCTGGACTTCGCTACCGGCCGTTCATCACGAACAACGTGATTCTCTCGGGCGGCGCCGCAGTGCTCGTTCCGGGCGGCGGGTGGGAAGACATCTACGAGAACAAAGACCCGCTGTACCACCTGTTCACGCAAGTCACGCTGCAATTCTAGAGGTGAGTGGGATGAAACGGATCGTAATCTCGATTGCCGCTGCCGCCGCCATCGCAACCTGCGCGATGGTCGCCAGATCGCAGTCGCCGCAGCCGTCGCAAGCGCCCTCGATCATGGAGCGCTCGCAGACGAACGCGCTGCTTCGTCAGACACAGTCTGCTGCGGATGAGAAAAGCCGCGGATGCCTCTCGTGCCACCAGGGCGTGGAGCCGATGCATCTTTCCGGCGCCGTCCGCCTCGGCTGCATCGACTGCCACGGCGGCAACGCAACCGCGTCGATGCCCCAAGGTTCTACACCAACGTCCAGCGGCTACAACGAAGCGAAAAACAGCGCGCACGTGCAGCCGAAGTTCCCCGAGTTCTGGGTGCGGGACGGCAAGCGCTCGTCGGCGAATCCGGTCAGCAGTTACACACGGCTTCTAAAAGAGTCGCCCGAATTCGTGAAGTTCATGAATCCGGGTGATCTCCGCGTTGCGAAGGAAACGTGCGGCGGATGCCACGCGCAGCAGACCGCCGCAGTGCCGCGCAGCACCATGGCGACGAGCGCAGTCTTCTGGGCTGCGGTCAGCTACGCGAACGGCCTGATCAGCCGCAAGCCCGGCCTTCTCGGCGAGAGCTACAACCGGGAAGGGAATCCGCAGATCCTCAAGCCGGCTGTCCCGCCGACGCAGTATCAGATCGACCGCGGAGCATTGCAGATGATCGTCCCGCTTCCGCGGTGGGAGATCTTCCAGCCGGCCGAATACTTCCGCGCATTCGAGCGCGGCGGCTCCGCAAACAACACGTTCCCGCCTGAAATCGGCAATCCGACCGGCGCCGACGAGGCAGGCCGCCCCGACTTCCGGCTCGGCAACCGCGGCCGGGGAACGGGCCTTCGCATCTCTCCGGCACTGATCAATCTCAACAAGACGCGGCTCAACGACCCGCATCTGCACTTCCTCGGCACGAACGAACATCCGGGCGACTACCGCTCCAGCGGCTGCTCCGGATGCCATGTTGTCTACGCCAACGATCGCGATCCGCTCCATTCGGGCCCGTACGCGAAGTACGGCAATGTTGGCTTTTCGATCTCCGCCGATCCGACCATTCCGAAGAACGAGAAGGGACATCCTCTCAAGCACCAGTTCACGCGCGCGGTGCCGACCAGCAGCTGCATGAGCTGTCACATGCACCAGCCGAACTCGTTCGTGAACACGTACCTCGGCTACATCATGTGGGACTACGAGAGCGACGCCGAGTTGATGTTCCCGAAAGAGGAACGCCATCCGTCGACGGAAGAAATTCGCACGAGTCTCAATCACAATCCGGAGGGGGCCGCACCGCGCGGGCTCTGGACCGACATCGACTTCCTCGAGAAGGTGAGCACACTCAACCCGCAGGCGAAGAACACGCAGTTCGCCGACTACCACGGCCACGGCTGGAACTTCATGGCCGTCTTCAAGCGCGACAAGAAGGGGAACTTCCTCGACGCGACCGACAAGGTCGTGCCGTTCGACGATCCTGACAAGTTCAAGAAGGCCGTTCACCTGCGCGACATCCATATCGAGAAGGGGATGCATTGCGTCGACTGCCACTTCTCGCAGGACGAGCATGGCAACGGCCAGCTCTATGCCGAATACGGCAACACGATCGAGATCGAGTGTCAGGACTGCCACGGCAACACCGGGGCTTACTCGAACCTCCGCACCTCGGGTCCCGCGGCGCCTCCGGGAGGCAACGATCTCCGCCTCGGCACCACACCATTCGGACAGCGACGTTTTGCGTGGGTCGGCGGCAAGCTGATGCAGCGCTCGATGCTGAACGAGGGGATGGAGTGGGAAGTCACCCAGGTGAAGGACACCATCACGCCGGGACATGCGAAGTACAACGAGAAGTCGCACTACGCGAAAACGATCCAGCGCGGCGGAGCGTCGTGGGGAGCCGCCGGCGACAAGGTCGCGCACTCCGACGACAAGATCACCTGCTACGCCTGTCACACATCGTGGATGACCTCATGCTCCGGCTGCCATCTGCCGCAGGAGCAGAACGTGAAGAGCGAGGTCAATCACTACGAAGGAATCACCACTCGTAATTACGCCTCGTACAACCCGCAGGTGATTCGCACCGATGTGTTCATGATCGGCGTGAACGGCACGACGAAGGGTCACAAGATCGCGCCCGTTCGTTCATCGAGCGCGCTCGTGATCAGCTCGACCAACGCGCTGCGGCAACGCATCTACATCCAGCAGCCGCCGATCGCTTCCTCCGGCTACAGCAGCCAGGCGTTCAACCCGCACATCCCGCACACGGTCCGGAGCCGCGAGACGCAGCCTTGCAGCAGTTGCCATCTCACCGAGGAGAACAACAACAACGCGTGGCTCGCGCAGGTGCTGCTGCAGGGGACGAACTTCGTCAACTTCATCGGCAGATACGCCTGGGTCGCGACCGACAAAGATGGATTCGAAGGCGTAGCGGTGACCGAGTGGGACGAGCCGCAGACCGTCATCGGGTCGTCGCTGCACAAGATCGTCTATCCAGAGCGCTACGCCGATCATCAGAAGCGCAAGCTCGAACTGGAAGAAGCGCATCACCATCACGCGCACGCGAAGAGCATTCAGATGCGAGGGGAGTGGGTCTACACGGCGAACGGTGAAGACGGATTCGAGGTCTTCGACATCGCGAGCATCGACAACAAGGACTTCTCGGAACGGATCGTCAGCGCTCCGGTCTCGCCGATCGGCCAGCGGACGTTCGTGAAGACGAAGTACGCGGCAGCAGTCGCTCTGCCTACGACGATGCCGATGGATCCGACACGCAAGACCACCGCGATTCCCGAGAACCAGGAGCAGCCGATCCATCCGCTCTATCGCTACGCTTACATCGCCGACAAGGAAGAGGGGCTCATCCTCGTCGACGTCACGACGCTGCATGACGCGAACCCGTCGAACAACTTCTTTTCGCGCGCGGTGACGTTCAACCCCGACGAGGCGCTCGAAGGGGCGCAGTCGATCTACGTCGCCGGGCGATGGGTACTCGTGGGAACCTCGCATGGCCTCGCAATCGTCGACGTCGAGACGCCGCTCACACCGCGGCTCGTCGCGAAGCTCGAGGGGCTCGATCATCCGACAGGCATCGGTGTCCAGTTCCGCTACGCGTTCGTGACCGACAAGAAGGGTCTGCACACCATCGACATCACCGACCCGTCGAAGCCGCGCATCGCGGCGACGATCCCGATCGATGACGCGCGCAACGTCTATGTCGCCCGCACCTACGCGTACGTCGCGGCCGGCAAGGAAGGCGTGATCATCGTCGACATCGAACGGCCCGAGAAGCCGTTCATCGACCAGAAGTTCAACGCCGAAGGGGAGCTGAAGGACACGTACGACGTGAAGGTCGCGTCGACGAACGCCAGCACGTTCGCGTACGTCGCAGACGGCAAGGGAGGGCTCAAGATTCTGCAGCTCACCTCGCCGCAATGGACTCCGGGATACGCGGGGTTCAGTCCCCGCCCGGTGCCGCATCTGATCGCCGAGTATCACACGCACGGTCCGGCGCTCGCGGTGTCGAAGGGTCTCGACCGCGACCGTGCCGTAGACGAAAGCGGCTATCAGCTATCGATCTTCAACCGCATCGGATCGCGTCCAATGACGCTTCCCGAGATGCAGCGGCTGTACATGCGCAACGGCAAACCATTCACAGTGAGCGACCGCCCCGCCACGAAACCGGCTTCGAGGTGACGAGATGAAGAGAGTGATTCCTGGTGTCATCGCCGCTCTGGCACTCTGTGCGGCAGTGGCTGCACAGCAGACCGCGACCGCCCCGCCACCAGCGCCTGCGACCACGCCGCCCCCGGTGACGACCGCGCCTGGCAAGTACGTCGGCGTCGCGTCGTGCGTCAGCTCCGGCTGCCACGGCAGCACGCAGCCGCTCGCCGCGACCGCCGCGCTGCAGAACGAGTATTACACGTGGCTCAACAGTGATCGCCACGCGCAGGCCTACAACGTCCTCTTCAGCGAGCGCTCCGCGCGCATCGCGAAAAACATGCGGCTCCGCAAGAAGGCGTATGAAGAGAACGTCTGCCTCGACTGTCACACGACGAACGTCACGGCTTCGATGGTCGAGGGCAACGTCGATTCCGAGGATGGCGTGCAGTGCGAGGCCTGCCACGGACCGGCCAGCGGTTGGCGCTCCGAACATGTGTCGCAGGGCTGGACGCACGAGCAATCGGTCGCGCGCGGCATGACCGATCTTCGTAAGGTTCCTGCCCGCGCGCAGCTCTGCGTCGGCTGTCACACCGGCAGCGACAAAAAGGAAGTCGACCACGAGCTCATCGCGTCGGGACATCCGATCCTGCAGTTCGAGCTCGATAACTACACCGAGTCGATGCCGCCGCATTGGACTCCGAACCGCGAGTCTCACGGCCTTCAGGCGTGGGCGGTCGGCCAGGTCGTGAAGTTCCGGCAGTCGCTCGACAACGTTGCGCGTCACGCGCGCGGCGACGAGTGGCCGGAGTTCGCCGACATGAGCTGCTTCAACTGCCACCATTCGCTGCAGGGAAGCACGTGGCGTCAGGAGCGCGGATATCCGGACCGCGCCGGCCTCCCATCGTGGAGCCCGCAGCATTGGGCGACGCTTCGCGTGCTGATCAATCGCGCCGCTCCGGGCGCCCGCGCCGACCTCGATCCGATCGTGCAGCAACTCGGTGTTCAGGTCTCGCGAATGAACAACCCCGCGTCAGTCGCCGACCTCGCGACGCGCGCGAGCAAAATCATCGCCGGTATCACGCCGCGCGTCGACAGCGGGCGCTGGAACGAGTCCGACATCCGCTCGTTGATGGCTACGCTCGCCGACGACCGCGACTTCATCCTCCGGTCCGACGTCCAGGCAGCGGAACAGACCGCGTTCGCGTTGCAGAGTCTCTCGAGCGCGCTCACGCGCCGCAACCGCGCCCTGCTCCGCTCGCCGATGACCCGCTCGATCGACGCGCTCTTCGACGAGCTGCAGAACCGCGACGCCTACGAGCCGAGCCGCTTCGTGCAGAAGATGCAGGCGGTAAAGGCTACGTTGTGAACGTGAAGGCGGCGGCGATCCCGCCGCCTTCAATCCTATGAGCTTCGCAATCGGAACGCTCCGCGAGCTTTTTCAGCACATGGAATGGGCCGATGCTGAGGTCTGGCGTGCAGTCTCGCGTTTCCAGGCTGCGGACGCGGACGCCCGCCTCCGCGATCTTCTTCTCCATATGCACAACGTGCAGCGCGCGTTCGTCGGTCTCTGGACCGGCACGCCGGTGGAGCGGGAACCCGCGGGCCTCGACAGTCTCGACGCCATTCGCGGATGGGCGCAGCCGACGTACTCCAACGCGTTGCGATTCTTCGAGACCGTCGAGCTTTCCACGCTCGAAGAACCGCTCGTCGTGCCCTGGATCAAATGGTTCGAAAAGCGCGCCGGCCGCGAGGCCGAGAAGCCGTCGATCGACGAGACCGCGTTTCAGGTCACGAGCCACTCCACCTACCATCGCGGCCAGATCAACGCCCGCCTCAAAGAGATTGGCGCCGAGCCGCCGAACGTCGACTACATCGCCTGGATCTGGCTCGGGCGGCCGCGTGCGGAGTGGTAGGGCGGGGGCGGGGCGCGATGAGCTCGTTCGTTCTGAGGTCTAACGGTTAACGGTTAACGTTCAAACCCCATGAAACGCCACTACGACTCCTCCGCGACGACCCGCCTCGCTGCCGCAGTGCGCGAAGTGGAATCGCGGTCGTGCGCGGAATTGGTGCTCGAGATCCAGTCCCGCTCCGGATCGTATGCGCATGCGGATGCGCGCTTCGGCGCGCTCCTCGCGTTCATCTCGCTCGCGGCAGTTCTCGGTCTTCCGGTGAGCTTTCCACCGTATGCGCTCATCGTCGACACCGTCGCGTTCTTCTTCATCGGGCTTGCGATCTCGAAGCGGAGCAACAACGTCCGGCGGCTGATGACGTCGAACCGCGAGCGGAAGGATGCGGTTCGCGCGAAAGCCGCGGCGCTCTTTTTCGAGCGGGGTCTCGCGAATACCTCTGAGGAGACCGGGTTGCTCCTCTTCGTGTCGCTGCTCGAGCAGAAAGCGGAGCTGCTCGCCGATCGGGGCCTGCTTCGCCTGCTACCGCCCGAGGAGTGGAACGCTGTGCTTGCGTCGATTCACGCTGCCAGAAGGTTCGCGCCGGAGGACGTCATTGCGATCGTCCAGCGCCTCGGCGCGATCCTTCATGTCTGCGCGCCGGCGAGCGGCGAGAACCCCGATGAGCTGACCAGCATGCCGCAACTCGATCTGACATGACACGCCGCCCATCGATTCTGCTGCTGTTGCTCCTGCCGTACGCGGCGCCGCTCATCGCGCGTGTCGGCGGTGGCGAGTCGTACTCAGGTGGCGGATCGAGCAGCAGCGGCGGCGGAGGTGATGGCGGGGGCGGTGCCGAGATCATTTTCTACATCATCCGCTTTCTCTTCTGGCTGACGGTGAACTACCCCGCGATCGGAATCCCGGTCGACATCGTCGTCATCATCGCAGTCATCAAGTATCTGAAGAGCAGAAAATCCGCCAAAGAGACGACGGTCTTTTCAGCCGCAAAAACGACGTCGCCGGCGAGACAAGGCTCGCGCGACATCAATGCTCTTGCGCGCTTCGATCCGAATTTCTCCGAGGCTGTGTTTACCGATTTCTGTTACAGCCTTTATGCCCGGGCGCACCAGGCGAGAGGCGAGGGAAAGCTGGAAAATCTCTCACCGTATCTCTCGCCTGCTGCACGCGCGACGCTGAAACAGCTGGGTGGCGGTGGGGTCGGCGGCATCGTCATCGGGAGTTTCACCATCGCCGATTTTCGAGGACTCGAGTCGCCGACGGTCACGGCAACGATTGACTTCGAAGCGAACTACACCGAGACGGGCTCGCAGCCGATGCGGCGCTTCTACGTACGCGAGCGATGGACGCTCGAGCGGCAGCGCGACATCCTCTCCCCCACGCCGGCGCACGCCAAAGCGGAACACTGCCCAAGCTGTGGAGCCGCCCTGCAGACACGCAGCGACGGCACGTGCGCGCACTGCGGCACGCGCGTCGTCGACGGCAGCTTCAACTGGTTCGTCCGCAGCATCGAGGTCCGCGAACGGAGCGACCGCCCTCCCAGCCTCCTCGGTCATGCCGCCGAGCGCGGTACCGAGTCTCCGACGCGTTATCAGCACGGCTTCCAGGAGAAGTTCCCAGCGTTCCTCGCTCGGCATCCGGAGTTCGACGCGCAGGCATTCGATCAGCGTGTGCGCCTGATCGCGACGGAACTCCAGAGCGCCTGGACCGCGCGCGACTGGGAGCGGGCCCGTGCGTTCGAGACCGACGCGCTCTTCTCAATGCATCGCTACTGGATCGATGAGTACAAACGCCAGCGCCTCGTCAACGTCGTCGACGACTTCACCATTCATCGCGTCGAGCCGGTGAAGGTCATGAGCGACACGTTCTACGACGCGCTCACCGTCCGCGTCTACGCGAGCGGCAACGACTACACGGTCGACGAAGGCGGCAACGTCGCAAGCGGCTCGAAGAGCGCGGTTCGCACCTGGACCGAGTACTGGACGCTGATCCGCGGAAGAGCCGCGAAGAAAACGATCACGACGACGCGGAACTGCCCCAACTGCGGCGCCGAGCTCAAGGTGAGCGAGACCGGCATCTGTGCCTTCTGCGGCGGCAAGGTCACCAGCGGCGATTTTGACTGGGTGCTCTCGCGCATCGAGCAGGACGAGAGCTATTCGGGGTGACGACCGATCACTCAGTTCTCGGTCCTCAGTCCTAAAATGCCCGCATGAACGCGCGCTACTCCCACACGAACCTCATCGCACGCGACTGGCGAGCGCTCGCGCAGTTCTACGAGCGCGTGTTCGCCTGCACGCCCGTGCCGCCGGAGCGCAACTACAGCGGCAACGATCTCGAAGCAGGAACAGGCGTCGAAAACGCCAGGCTGCGCGGCGTCCATCTCCTTTTGCCCGGCCACGGAGAGCGGGGCCCGACGCTCGAGATCTACCAGTACGAGCCTGAGATGAAACCGATCCGGCCCGAGGTCAATCGCAACGGTTTCGCGCACATAGCGTTCGAAGTCGACGACGTCGCGGCCGCGCGGCAGATGGTCGTGGAGAATGGGGGTACACCTGTCGGCGAGATCGTCACGCTCAAGCCGGGAGACCGTTCGGTCACATGGTGCTACCTCCGCGATCCCGAAGGAAACATCGTCGAGCTTCAAAGCTGGTCGGGTTGATGGAACGCCTTCAGCTCATCGTCTAGAAACTTGAGCGCGTTTTCCAGCGCAGCGCGATGAACCGGCGACTTTGCATTCGCCAGCTCCGCCGATACCTGCCGCCGCGACATCTCGATGCTTTCGCGTTTGTGCGCGAGCTCGATCTCCTCGCGCGACAGCTTCGGCTTCCGCTGGCCCGGCAGATCACGATCGAGCTGCTGCGACTCCACCGACTTGCTCTCGAATCCACGTGCCATGACGACAATTCGAGCATGCAACGAAGCAGCCAGCGAATACAATGCGTCCGGTCCCGTTCCCTCATTGCCGATCCGTCTCCGGAGGTTTGATGCGCCGTCTGCTTGTGGCAGGTCTCTGTTTGTTCATGCTCGCGCCCGCCCTCTTCGGCTATACGGTGGACGACCTCGGCGATGCGCCTGACGCAACCCCCGGCGACAACATCTGTGCGACGGCAGCTCCCGTCTGCACACTCCGTGCGGCGATCATGGAGGCGAACGCTCACCTTGGTGCCGACTCGATCGACTTCTCTGTCGCCGGGACGATCACGCCGGCCACCGCCCTTCCTCCGATCGGCGAGACCGTGGCGATCAACGCGATGACGGCGCCCGGATACGTTGGTGCTCCCGTAGTTGTGATCGACGGAGCTGGATCCATCGGTCGCGGGCTCACGATCATGGACGACGCGACCGGCACCATCGTCCGCGGACTCGAAATCCACGGGTTCACAGCCTCGGGGATTTTCACCAGCGCCAGCGACGTGATCATTCAGCACAATTACATCGGTCCCGTGAGCGGAGGCACGCCGAACCTCGAGGGCCTCGAGCTCGAGGGAACGGGCGGAACCGTGGGCGGCGCGGCAGCCAAGGGCAACGTGATCTCCGGAAACACAAACAACGGAATTCTGGTGCGTGGCACCGGGCACACGATCAGCGGCAACTTCATCGGGACGGACGTCGCGGGCACAGCTGCAAATGGCAACGACACAGGCATTCTGATCGACTTGGGCTCAACGGGAAACTTCATCGGAACTGCTGCCGACGGAAACGTGATTTCCGGCAACCTGGTTGATGGCATCGACGTTTTCGCCAGCAACACGATCATCCGCGGCAACTTCATCGGTACCGACGTGTCGGGCACGCTTGATCTGGGGAACGGCGAAGTAGGCGTCTACGCCGAGACTGTTACGAACATCGACATCGGGGGCACGGGAGCGGGCGAGGGAAACGTGATCTCGTCCAACCTCGATCTCGGAATTCTGACTGTCGATGTCACCGCGAGCCGGGTCGAGGGCAACACCATCGGACTCGACGCCACGAAGTCCGCAATCCTCCCGAACGGAGTGGGGATCGGTCTGATTTTTTGCGATGCGATCACGGTCGGCTCGAACGTGATCTCCGGAAATGATGATGTGGGGATTGGCACGGCCCTGAGTAGCAATCTCATCATCGAAAACAATCTCGTCGGAACGAACGCCGCCGGCTCTTCTACGCTCGGCAATTTTTTCGAAGGAATGGCGATCTCGGCCTCGACCGGAACGACCGTTCGTTCGAACGTCGTCGCCGCAAATCTGAGCCATGGAATCGAGATCGACGCCGATTCGGCCGACACCATCGTGCACTCGAATATCGTCGGCATCTCGGCCGATCTCGCCACGCCGCTGGGCAACTTCGGCGACGGCGTCAACGTCTGCGAAGGCGCGACCGGGACGGTCGTCGGATCCGTTGCCCTCGGCGGCAACACGATCGCGAACAACCTCGAGAACGGGATCGGCGTCGAGCCGACCGCCCTTCTCGACAACTCGTTCGAAGCGAACTCGATCTTCGACAACGGCGATCTGGGCATCGATCTCTCACGGGACGGCGTGACGCCGAACGATCCGCTCGACGCGGACACGGGCCCGAACAACCTTCAGAATTTCCCCATCCTCATCGCAGCGGTAACAACTGCAACCGCATCGCAGATCCGCGGAACGATCGACACCACGGCAAACACCGCCGTGGCGATCCACGTCTATTCGAGCGCGATTGCGGATCCGTCGGGCAATGGAGAGGGAGAGGTCTATCGAGGGACCGTCAGCCTCACGACCGACGGCACAGGTGCCGGATCGTTTACATTCAACGGCCCCGCGATTCCCCTCACGCATCAGGTGACCGCGACCGCAACCGCACCCGACGGGACGTCGGAGTTCTCAGCTGCGCGGGTGATTGCTGCCGCGCCCACAATTCAGTTCTCGTCGATCACGTATGCGGTTGGCGAAGCTGCCGGCCCTGCGACGATCACGCTCCTCCGGACCGGTGACGTCAGTGCGATTTCGACCGTGCAGTTCGCGACGTCGAACAATACGGCCACCGCCGGCGTCGACTACACGACCGCGAGCGGGACCGTCACCTTCAATCCCGGCGATACAAGTGCGACTTTCAACGTTCCGATTACGAACGACGGGTTGGATGAGCTGGATGAGATCGTGAACCTCACGCTCTCGAATGCGACCGCGGCGTCTCTCGGCGTCCCTTCCGCGGCCCAGCTCGCGATCGTCGACGACGATCTGGCGACCGCCGATCTTACCGTCGCGAAGACGGCGTCCAGCGCCACGTTCACGCCGAATCAACAAATCACTTTCACGACCGTCGTGACGAACGGCGGGCCGGTCGCGGCGACCGGAGTCGTCGTGACGGACACTCTTCCCGCCGGGCTGACGTTCGTTTCGGTTTCGTCGGCGACCGCGAGCTGCGGCGGCACGACGACGGTCACGTGCTCGATTCCTGCGATCGCCGTCAGCGGTTCGGCGACGATCTCACTCGTCGCATCTGCCAGCGGCACGACGCCGATCACGAACGTCGCATCGGTGAGCGCAACCGAATCCGATCCTGTTCCGGCGAACAATTCGTCGAGCGTGGCCATCGCACCGGTACCTCCTGCGCCTGTTCCGACACTCTCGGGCTGGATGCTCATCGCCCTGGCTCTCATGCTCGGATTGCTGGCGGTTCGCATGCTGTGAGGATCCCCCGAGCCGGAACGAACATCGCCTGGACGCGCCGAGATGCGAATGACGTGTGACCGCCGTGCTATTCTCCCGCCCGCTTGCGCCGTCTCGTTCCGTTCCTGGGAGTCGCTCTCGCGGTTTTCGCGTGGCATCTGGCTGTCGTGATGACCGGGACGCGACTCGTTCCTTCGCCGTGGGCGGCGGTGCGCGCGATCGGCGAGCTGGCGCAGAAGGGACTGCTGCTCAAGTACATCGTCGCGTCGCTCTTCCGGGTGACCTGGGGCTACTTTCTAGCGCTGCTGCTCGCGATTCCGTTCGGCATCGCGCTCGGAACGTGGCGCCGCGGTGAGCTGGCAGTCAATCCGTTGATCCAGGTGCTGCGCCCGATCTCGCCGCTGGCCTGGATTCCGATCGCGATCCTCTGGTTCGGCGTCGGCGATCTTTCAGCCGTCTTCCTGATCTTTCTCGCTTCATTCTTTCCGCTGACGGTGACCGCGATGCAGGCGGTTCACAACATCGAGACGATCCATCTCAGCGCGGGAACGAACTTCGGACTCAGCCGGCCGCAGCTCCTGGTGCGCGTGATCCTCCCCGCGATCCTCCCGCAGCTCGTCGTAGGCATGCGCCTGGCCCTCGGCGTCGCGTGGCTCGTCGTTGTCGCCGCGGAGATGATCGCGGTCAACTCGGGCCTCGGCTTTCTCATTGTCGACGCGCGCAACGCGGGCGATCGCTACGATCTCGTCGTCGCCGGAATGATTCTGATCGGCGCAATCGGCGTCGTACTCGACCTCCTCATGCGCCGCCTCGAGACTCTCGATTTCGTCCGTTGGGGTTACGCAAGCGAATGAAGGTCCGCTTCAGCAACATCAATCATCACTTCGGCTCGACGCGCGTGCTCGACCGCATCGACCTCGATGTGAAAGAGGGCGAGTTCGTCTGCATCCTCGGGCCATCTGGCTGTGGCAAATCGACATTGCTCAACATCGTTGGCGGCTTCGTGAAGCCATCGGAAGGGGAGGTGCGGATCGACGATGAGCCGGTCACCGGTCCCGATCCCCGGCGCATCTTCGTCTTCCAGGAGCGCGGCGTCTTCCCGTGGCTCGACGTCGAGCAGAACATCAGCTTCGGCCTCTTCAAACTCCCGGAAGGGGAGCAACGGCGCCGGATCGATCACTACGTGCAGATGGTCGGACTCAAGGGATTCGAGCATGCCTATCCGCGCGAGCTGTCGGGCGGCATGAAGCAGCGTCTCGAAGTCGCGCGGGCGCTCGCCGTGAACCCCGATGTGCTTTACCTCGACGAGCCGTTCGGCGCGCTCGACTCGATCACGCGGCTCCAGATGCGCCGCGAGCTGCTTCGCATCTGGGAGGCCGAGCGGAAGACGATCCTCTTCGTCACGCACGACATCGAAGAGTCGGTGCAACTCGCAGACAGAGTCGTCGTGATGTCGCAGCGCCCCGCACGCATCCAGAAAATCGTCCCGATCGACATCCCGCACCCGCGCGATCTTTCCGATCCGAGGTACATCGCGCTGCGGGACAGCATTTTCGGGGAGATAGGGCTCGCGCATCAGGTTTGAGGGAGCACAGATTTCAACATTCAACGCCTAACATTCAACATTCGCGTTCCCTCTGCTTTCGAAGCAATGTTGAATGTTGAATGTTGAATTGAGAGCCCGAAGCCATCAATGAAAAGCGTTGAGCGCTACCTCCTCCCAGTCCTCACTGCGATGGTCCTCATCGCGCTCTGGCACCTCGCCGTGATCGCAACGGGCACCAACATCTTCCCGAGCCCTGCCGCGGTCGCGAAGGGCATCTTCCACCTGGCGGAGAAGAGCCTGCTCTGGTCTTACATCGGCGACTCGATCATGCGCGTGGTGTTCGGCTATGGCGCTGCCGTGATCCTCGGCATCCCGCTCGGCATCCTCCTCGGCTGGTATCCGGCGCTCGGCCGTCTGGTGAATCCAGTGATCCAGATGCTGCGCCCGATCTCGCCGCTCGCATGGATGCCACTCGCGGTCATCTGGTTCGGTGTATCGAACGTCGCGCCGATCTTTCTTATCTTTCTCGCGTCGTTGTTTCCGCTCCTTGTCGCTGCGATGGACGGCGTTCGCAACGTCCCGCCGATGTTCCTGCAGGCCGGCCGCAACTTCGGACTCTCGGTCCCACAGCTCATGCGCCGCGTCGTCTTCCCCGCGATCCTCCCGCGCCTGCTCGTCGGCCTGCGAATCGCGTTTGGCATCGCCTGGCTCGTCCTCGTCGCGGCGGAGATGATCGCCGTCGACTCCGGCCTCGGCTACCTCATCATCGACTCCCGCAACGCCGGCAAACGCTACGATCTCGTGGTAGGCGGCATGCTCCTGATCGGCATCATCGGTCTCGCCTTCGACACGATGTTCCGGCGTGCGGAACGCCTGGCGCGCGCGGAGTAGTGTCGTCCCCCTGCTACACTCCGCGCACAAAAGGAGGTGATCGGAAATGAAGAGAATTGCACTTGCCGCGTCCGGCTGGCTCGCTGTCATCACGCTCGCGCACATGGCGCTGAACGTCGATTGGAACGTGATGCTCAACGACCGGATGCCGGTTGAGAAGCGGAAGCTGAATGTCGCGTTCATTCCGGTGACGTGACATCTCGCATGCCCGGTCACTGACTACATCTCCGCCAATTCGAAGTCGGGACATCTGTTCATTCCGCGGATGTTCCAGGGGTTCCCTGAGATCAAGGAAGCCCTGATGTCGAACAAGATGCAGGCGGGGTTCATGGTCGCGCCGATGGCAATCGCCCTGCGGGCTCAGGGCGTTCCGATCAAGATCGTCTACCTCGGGCACCGCTACGGAAGCGCCGTAGTCGTGCAGAAGAACGGGCCGGTGAAGTCATTCGCCGATCTGCGGGGGAAGACTGTCGCCATTCCGAGCCGCTTCTCCGATGAGCGGCTGATTCTCTTCAAGGCCCTCGCGCAGAATGGCATGAGCGCGAACGATCTGCACATGGTCGAGATGGCGCCGCCCGACGTCGCGGGAGCCCTCGCGGCCGGCGCGATCGACGCGTTCTCGATGGGTGAGCCATATCCTTCACAGGCGGAGATGGGTGGATTCGGCCGCGTGCTCTTCCATGCACGCGAGTACTGGCCGGACTACATTTCCTGCGTGCTCGTCGTACGCCAGGATGTGATCGAGACGAAACCGCAGGCGGTACAGGTCCTCGTCGACGGCATCGCGCGTTCAGGCCTCTGGCTCGACAATCCTCCGAAGCGCCAGAAGCGCCGCGAGCACGCCGCCGATTTCGTCGGCCGCTTCTACTTCCGCCAGAACCCGAAACTCCTCCGCTGGGCCCTCACGAATCCGCTCGACCGCGTCATGTACACGCCGCTCTCCCCGCGGAAGGCCGACTTCGACCTCGTCCGCGATCTCATGATCGAGACGGGCGTCCTCGACCGCCCGATCGAGTTCGCGGAGTACGTCGACACGCGCTTCGCCGAGGGCGCAAAAGAGCAGGTCGCCTGGAAGTACGAGGCCGGAACGAGCGAGGCACGCTGAGGGCTCACCCTGCCGGGTTGCGCCAGGGCTGTTCCGATCGTCGGCATAGTGGTAGATTCGGCCCTCCCAGGGCCGAAAAAACACGCGAGGAAGCAGGGAGTGCACATGCGAGGATTGCCGGCGGTCGAAGCGAAGCGGTCCCACCTCTCCAAACCCGTCCTGGCTTTCGCCGCGGCCTCCACCGCCTTGCC
>JAENWF010000022.1 GCA_016650215.1 Thermoanaerobaculia bacterium
CCTCGACGAGCCGACCAATCACCTCGACATCGAATCGATCGTCTGGCTCGAGCGCTTCCTCAAAAGCATCCCATCGACCCTGCTCATGACCTCACACGACCGTGACTTCATGAACCGCATCGTCACGAAGATCATCGAGATCGACGACGGCGACATCATCACGTACTCCGGCGATTTCGACTTCTACGTCCGCGAGCGTGAGACGCGCGACGCGAATCAGGAAGCTGCGTACGGCCGGCAGCAGGCGAAACTCGCGAAGGAACAGCGTTTCATCGACCGCTTCACGGCGCACGCCGCGAAAGCCGCGCAAGTGCAGAGCCGCATCAAGGCGCTCGACAAGATCGAGCGCGTAGAGCCGCCGAAGAAGCGCAAGGTGATGAAGTTCGACTTTCGCATTCCGGGCCGCTCCGGTGACGACGTGGCGATGCTCAAGAGCGTGTCGAAGGGGTTCGGCGCAAGAAAGATTTACGATCACTTCGACTTTCACGTGCGCCGCGGCGAGCGTTGGTGCGTCATGGGAAAGAACGGCGCGGGCAAGTCCACACTTCTGAAGATGGTGTCCGGCGCGATGACTCCCGACGAAGGCTCGGTGCGCCTCGGCGCCAGCCTCAAGATGGGCTACTTCGCGCAGCAGTCACTCGATCTGCTCAATCCCGAGCTGACGGTCTGGGAACAGATCCAGAAGGACTATCCGCTCGAAGGCATCGGCGTCCTGCGCAGTCTTCTGGGCGCGTTTCAGTTCTCCGGCGACGACGTCGACAAGAAGATCCGCTCGCTCTCCGGCGGCGAGAAGTCGCGCCTCGTCATGGCGCGCATGCTCCTCGATCCGCCGAACTTCCTCGTGCTCGACGAGCCGACGAACCACCTCGACCTCGCAACGAAGGAAATGCTCGTCGAGGCGCTCAAGGATTTCGAAGGAACGATGCTCTTCGTCTCGCACGACCGGACGTTCCTGCGAGGACTCGGCAACCGCGTCCTCGAGCTGGCCGGCGACGAGCACGACGGCCCGCTTACCTACGGCGGGACGTATATTGAGTACGTCGAGCGAACCGGACGCGAAGCCCCCGGCGTCCACAACTGACGATGCCCTGCGATCACCTCGGTCCTGTCGAAGTCATCGCGCTCGCCGAGAAAGATCTCGGCGGCGCCGTCACTCCCGGCATCCGCTTCCGCCACGCCGAGAACACCCCCGGCGGCATGTGGGCCTCGGTCGTGATCGAAATCGAGCGCCGCGACGCCGAGTGGATCGTGACGAGACTCGATCGCAATCAGGAGCCGGTACCCGCCGCCGAAACGGGATTGTTCCGCCTGTAAGCGGAGCGGCGCGGTGCTGCTTCTGTGTGGCGCCGCCGACCCGCGGCGGCGCTCCTTCCAACCTCCAAAAGGATTGAGGTTCGAAGTTCGAATTAAGAATTGTGAATGAAGAGAGAGCACCGGCGTAGCCTCTCTCAATTCACAATTCTTCCCTCGAACCTCTTCATTCAATCCCTTTGGCCCGGCCTCCCAGTTTCCTCCGGACCTGGAACCGCGTCTAACCCGGCATGCGACAACAGCTCGATCCTCGCTGGTACCAGATCGGATCTCTTGCGGCGCTGCTCACCTACGGCATCGCGATCCTGCGCTTTGACGTGACGCCGTGGCGTGCTGGGGCGATCATCGCGATGGCACTCTCGACGCAGTGGCTGTGCACGAGACTCACGCGTCTTCCCACCTTCGAGTGGAAGAGCGCGATGATCTCGGCGCTCTCGCTCTCGCTGCTGATGCGCAGCAACTCGCTCTTGCTTCTCCTCGGCGCCGCGTTCATCGCGATTGCCAGCAAGTTCGCGATCCGCATCGGGGGCAAGCACATTTTCAACCCGACGAACGGCGCCATCATCGCGATGATGCTCGCGACCGATCGAGTGTGGGTCTCCCCCGGCCAATGGGGCAGCACCGCGTTTTTCGGCTTCCTGATTCTCTGCGCCGGAGGACTCGTCGTGCATCGTTCGATGCGCAGTGACACGACCCTGGCGTTTCTCGCGATCTGGGGTGGGATCCTCATCGCGCGCACATTCCGCCTCGGCGATCCGCTCACGATCCCGTTTCATCGGCTGGAGAATGGCGCGCTGCTCATCTTTGCCTTCTTCATGATCTCCGATCCGAAGACAACGCCGAACACTCGTCTCGGACGCGTGATCTTCGCGGCGCTCGTCGCAACCGGTGCGTGGTACGTCCAGTTCAAACTCTTCGGGACGAACGCGCTCCTCTGGTCTCTCGCCGCCTGCTCACCGCTGGTACCTCTCATCGACTTCGCCCTTCGTGGAAGAAAGTTCGAGTGGCACCTGACAACCTTGAAGGAGACACGTATGGCTCGCGCCTCAATCTCACTCGCACTCATAGGGCTTCTCACCCTCGCGCCGCAGGCAAGCGCGTTCTGCGGTTT
This sequence comes from Thermoanaerobaculia bacterium, assembly GCA_016650215.1. Taxonomy (GTDB): domain Bacteria; phylum Acidobacteriota; class Thermoanaerobaculia; order Gp7-AA8; family Gp7-AA8; genus JAENWF01. Next base: position 2,423 of record JAENWF010000022.1, read on the forward strand.
CTACGTCGCCAAGGGCGACGCGAAGATTTTCAATCGCGCTTCGCAGGTCGTGATGGTGCGCGACGGCAATCGCACCGTTCTCACCATGGCGAACGATTTCCGCGGCGATCCGAAAGAGTTCGCCGTCGTGATTCCGGTGCCGACGGTTCTCGAGCGCGGACAGATCCGCGTCGCCGATAAGGCATCGATCGATCATCTCGACGCCTACTCCGCGCCGCGTCTCGTCGAGTATCACGACGACGATCCGTGCCGAATGGCGGTTTATGAACGGATGATGCCGAGCAACGCGGCGCAGTCCGGCAACGTCAGCCGCAAGTCGCGCGCCGATCGCGCGCTCGGTGTCACGGTCGAGGCGCAATACACCGTGGGCGAGTACGACATCCTGATCCTCTCCGCAAAAGAGAGCGGCGGGCTCGAGACATGGCTTGTCACGAACGGCTACTCCATTCCGAAAGGGGCCTCCGAGGTGCTGGGCAGCTACATCCGGCAGAACCTCAAGTTCTTCGTGGCGAGAGTGAACCTCAAGGATCAGTCGCGCCTGGGCTTCAGCTATCTCCGCCCGATTCAGGTCGCGTACGAGTCGCCGAAGTTCATGCTCCCGATCCGCCTAGGCACAGTCAACGCGAATGGGCCGCAGGAGCTCTTCGTGTACGCCCTCACGCGCAAAGGACGCGTCGAGACGACGAACTACCGGACGGTGAGATTGCCGTCGGATGTCGAGATCCCGCTGTTCGTCCGCAGCGACTTCAACACGTTCTACAAGGCGATGTTCGATGAGCAGGTGCGGCGCGAGAACATGAGCACGATCTTCCTCGAGTACGCATGGGACACGCGCTGGTGCGACCCCTGCGCCGCCGATCCACTCACCCCCGATCAGCTCAAAGGTCTCGGCGTCTTCTGGGGCGGAACCGACGTTTTCATCACGCGCCTCCACGTCCGCTACGACCGCGCGCATTTCCCCGACGACCTCGTCTTTCAGGAAACTGGCGACAGGACGAACTTTCAGGGCCGCTACATCCTCCGCCATCCGTGGACCGGCTCCGCCGACTGCGAAGCCGCGCGTCAGTACAAAGAATCTCTCCCCGCAAGATTCGAGAAAGAAGCTTCAACGCTTGCCCACATCACCGGCTGGCGCATGGTCGACATCCGAAGAAAAATGAACATCCGCGGCATCGTGGATGAGAAGAAGTGGTGGCAGTGGTGAGGAGCGTTAACTCAAAAGGAGGACGGAAAGCCGCCGGCTGAAGCCGGCGCCACGTCGCTCCCGAATGCTGCCACGAGCCATGCTTGACGTGGCGCCGGCTTCAGCCGGCGGCTTTCCGTCCCCCTGTCGCCCTTCAGGATGACAAGGTCTTGAACAACAGCTCATACCCCGCGGGATGAGTCACGAGATCCTTCCGCGTTCGCAGCCCTTTGACACTCACCAGTGCGACTTCATCGACTTCCTCAGGCTGCAACACCAGAGCGGAAAGATCGATCGCGCGTCTCACGAGAAACACGTCATGGAACTCGTTGTCGATGTACGACCCGCCGTGCAGCACTGACGATTCCCGTACACGTCCAATCAGGCGAAGATCCGACGCAACGAGTATCAGCCCGATCTCCTCTTCGACCTCGCGAAGCGCTGAATCGATCGAGCCCTCACCCGCGCTGACGTGTCCCGCGACCGATACGTCCCAGAGCCCGGGATTGTTGTCCTTCGCCAGCGAACGCTTCTGAATCAGCAGGCGGCCGTCAGGCACGACGATCCAGACGTGAACCGAGAGATGCCAGTCGCCATCGCGATGAATGTCGGGCTTCGGCTTGTGAATGCCCGTCAGCACTCCGTCGCTTGTCAGAACATCGATCGACTCGATCCCGGCGGATGGCATGCGGCGCTGATCGTACGCGAAGCGAACTTGAAGCAGCGGCCCGACTGCTGGTCAAATGCATTCATGCAGCGACTCGCGCAGCTTCTCGTTCTTGCCGGCTTCTTTTCCGCCGGCGCTTTCGCTCAGGACATCGCCCTGAGGAAGTTCGAGACCGAAGGCTTTGCGGCACTCAACAGCAAGGAGTATCCGCGTTGCGCCGCGATCTTCAGCGCGGCGGCCACCATCTACGCGGACGAGCCGTCGCCTGCGTTTGCCGCCGCGCGCTGTCACCTGCGTGTGGGCAACACGAACCTCGCAAAGCGCTGGCTCAGGCGCGCGCTCGATCGCGGATACAGGAACTGCGCAAATCTGGCGCGGGAGGCCGCGCTGGCGAGCGTCGATCATGCGTCCGAGCGATGCGCGGCCAATGCCGAGAAGTTCGTCCGAGAGAGTAATCCCGAGCTCCTCGCAGCCTACCTCGGCGATCGCGAGGACCGGCGAGGCGAGATCGCCGATGTGGACGCAGTGCAACGCCGCGATCACGCCCGGCAGGCCGTCGTCCGAATCGCCATTGAGAGAAAGACGTTGCGCACGGCGGATGATTACCTTCACGCGGCGCTCGTCATGCATCACGGATCGTCGACCGCCGCCTTCGCGCTCGCCCGCGATCTCGCAAAGAAAGCGGTGAGCCTCCGGCCGTGGCTCGCCGAGGCGCGATGGCTTCATGCGACTGCCACCGATCGCTACCTGCAGAGCATCGGCAAGCCACAGATCTTCGGGACGCAGTACAAAGAAGTGAACGGCCGTTGGACGCTCGAACCGTTCGATCCGACAGCGGTCGGCGATGCCGAGCGCGCCCTCTGGCGCGTGCACTCACTGGGTGAACGGTTGAAGTTCATCGACGATCTCAACCGCGCTCAGGAGTGACGCGCGTTGGCGTCAGAATTCGCGACGCCGCTAGATCAATCCGAATTCTTTTTCGCTCACGCGCCGGCCATCGATCACGATGACGGCGCGATGCTTACCTGCGCGCCACCGATGCGTGGGGCCGGAGGAGAATGGCGCGTATCGCTCGTCGCGAGTGACGACGCGGCGGTCGATCCGCTTGATTACGCCCTGATCATCGGTCCAGTGAACCGCGATCGTTTGATCAGTCGAGGCGCTGCTGACATCGATGGAGAGGAACAGTTCCGGACCGCGCCGGAACGAGTCGTTCGAAGACTCCGCGGTGACCGCACCCTGAGGCGTCAGTTCCGAACCGATTGCAAAAATCTCAGACGACGGCTCGGCCGGCATCGTGCGCTGCGCGACGCGGTGCTCGCGCCTCTCGGCACCGCATCCGAACATCAACAGCACACACACCACTGACGCAATTCTCAAAAGGGATCCTCCGGGGGACGAGCAACGTTATTGTTGTCTGTCGCAGGATCCGTGCCGCGAGCGGGTTACTCGAGCTCTTTCAACACGTTACGCGTGATGGCGGGCACGAGCGTAACGTCCTTGGCCTGACCGCGCGTGAAGATGACGAGCACGAGCTTGCGCCCGCTCGGCAGCTCGACGTACGCGACATCGTGGCGCACCTCGCTCGTCCAGCCGGCCTTCGACCAGAGCTTCGAGCCATCGGGCAGCGCTTCGCCGATGAACTCCTTGACCTGATTCTCTTCTTCGCGCGGCGGCGCCAGGGGACGCTCGAGCAGCTTCATCATCGCGGGCGACTGCGGCGCACGCCCGCGCACGATCCAGAGCATGAGTGCCGCGGTCGCGTTGGCTGTGAGTCGGTTGCGGTTCTCACGATCTTTGCCGAGGGCCTGGCGGTCACGGCCGAAGGGGCCGAAGCTCCACGGTTTCATCATCGCGCCGATGTCGTAGCCGAGGCGCGCGAAGTGGCGATTGATGTCGCGGCGCTTGTCGATGAAGCGGCGCAATGCGCGCCCTTCGAGTGGCGGACCGCTCGTCGTGCCGGCGAGGATGTCGACCAGATACGCGGTAGCGTCGTTGTCGGAGACGACGATCATCTCTTTCAGCGCGCGGTCCACATCGCCGAGGGGTTCCTTCTTCTGCATGTACACATCGGCCATGAAGAAGATCTTGATGACCGATGCGGGATAGAAGGGAGCACTCCCTTGATGGTCGGCGCGCTCCAGCAGCGAGGGATTGGTCAGATCGACAACGCTGATCGCCAGATCCTCCGGCTTCAGCTTTGGAAACTGGACGAGTGTGGCCTCCGCGACGCGCCGCAGCGCCGCCGCGAGCTGCGGGTCGGTACCAACGTTCTGAAACTCGCGGAAATCGGCGTACGCGATGCTTGTGAGAAGAAACGTGGCGACGGCAAAAAACCTACGCATGAAAACGGAGATCTGAGTCCAAAGCACTACATCCACTCCCGCACCTTTGCCGCGATCTTCTCCGGCGTGAACCCGAGCTCCTCGGCGATCCGCTCCGCCGGTGACGAGGCTCCGTAGCGGTCGATGCCGATGATCAGCGCGCCATGCTCCACGTACTTGTACCAGCCGCTCGATCGGCCGGCTTCGATTGCGACGACGCGCTTGCGATCGCCGAGTACTGAGTTCTGATAGTCAACTGATTGACGGTCGAACAGATCGAGGCATGGCGCGGATGCCACGCGGGCCTTGACCCCCTCGCGTCCCAGCAGCTGCGCGGTCTTGATCGCGAGCGACAGTTCCGAACCGGTCGCGATGAACGTGATGTTCCCTTCGGTAAAGCCCTCGAGCAGATAGGCGCCGTGCTGAATCGCCTTGATGTCCACAGGACCGGTGCGCGGGATCGGATCGAGTTTCTGCCGCGTCAGCACCATCACCGTCGGACCGTCCGTGCTCCGCACCGCCGCCGCCCATGCGAGCGCGGTCTCCGCGCCGTCCGCGGGACGCCACAGCATCATGTTCGGGATCAGCCGCAGCGCCCAGAGATGCTCGATCGGCTGATGCGTCGGCCCGTCTTCGCCGAGGAACACCGAGTCGTGCGTGTAGATGAAGATCGACGGCACCTTCATCAGCGCCGCGAGACGGACGGACGGGCGCATGTAATCGGAGAAAATCAGGAACGTCGCGCCATACGCGCGGAACGAGCCGTAAAGCGTCATCCCGTTGAGGACCGCGCCCATCGCATGCTCGCGGATACCGAAATGAAGATTGCGTCCTTTGAAGACATCGAGCGCCGGCGATTGTCCTTCCGCCCCTTTCGACCGCTCGATACTCCCTCCCTCTTTCATCAGCGTCGATGTCGATGGCGCGAGATCCGCCGATCCGCCGACGACGAACGGCGCGATCGCCGCGAGTTTCTGAATCACCTGGCCGGAGAGCGCGCGCGTCGCAAGCGCCTTGTCCGAGTTCCCGGCAGCGACCAGCTCGCTCTCGAAGTTGTCGGGGACCTTGTGCGACCAGTAGGTGTCCCACTGCGCCGCGAGCTCGACGTTGCGCGACTTCCACTCGGAGAATCCCTTCTCCCATTTCTTCCGCTCACGCGAGAGCTTCTTGGTCTTGCGGAGGAACTCTTCGCGCACCGGGACAGGAATATGAAACGTCGGTTCCGCGGGCCAGCCAAGCGATTCCTTCGTCGCTTTCACCTCGTCAGCGCCGAGGGGCTCGCCGTGGGCGCGCGCCGTCCCGTGGAACTTCGGGCTCCCCCATCCGATGATCGTTTTCGCGATGATCATCGACGGCTGACCGGTCACTTTCTGCGCCTTCTTGATCGCCTTGCGGATCGCGCCGCGGTCGTGGCCGTCGATCTTCTGCACGTGCCATCCGCACGACTCGAATCGCTTCTTGATGTCCTCGGAGAACGAGAGGCGCGTCTCCCCTTCGATCGAGATGTTGTTGTCGTCGTAGAAGTAGATCAGGTTCCCAAGTCCGAGGTGTCCGGCGATCGAAGCCGCCTCGGAGCTGATCCCTTCCATCAGATCTCCGTCGGAACAGATCGCGTAGATGTAGTGATCGACCGGCTTGAACGCGTCTTCGCCGTTGAAGCGCGCCGCCATCATCCGCGCGGCGAGTCCCATCCCGACGCCGTTCGCGAAGCCCTGGCCGAGCGGGCCGGTCGTGACTTCGATCCCTTTCGCATGGCCGTACTCAGGATGGCCAGCGGTGCGTGAGTCCCACTGGCGGAACTGCTTCAGCTCGTCGAGTGTCATGTCGGAGTAGCCGGTGAGATGCAGCATCGAGTAGAGAAGCATCGACGCATGACCGGCCGAGAGGACGAAGCGGTCGCGGTTTGTCCATTTCGTCGCGGTGGGATCGTGACGGAGGAAATCGGTCCAGATCACGAAGGCCATGTCGGCCATTCCCATCGGTGTGCCGGGATGTCCCGACTTTGCTTTCTCGACGCCGTCGACCGCAAGAAAGCGGATCGTGTTGACGCAGAGCTCTTCGAGCTTGTCCTTCTGTCCGATGATCGGTTGATTACTCTCTTCGGCAACAGCTATCGCCGTACCGGCATCCGTCGCCGCATTCTGGTCGTCCATAGGAACCTCCACTCGCAGGCGGTGGATTATACTCGGCGGCAAACGTCCATTGATCGTCATCAGTTCTGCGCGAGGGAGCGAGGGGAATGACACGAGACGAAACCGTCACGGTCAAAGGGTCACCGGTGCGGAGCCTCCAGAAATTCATCGAGAGCGACCTGACGGCCGCGCAGCGGGACATCGTCTTCAGCGGCCTGCCGCCTGAGTATGTGACTCGATTCAAATCGTCCATTCTCCCGACTGAAACGATTCCGGTGCACATGCTCAACCGCTTCACCGAGGAGGCCGCGAAGGCGAGGGGCGAGCCGCTCGAGTCCTTCGCAAGACGGGCCGGCCGCGCCGCAGCGGAGGAAGCGGTCAAAGGCATCTATCGATTCTTCGCGCTCGTGCTGACTCCCGCTGCATTACTGTCGAAGGGGTCGCAGATGTGGAGCTCGCTCTACAATCGCGGCCAGCTCAAGATCGATGGCCAGACTTCAAACAGCGCACGCATCAGCCTTCTCGATTTTCCCTCGGAGCTCGCCGGCTGCTCGCGCACCACCGGATGGATCGAGCAGATGGCGCACCTGACCGGGGTCAAGGACGTGAAGATCACGCAGTCGAAATGTTTCGCAAAGGGCAACAGCCACTGCGAATGGGAACTCAACTGGAAATGAACAAACTATTTGCGCAGCAGTCGGACCATCCGCTGTTCCGATACTTCACAGAAGCCGAACGAGATCGGATCGAGTCGATCGCGAACGTGAAGATGATTCCGCAGGGCGGCGCGCTCATCCGCTCCGGCGACACCGATTCGACGCTCTTCGCCGTCGAAGAAGGTCACCTCGACATCGTTGCGATGCGCGACGGCAAGCCGACCGTCGTGGCGACCGTCGGCCCCGGCGACGTCCTCGGCGAAGTCTCCTTCATCGACGATTCGCCGCGCACCGTCACCGTCCGCGCCGGCGAAGAAGCGGTTCATGTGCGCGCGTGGGACAAGCGAACGTTGTCAGAAGCGCTCGCGTTCGAGCCGCAGCTGCTCGCGAAATTCGCGGTCGCGATGAGCGAGCTGCTCGTCGAACGGCTGCGGGACACCGCGCGCAGAGTCTGAAGAGGTTCTGTGTGGCGTGGGCTGGTAACCCCGCCTCCGGGCACCCGCCACGATTCGGCGCTATCTTGATGACATGCG
>JAENWF010000023.1 GCA_016650215.1 Thermoanaerobaculia bacterium
CTCAGAGGGCGCCGCCGCGGGGCGACGGCGCCACACAGAACGACGTCCTTCGCTTCGCTTCCAAGGATGACAACCCGTTTTACTCGTCACTCGTCACTCGTTGAGCCGAACCATCTCCTGATCCGATCCATCACGCCTTCCACTTCCTTCCGATTGCGGTCGGCCTCGTTGGCCCAGCGGCGGAATTTCTCGAACGTGATGGCGGCGGGCTCGTCAAAGTTTTCGGCGTCGAAGAAGACGCGACGCACGATCCGGCCGATGAGACCTCGCGGGCAATGGCGCGTCGGCGCTGTCCCATCCAGAAAGACCTCGCGAATCGGACCGGGACAACCGCTCGCCCAGATCGTGCCGGTCTCCGGATCGACCTGCCTGAACGTCACCCCCGGGGGTGGATCCGGCTCACCGCGGTCGTGCGGGATAGAGCTCATGTACGCTCCCCACACGGGAATGGCGGCCTCTGCGGACGACAGCCGCAGCGGAGCGCCATGGTCATAACCGACCCACACCGTCGTGACCAGGTCGGGCGTGTATCCGACGAACCATGCGTCGCGGTAGTCGTTCGTCGTACCGGTCTTCCCCGCAACATGACTGAGTCCGTATCGCTTCAGACGCGAGGCCGTGCCGCGACGCACGACCCCACGCAGCAAGGAGTGCATCACATACGCAGGTGCCGCATCGCAGACGCGCTTCTTTTTCACTTCGGTCCGGAACAGAGTTTTCCCGCGACGGTCGCGGACCGCGGTCAGCAGATAAGGCTCCGCGCGCATCCCGAGATTGGGAAACGCCGTGTAGGCCGCAGTGAGCTCGCGCATGGTGACCTCGGTGACGCCGAGGGGCAGTGCCGGAATCGCCTCGAAATCCTCAGCGAACCCGAACTCCTCGGCGGTGCTGACCACGCGGCCGACGCCGATCAACTGCGTGAGGCGAACCGTCGGCACGTTGAGCGACATCTCGAACGCCTCGCGCAGAGTCACGCGGCCGCGGAACCGTTCGTCGTAGTTCTGTGGCTCCCACGGCTCTTCACCGCTCATTTCGATCTTCACCGGGGAGTCGAGAAGCAGTGATGCGGTCGTCGCGCGCTTTGACGCGATCGCCGCGAGGTACGCGAATGTCTTGAATGCGGACCCGGGCTGGCGCCGCATGTTCAGCGTACGATCGAACGGCGAACGGTCGAAATCCGATCCGCCGACCAGTGCACGGATGCCGCCGCTGCGCGGGTCAACCGAAAGCAGCGCGACCTGCAACGGCTCGTGTCGCGACTGCTCGCGCAGCCATGAGTAGCGCCGCTCGAGCTGCAGCGGCGTCTGCCGCGCGACCTGTTCCGCGTTGCGCTGCGCGACGGGATCAATCTCACAGACGACCGTCAGGCCGCCTTCGACGAGCCGCCGTGCGCCGATGTGTTTCACGAGGTCGAGGCGGAGCGCGCGGAGGTAGTACTGATACGGCGTCGGCGGCAGGGATCCGCCGCTGAACTCGACGCCACGAACGACGGCCGCCTGATACTCGCGATCGCTCAGCCATCGCCGCTCGCGCATGGTTCGCAGAATCGCGTCGCGCCGCGCGCGGGCGAGGTCGGGGCGCTTTCTCGGGTTGTCGCGGTTCGGGGCGCGCACGATGCCCGCGAGCAGCGCCGCCTCGTCCGGCCGCAGCCGGATCGGCGTCTTGCCAAGATAAAGGCGCGCGGCTTCGTCGATGCCGAGGACCGGGCTGCCGTCTTGATGCCCGAGATATACGTCGTTGAGGTAGAGCTCGAGGATCTCGTCCTTCGACAGGCGGGCGTCGAGCAGAACCGCGAGGATCACCTCCACGAATTTGCGGCGCCATGTCCGCTCCTGCGTCAGAAAACGGGCCTTGATGATCTGCTGGTCGATGGTGCTGCCGCCCTGCGTGATCCCTCCGGCCCGGACGTTCCGGATGAGGGCACGACCGATTCCGATCGGATCGATGCCGATGTGCCGTCGAAAGCGGACGTCTTCGGCCGCCAGGAATGCGTTCGGCACATGCGGCGGCAGTTCGTCGAGGAGCACCGGAGGAGTCACTCGCCACTCGGAGCCGTAGACACGAAGGACCTCCCGCTCCCTCCCGCCTGCAGCGGAGACGATCACCGTGGCGTCGCGCCAGCTCGCGTGATTCAGCTCACGCCCGATCCGCCGGTTGACCAGAAACAGGTACATGAAGAGGGTCTGCATCGCCGCGAAAAGGATCACCGCGACGGCGAGACTGAATCGTTGAAGTGGCAGGCGTGACAATCGAGACATGTTCGTCTACATTGAGTGTGCAACGTATGTGCGCGTAGTTTGCACCGGACACTCTGTCTTCAAGTCACGGACCCCACCGACTTTTGAAAAGGAGAGAACCAATGGCATCAAAGAAGGGCTCGAAGAAATCTTCGAAGAAATCTTCGAAGAAATCGTCGAAGAAGAGCAGTTCGAGAAAGCGCCCATCGAGCAAGAAGAGCTCGAGGAAGAAGTCAGCTCCCTCCCGCAAGTCACGCAAACCGGCAGCCAGGAAGTCGAGCGCGAAGCGGCGCCCGGCCGCCAGGAAAGCGGCTCCGCGTAAAAGCACACCGGCGAAAAAGCGCTCAGTCGCCGCGAAGAAGGGTGCGAAGACCCGCAGAAGCCGTACGGTGCGCCGTACCGCGATCGCGGCTGCAGCAGCAGGAGCGGCCGCCGGTGCAGCAGTGGCTGCAAACAGCGCGCGCGGACGCAGCGTGATCAGCCGAGTCGTCGAACAGGTTCGGGAGACGGCCTCATCGATGAGACCGGGAAGCAGCTCGACCCCGAGCAGTTCCTCCCCTTCGACTCCTTCCTCGTCGACTCCTTCCTCGTCGACGCCTTCCTCGTCGAGCTCCCGCATGGGTGGCAACACCAGCGGATCGGGCAGGGGCGGATCCGGCTCGTCCGGCGGTGGCGGAACCACCGGCGGCGGCTACGGCGGATTCGGCGGCGGCCTGTAAGAAACATCACCAGCGCACAAACACGAAAGGCTCCGGGAAACCGGAGCCTTTTCGTTTTCACACGAGCCATTCCGAGCCCGGATTCAGTGTGGCGCCGTTGCCCCGTGGCGGCGCTCTGCGAGTCAGTAACAAAGTCCCTTTTCAGAACGCAAGAGCGCCGGCGCGGGGCGACGGCGCCACACAGAAGCCGGGTTCTTCAACGGTCTCGGAATGAGGGACCGAATCTACCCTGCCGTGTCTTCGTACGCTTTTCTGATCCTGCGCGAGAAGTACTTTGAGGGCAGCCCGGTCTTGAACCTGCCGAGTCTTCTCGCCTTCTTGAACGCCGCGATCGCGGCATCGCGATACTGCGGTTCGGCTTCGAAGGCGTACTGCGAGTACTGGGAGGCACCGAGGAACGCCCAGATCCAGCCGTTGTTCGGCAACTCGGAAGTCAGCTTCTGGAACGAGTTCGCAGCTTCATCGAAGTCGCCGCGAAAGTAGCTCTCGAGAGCAAGCCGGACGCGTCTGCTGGGGTCCGCGAGGATCGCGGCCGTCGCTGCGGCCGGGCGGGTGGTAGGCGGCGGTACAGGCGGAGTGGTCGTCACCACAGCCGCTGCCGCGGCGTCGGCCAGCATCGACGCGTTGTCGGCCATCGCGATCACTTCGTTCAGATCGTCATTCGACTTCGCCGCTGCAAGCCGGGAGTTCGCCTGCGTGAAGTTCTGGAGGGCGCTCGTGTACTGCGACGAGCCGGTCGCTTTTCGCTGCTGTGCCGCCTGGATTTTCTGCTTCGCTTCAACGACCGCGGCTTGCGCGCGCGAGCGCAGTCCTGCGTCGATCCGCGGTATGACGGGCTGAACCGGCGGTTGCACCGGGGGCTGCGTGGTAGTCACAGGCGGTCGCGTATCCGTCACCGGCGGAGGCGGAGACGACGAGTCTGCCTTGGTCTTCGCCATCTGCAGGAGCATCTCGATTGAGCCAAGATTCTCCGGTCCGATCCCGGTCGTCGTCTCGAGGTCGCTGATCGCTTCCCGGTACTTGCCGAGATTCAGGTAGGCGACGCCGCGGTAATAGTGCGGGTGATAGTTGTAGAAGATCGTGCCGTACGCGCGCTCCTTGTTCCCTTCCTTCGACTTGGCGTTGATCGCAGAGGTCATTTTCTGCGCTGCGACCGACCAGTTGCCGGTTCGCACAGCATTGAGACCGGCGTCGTAATCGTCGTACCACGATGCGTGCGCCACGCCCGGAACGAGCGCGACGAAGAGCAGCACGGCGGCTGCGATGGGGAGCGGCCTCATGGCTTGTTGACTTCCCTTTCGAGTTCTTCGAAGTTCACATTGCCCGTCGCGACGATTTTACGCGTTCTCTTGCCTGCCACGATGTCGACATCGAACGTAGTCTGCTTTCCGCTCGGCCCGTTGATGGTGACGAAGTATTTGCCCGGCGCGAGTGCGATCCGGGCGGGTGTCGAGCGATCTTCGTCGCTGAGATCGACCGCCTTGCTGCTCGATGCGCTGATGATCTGCTCCAGATCGCCCCACGGCGTCGCAGAGAGAAGGAGCACGCCCTGCCCGGCGGGAGGTGGCTGAACAGCCGTCGCGGTGACCTGAGTCGTGCTGGGAACGGTCACGGTCGACGTGACGGGGGGAACCGGTTCCGGCTTGCGGAGGGCGAGGATCGAGGCGATGACGACGATGCCAACGCCGGCGGCGAGCGCGACGAACAGCCCCGCTTTGCTCTTCTTGCGCGGCTGCTCGACCTGGCGCTCCATCACGGTCGGCTCGGCGGTCGTGCTCCATCCGCCCTTCGGCTCCATGGTCGTCGGAGCCGCACCGCTCTGAGTCGCGCCGAAACGCTCCATCACCGTCGCCTCGTTACTCGCCTGACGGGTACCGGTCGGGCCGCGGCCGGCGGCGGCGGGATTCGACTCCATCACCGTCGCCTCGTCGCCGCGCGTTTGGCCCGTGACGGTGCGGGCGGGCGCCGCACCCGTGCGCTGCGTTGACGTCGCGCCGGTCGTCGGCGTGTACTTCGGCAGATCGGCGAGAGTCTTTGCTCCCGACATCGTCACCATCTTCTCGCCCACCCCGTACTTCTCGTCGGGAGGAATCGAGGCGCGAATCGACTCGAGGGCGGCGGCGAAGTCGGCCGCCGTCGCGAAGCGCGTGTCGCGTGTTTTCTCGAGCGACCTGAAGATGATCTCCTCGAGGGCCGCCGGCACTCTCGAATCGGGATTCATGACTGAGATCGGGGCCGGCTTCTCGGTCACATGCTTGAGGATGTAACCCTGCGGGTTGGTCGCCTGAAAGGGAGCGCGGCCCGCGAGCATCTCGTACATCACGATCCCGAATGAGTAGAGATCGCTGCGCGGATCGATGTGCTCCCCTTCCTTGACGAAGCCCGCCTGCTCGGGAGAGGCGTACTTGAGCTTTCCGAGGAACATACCGGTCTGAGTGAGACCGTGGCCCGATTCACCTTCCGCAAGCGACTTCGCGATGCCGAAGTCGATGACCTTGACCAGCAGTTTTCCGCGCTGATCCTGCGACAGCATGATGTTTTCCGGCGAGACGTCGCGATGGATCAGTCCCATCGAGTGAAGGTTGTCGAGACCGTGAAGCGTCTGCACCGCGATCTCGAGCGTCAGGCGCGGAGGCACCGGCCCGTTCTGCGCGATCCACTTCTGGATGTTGGTCCCGTCAATGAACTCCCACACCATGTAGTACGACCCGTCCTCGAGCTGCGCGAAGTCGTACAACATCGCGAGATTGCGGTGCTTGATCTGAGTCGAGGTCCGCGCCTCCTGAAGAAACCGCTGAATCCCCTGATCGTCCGCAGCGACGTTTGGACGCATGACCTTGATGACGCGAAGCTCGTTCAGATGAATGTGGCGGACCTTGAAGATCTCGCCCATGCCGCCGACGCCGAGACGATCGAGGATCTGGTACTTGCCGTCGATCAGCCGCGTTGCGTACGTTCGCTGAAAACTGGTGACGCGCTCGCCGCAACTCGGGCACAGTTCGAGCGCCTCGTCGAACGGTGTCTTGCAGCGAAGGCATGTAATCTGATTCATCGGGGTCCCCTAATGTTCTCGCACGACGTAGGTGCAGGCCGGATCGGCTCCGAACCGCACCACGTCTCCTGGCTTCAGTTTCACACGCTCGACCCGGGCGTTGTTCACATACGTCCCGTTCGCGGACTTCAAGTCCTCGAGGACGAACGATGCGCCGCTGAGTGTGATCCTCGCGTGACGGCGCGACACTGCCGGATGTGAAAGGACGATCGAGCAGGTGCGATCGCGGCCGACCATCACGCTCTCGCCCGCGATTGCGTGCTTCTCGTTCGCGTCGGTCTTGACGTTGACCAGCGCCCACTGCAGCGGGCCGGCTTGCGGCGCGAGCGCGATGGGAAGCGGCGTTACCTCCGCGGACGCTGGACGCTGCGCGCCGGCCATCGGCTGCCGGATTGTGTACTCCTCGAGCGCCTCGTAGAACTCGCGCGCCGTCTCGTAGCGCTGCTCCTGCCGCGGATGCATCGCCTTGATCACGATCGCTTCGAGCTCCGGGCCGATCTCAGGACGCAGCGTGCTTGGCGCCTGCTTCTCGCCGCGGTAGATGGCGTCGATCAGTTTCGGGAGCGAGCGGCTGTTGAAAGGAAGCTGCCCGGTCAGCATCTCGTAAAGGAGAACGCCGGCAGAGTAGATGTCGCATCGAGCGCCCGCATCCTTCGGCTCGCGGATCTGCTCGGGAGACATGTAATGCGGCGTGCCGAGCAGAAAGCCCGACTTGGTCAGGACTGTCTGGCCGGACACGCCCGCGCCTTCGCGGATCTTCGCGATCCCGAAGTCGGTGACCTTCACGACCGAAGCGCTCTCGCGGATCAGATTCGCCGGCTTGATGTCACGGTGCACGATGCCTTTACCGTGCGCATAAACGAGTGCGTCGAGCATGCATTGCGTGATCGAGATCGCTTCGCCGAGCGCGAGCGCTCCCTTCTCGGCAAGCAACACGTCGACCGGCGTTCCCTCGACGAATTCCATCACGAGCACCGCGCCCGTGTCGTTGTTGATGAACTCATAGAAACGCGTGATGTAGCGATGGCGCAGCTTCGAAAGAATCTGCGCCTCCTTCACGAATCGCTTCCGCGCCGTGATCTCCCCCGCCAGCTCCTCGGACATCACCTTGAGCACGACCTCAAAGTTCCCCGGCAGTGACTCATTCGGCGCAATCGTGCGACCGACGTAGACGTGGCTCATCCCGCCTTCACCGATCTCCCGCTCGATGCGGTAGTTTCCGATCACGCTTCCGATCATCGCAGCAGCCCCTCGTCATCCCAGAAGAATCCGTCGTGGCAGAGCGGCATGAAGACGAACCGGTGCGATCCGATCCGGATGATGTCTTTGATGCTCAGATCCCGCCGCGGCTCGATCTCCGATTCGTTGACGTACGTTCCGTTGGTGGAGTTGTGATCCATCAGGATGAATCGCCGCTCCTCCGGCCGGAACATGAGATCGGCATGATGTGTCGAGGCCTGATCGTCGTTGACGACGATGTCCGACGCCCGGTCGCGGCCGAGAACGTTGCGCCCCATCCGGATCGGGTACGACTCGCCGCGAATCGAGCCATTCAATCCGATCAGCCAGCCGACGACGTAGCGCTTCGCCACAGACGGCATGTCGCTCTTCTGCACCGCGACGGTTCTCTCCATCGGTGGCATCTGCACCGGCTTCGCTGGCTGCGGGGCCACCGTAGGAGTGGGGGCAGCCTTGGGCGCTTCGACTCGCGGGCGTACCACCGGCTCTTCGCTCACTCCCGGAATCACAACGGCACCGGCGCGAGTCGGCCGGACGATCGGAATCTCCTGCTCCGCGCTCTCCACGGGACAGTAGGGACAGATGTCCCACGACTCGTCGATGAAATGTCCGTTTGTGCACCGCTTGTCAGCCACGATCTTCCTCACGCATGAAATGCGACAGCAATCGCGTTGCGGCCGCCGAAATGAATGATGTCGCCATCCTTGAGGAACCGTTTATCGATCTTCTGGTCGTTGACGTACGTTCCATTGGACGAGTTGCGGTCGATGAGAAGCACTCTGCCGTCGATCGACACCACCTCGGCGTGCAGCCTCGACACCTTCGGATTTTCCAATACGATCTCACAGATGGCCGACTCGCGGCCGATCCGGATGCCCGAGCCGCCGAGACCGAGCTTCTGACCGGCGCGCTCTCCGTTGAGAATCGTCAGCCGGCCAAGGACCATTTTCTGCTCGGGCGGCGTGCCCTCCGGAGCGACGAGCATCTCGGGGCGCCCGTTCGAGATGTCGCGCGGAATGCGTGGACCGCGGGAGCGAATGAGCACCACGATCGTGATGGCCAGCATCGCGAGCAGCGCGCCGATGCCGGCGACAAGACCGGCGGTCGAGAGACTCGAGGTGCCGCTCGCAATCGCGCGATCCGCGTCGCGCTGAAACCGGATCACGTCGGGAGATCGCGGAAAGATCAGCGCGGCGCTCGCAAGACTCTTCTTCGCGCTCCGCCAGTCCCCTTCGATCGCCGCATCGAGCGCTTCGCCGAACTGGCGATTGAACTCGCTCGCGATGTTCACCGGCACGCCGGAGTCCTTCAGGATGTCTTTCGCGTCGTTGATCGGCACGAGGAACTTGATCTGTTCCGCGGTGGTGTGTCCCCACGTCGCGACCGCGATGACCTCGCCTGACCGGTTCACGGCGGGACCACCCGAGTTGCCGCGGTAGATCGCAACGTTCGACTGAAAGACAGGCGCGTTGGCCTTGTTGCGCTTGATGGCGGTGATCGTCCCGGGATTGAACGTCGCCTCGAGGTCGCTCTCACGAGAGAGCCATCCACCGATCACTTCATCAGAGCTGCTCGCGACGGCCGGATAGCCAATCGCCCATACCGACTCGCCGACCCCGACGCTCTCGGAATCGCCGAGCCGCAGCGTCGGAAGGTTGCGCCCTTCGACCCGAAGCACCGCGAGATCGCTCCCGCTCTCGGAGAGCGATGGGGAGTAACTGTCTACGGTGAAGGGAAGCTTGTCGCCGTTGGAGAGCTCGACCTCGTTGACGATGAGCATCTTGTCGATGCGCCCCGCCTTCGAGAGTTCGTCGATGAACGGGTCGAGATCGTCATCGCGATAAAGCGCGCGCAGCTCTTCGAGAGGAAAGTGATTGACGAGAGTCGAGATCGCGCCGTTGCGCCGAAGCTCTTTCTCGAGCTCCCCTCTGTCCCTTGTCGGCCCGACCACGTGGCCATTCGTGATGATGTAGCCGTTCGGATTGACGATGAACCCGCTTCCCGATCCGCCGGCTCCTGTCTCCATCCCGGTATCGACGGCCGGCAGGTCGCGGGCGGTCACGTTGACGCCTGCCTCGCGAAACGCAGCCTGCATCATCTCGATCGTTCTGGCTGTGTACCTGAACTGCGCGGTCGCGTACGCGTTCACCCGCACGACCGCTGGTTTCGCGCCGTACGCCATCTTCTGCACCGGATCGAGCTTCGCCGATTCCTGACGGCACGCCATCAGGACCATCAGCGATGCAGCGATGAGAGCGGCACCAGTGGGACGGATCGACATAGGGCTACCGGCCGGTAGAGCTGGGTGCTGTTGTTCGCGGCTGCTTCTGCTGCTGATTCCAGTACACCCATCCGCCGGCCGCGCCGAGGACGATGAGAAAGAGCAGCATCCATTTGAGAATCGACCGCGAGGACGAGCGTCGGGGGGCGGTAACGGGCGGTGGCGGCGCCGCAACCCTCGGCGTCGCGAGCGGTGCGGGCGGTGTGGATGCAAACGGAAGCTCGAGAGTCGGGGTGGAGGACGGCGATGGGGCCGGCGCGCGCACGACGCCGGGCGCCGTGACCTCGATCGTATCGCGCCCGGACGGGTGCTCCGGAGCGTGATGCTCGACCGTATCGACGAGAGTCTCGTCGAGCGACATCCGCTCCTCGAGCGTCCGCTCGACGATCGTCTGATCGTCGTCGAACACGTCGCGCTCCACCCGGGCGACGATCACCGTCACATTGTCGGGAGCGCCACGGTCGAGAGCGCGGCGCAGAAGCTCATCGGACGCCGCTTCGAATTCCATTGAGATGGCGACCTCGCGCATCTCGTCTTCTCTTACGAGTCCATGCAGCCCGTCGCTGCAGAGTACGAATACGTCGCCCTCGCGCAGATCGAACGGGCCGCGCACGTCGATCTCGACCTCTTCTCCGACACCCATCGAGCGCTGCAGCACGTTCCGGCGAGGATGGTGCGCCGCTTCTTCGTTTGTGAGCAGCCCCTCGCGCACCATCGAGGCGACGAGCGAGTGATCATCAGTGAGCTGCTTGATCTCGCCCCCGCGGACCAGGTAGATGCGAGAGTCGCCGACGTGCGCGAACCATGCGTGGTTGCCTTGCACGGCGAGCGCGGACGTCGTCGTCCCCATGCCGCGAAGATCGGGATTGGACTGCGCCTCCCCGAAGATGCGGGCGTTGGCGTGCCGCAACGAGATGCGCAGCGCTTCCGCGACGTCGCTCGTGTCGCTCGCTATGTACTGCGCCTTGACCGTCTCGGCCGAAAGTCGCGAGGCCGTGGCGCCGCCGCGATGTCCACCCATGCCGTCCGCGACGATGAGCAGACGTCCGCCCAGCCGGCTGTGACGCTCTTCCTCGGCCGACGTCAGAGTCCCAAAATCCTGGTTCTCTGACCGGACCTTACCGACATCCGTGCGCAGCGCTGCACGGACGACCAACCGGCCGCCTGCGGCGTCGCCGATCGTGGCCGCTGATTCGCTCATTGCGTTGGACACTTCCAGACCCGTAACACGGTCCCGCGTGGTGTTGTTGTGGACGGCCGCGATTATACGTTATTCGAATCTGCGCACGCGCGAACCGCCCCGGCCCCCGCGTTATAATCGCTCAGGCGATGACCGATCAGCTCCAGATCCACTACGTCGATCTCGGCGTACCGCGGGTGGCGGATCTCAACGCGGCGCTTTCCGTCGGCCGGACCGAGGGGAATGAGCTGATCCTCAATCACCCGTCCGTCTCCCGCAAACACGCGAAGATCGAGCTCCGGAACGGCCAATGGTGGATCGTCGATCTCAAGTCCACAAACGGCGTGAAGGTCAACGGCACCCTCGTCACCGAAGCCGCAGTCGGCTCCGGCGACAAGATTCACATCGGATCGGTTCAGATCGAGTTCAAAGCGCTGCCGGCCGTCGATTTCACGGCCGAGTCCATTTTCGATAACCCCTCCGGCACCGTCATCCGCCGCATCTCCGACTTCAACTCGGAGTTCGGGCTCGATGTCGCGGATGTCTCTGCGGCGCGGCCGATCTCGGAACCGGGGACGAAGGCAGCGCCACAGGTCACGCGCGAGAAGATCTTCCAGGTGCTCGTTCAGGTCGCGAAGGCGATGCTCCAGAGCGACGACCTGAACTCGCTGCTCCAGACCGTGATGGACATGATTTTTCGCTACCTGCCGGTCGAGCGAGGTCTCATCATCCTTTTCGACGAGCAGGGCAATCCGGTGCCGAAGCTGACGAAATTTCTCGAGGATGCCGACGGACAGGAGATTCCGATCTCGCGGACGATCCTCAAGATGGTCGCCGAGCAGCAGGTGTCTCTGATGACGTCGAACGCGCTCGAAGACGCGCGTCTCCTCGGTGGGAAATCGATCGCAATCCACGGAATCCGGTCGGCGATGTGCGTGCCGCTCTGGAACAAAGCGCATGTGATCGGCGCGGTGCAGGTCGACTCACGGATCCACATCGGCCGATTCACCGAGGAAGACCTCGATCTTCTCACCGCACTCGCGAACTTCGCGGCGGTCGCGATCGAGCGCGCTCAACTATCCGAAAAGATCGAACAGGAGCGGAAGATCCGCACGAAGATGGAGCGGTATCATTCGCCCGCGGTCATCGACGAGATCGTGAAGGGAGTCATCTCGGTATCGGCCGATGAGACCGAGATCCGCGCCGCCGAAGTCTCGATTCTGTTCGCGGACATCTCAGGATTCACGACGGTCTCCGAGACGCAATCGCCCGAAGAAGTCGCTGAGTTCCTCTCGCATTTTTTCTCCTGCGCGGTGGAGTCGATCTTCGCGTACGGCGGAACGCTCGACAAATTCATCGGCGACGCGGTGATGGCATTCTTTGGCGCGCCGATCAAGCAGGACGATCACGCGGACCGGGCAGTGCTCGCGGGACTCATGATGCAGCGCCTCGTCGGCGACTGGAACGCGGAGCGGGCGAAGGCTGACCTGCCCGAAGTGCGCATCCGGATTGGAATCAACAGCGGGCCAGCAGTCGTCGGCAACGTCGGCACCGAGAAGCGCGTCGACTATACGGTCCTCGGCAGCGCGGTGAACATCGCTTCGCGTCTGGAGAGCGGCGTCGCGAAACCGGGACAGCTCGTCATTTCCAGCAACACCCTCGAGCGCATCGTCGGCAGTTTCGACACAGAGGCCCTCGGCGAGTTCGCGCTCAAAGGACTCCAGCAGAAGCTCCCGGTCTACATGGTCCGCGGCGTCAACACGTCTGCCGTCACGAGCACGCTGCAAGGCACGACCAGCGCGCGCTGAACTTTCACGCAGTGGCCTGACCTGCTAATCTGCATCCGTGGAGGACGCTATGCGTCGCAAAGGCAGTCAGCGTGGCGAGGGACAGTTCGGATGTGTGGTCGGCCTTGCTATTCTCGTGGTCGCGCTGTTCATCGCATTCAAAATGATTCCGATCAAGGTCCGTGCGGCGGAAGTGCGCCAGGAAGTCGCAGATGAGGCAAAGTCGGCAGGCATGCACGATGACAAGCGCATCACCGACTCGATCGTCTCCAAGGCGCGCGATGTCGATCTTCCGGTCACGCCTGAGAACATCACGATCCGGCGAGCCGCGAATGCGATCACGATCGACGTCCAGTACACGGTGCCGGTCGATTTCCCTGGATACACATACAACTGGAAGTTCCACCACAGAGCTGAGAACCCGATCTTCTGAGCCGGAGGCAACTGATGAGCATCACGATCAAGATCGCTGAGAATGGCCCTCTCATCGTGCAGGGCGAGTTCAAGCTCGTCGATGCGAATGGGCAGGAAGTGCCCGTGAAGAAAGCGGCGCTCTGTCGCTGCGGCGGATCGACGACCAAACCGTTCTGCGACGGAACGCACTCGAAAATCGGCTTCCAGGGCGCCAGCGCGGCCGTTCAGCAGTCCGATTCTATAAAGTAGCCATCTCCGGCATCGTCTTCGATCTCAAAGACGATGCCCTCCCATCCAGTCAGGCATCTGACAGCGATGCGCGACTCCTCCTGCGGCACGTTGCGTATGAATTCATAGTCTTTCCAGCCCATGCTCGGTTTCCTCCGGAGCGCTGATGAGTTCAATGCGCGCGCCGCCCGCCCGCTCTCGGGAGAGCTCGAGCGAGCTGTCAAAATCTTCTGCGCGGGATCAGGATCGAAGGGGACGAAAAGCCGCCGGCTTCAGCCGGCGGTCGGTCGTCCTGATCCTGCGAGCCGGCTAGCGCTGGATCATCACCAGCAGAAAGACCTTCTCGTTTTTCGGCAGTTCGAGAATCGCGCGGCGAGCCGTTCGCGGTCATACGGAATCGTCGGATGCAAGCGTCAGGAAGCGGCTGCTGCGCTGTGTGAATCGTGCGCCGCTTCCCACTCATCGAGATCGGGAGCGAAGAGACTGATTCTCGTCTTCTTGTACTCCTTCGTCGGGTAGAGCGCCTGCTTCTGAGTCAGCCCGGTGTCGATCGCGAGATCGTTGATGATCGAGTCGCATTCGTCGACCGAGCGCCCGTGCACCGTGGTGTAGATGTTGTACGGCCAGTCGTCGTAGACGGGACGGAGATAGCAATGCGAGACGGCTTTGTGCTGCGAGAGCTGCGCGCCGTACTCGTCGATCTTCGCCTCCGGCACGGACCAGACGGCCATCGCCGAGGCACTGAAGCCAGGTTTGCGGGGATGAATCGCTGCGGTGAACCGGCGCATCTGTCCACGCTTGTGAAGGGCGCGTGCGGCGCTCAGCAGCTCGTCCGCGCCGATTCCGGCGCTGCGTGCGAGCACGTCGAAGGGGCGCGGCTGTAGCGGGAAATCTCGCTGCAGAAGACGAACCGCCTCGATCTCGATCGTAGACAGCGGTGTGACCTCGCCGCCGGAATCACTCTCGTTCCCGTGAGTGTCGCCGCCCTCCGCTCCTGCACTCTTGAAGAGCCTCAGAGTCGGCAACTGGCGGACCACGTCGCAACCTGCTTCTTCGCCGAGGATTCCGATCGTTCGGTCGAGTCCGAGCTTCGAGGAGGGAGAGACCGCGATGGTGAACCAGAGATTGAAGTCGTTGTTGCGGCGATAGTTCTGCGTCACTCCGGGATGCGTGTTGACGATCTCCGCTGCCTCGTCGACATCATCATCGTTGACGCGTGCCGCAACCAGACACGACTTGTATCCGAGCGCGCGCGTGTCAAATTGCGCCGAAACCTGCCGGATCACACCGTCGCGTTTGAGGCGCTCGGTGCGTTTGATCACCTCTTTTTCCGACATGTCGAGCGCCTGCCCGATCACGGCGAAAGGAGTCGAGACGAGAGGAATTTCACCCTGCAGTGTGCCCAGCAGCTCCCGGTCCCGCTGATCGTTATCCTGCATATCGGATCCTCGCACGTGAGGTTTTCGTTTTGGGGTGAGGTGCGCGCCGATTGTATCGTGATCTCGATTCGCGCAAGCGAAAATCACCACGCTGTGATTGGCGGCACGACTCCTGCCTCACCGCGCGCGAGATGCAACCGCGGATATTCATCCGCGCGGAGTCGCGCTTCGCTCTCACAGCTCGCCGCCCACTCACGATGTTTTCGAGCCGCACTCTCGACTTCAATTCGATCGAGACCACAGTGATCGGGCGGGAAGGCCTCGAGACGTTTCAGAGCCGAATCAAAGAGCCGCACACCACCGCGAAACGTCCCGCGCTTGAGATGGTGATACGCGGCAGCGACCTGAATCAATCCCTGCAGAAACTGCTCGATGTCTGATTCAGCAACGAGCCAGAGCTCTTCCCACGATTCGTGCGCTTCCCAGAACTCCAGAGAGTTGAAGTGTGCGATGCCGCGGAGGAAGTTCTGGGTGAAAGGCTTCATTCGTTCTCCATCCTGAGCGAAGCCGGTCAATCCTGAGCGAAGCGAAGGATCTCCTGAGAGCACGTGCGAGAACGCAGCCCCAGGCATGGCACGGACATCAGAAGATCTTTCGTCGCTTCGCTCCTCAGGATGGGGATTTCCTCAACAACGCGCACATCGATGACGTGAAATCCGACGTCGTGCCCGTTCCGCCGATGTCGCGGGTGCGATGCTCCGGACCTGAGGCCAGGAGTTTGACGATCGCCTCGCTAACCTTCTGCGCGGCCTTCATCTCACCGATGTGCTGCAGCATCATCACCGCCGACTGCAGCAGCGCGAGAGGGTTTGCCTTGTTCTGGCCCGCGATGTCGGGCGCACTGCCATGCACGGCTTCGAACACCGCACCGTTCAGCCCGATGTTCGCTCCCCCGACGACGCCGAGGCCGCCGACGAGACCTGCCGTCAGGTCCGACACAATGTCACCGTAGAGATTCTCGAGCAGCAGCACATCGAACTGGTTCGGGTTCATCACGAGTTGCATGCAGAGGTTGTCGACGATCTTGTCGTCAGCCTGGATCTCGGGATACTCCTTCGACACGTCGCGGAAGCACTTGAGGAATAGCCCGTCGGAGAGCTTCATGATGTTCGCCTTGTGTGCCGCGGTGACACGCTTTCGACCGTGCGTGCGCGCGTAGTCGAACGCAAACTTTGCAATGCGCGTCGAGGCCTTCGCCGTGATGATCTTCAGCGACTCGACGACGCCCGGTACGACCTCGTGCTCGAGCCCGGCGTAGAGCGACTCCGTGTTCTCCCGCACGACGATGAGATCGATGTTCTCGTAGCGTGTCTTGATGCTCGAAAACGACTTGACAGGGCGGAGGTTCGCGTAAAGGTCGAGCGCCTTGCGCAGCCGCACGTTGATCGACGCGAACCCGGTCCCGATAGGCGTCGTCACGGGTCCCTTCAGAGCGACCTTGTTGCGAAGGATCGAATCGAGAACATCCTGCGGAAGCGGGTCACCGAAGCGCGAGATCGCCTCCGCGCCGACGAGGTACTTCTCCCACTCCACATTCACCCCGGCACATTCGATGATGGCCACAACGGAGGCCGTGACCTCGGGGCCGATCCCGTCGCCGGGGAGAAGAGTGATCTTGTGCTGAGCCATTTTGCTACGTCTCCTTCATGCGTTGCGCGCGCGAGCGCGCATTGTCCATCGAGAAATTCATCGGGAGAAGGTCGGAGATCGCGGCGTACTCGGGCAGTTCCTCGAGGCAGCGCCTTACGCTTTCGAGCGTCGGCGGAATGAACTCGAGGTAGTGCATGCGGCCGCGAACGATCGGCTGCTTGGCGAAGGTGCCGAGGATCTTGATCGAGCGCTGGAGCAGGGTCTCGAAGTATCGCGCCCGGGCACCGAATGTGGCGCCGGCACGCGTCGCGTAGTAATCGACCAGCGCGAGCTCGGTCGCCTCGCCGATGATCCGCCCTACGCCGCGGTCGCGGAGGAGCGAGGCGAGGTCGTACGTATCGGGACCTAATCTCAAGTCCTGATAATCAATCAAATAAAGCAAATCATTTGATACATGAATATTCTGTCCATGGAAATCGCGATGACATAACACGAGCGGATGTCGAGCTACGTTTTCCGCGATCTTTCTGAAGAGAGGGTCCAGTCGAGTCGATGCGCCCTCACCGGCGTCCATCAGTTTCTCGACGTAGTACTCGCGCGTCATGTCGAGCTCTGAGAGGAAGAAGCCCGCCGTGAACGGAGGATTGATCTCGTGCCCCGGCGCCCTCTGAAAGCCGGCAAGCAGATCGATCGCGTCACGGTAAAGCCGCACGCCCTTCTCAGGCTCTCGATGCAGCAGATCGAACAGCGTCATGTCGCCGACATC
Source organism: Thermoanaerobaculia bacterium (assembly GCA_016650215.1). Classification (GTDB taxonomy): domain Bacteria; phylum Acidobacteriota; class Thermoanaerobaculia; order Gp7-AA8; family Gp7-AA8; genus JAENWF01. The sequence goes on from JAENWF010000023.1 coordinate 16,933, forward strand.
GAACTGCAGCACCGCAGAGTCCGAATGTTGCAGGACGTCGGGCACCCGGCCATGCGGAGAGACCGCCGCGTAGGCCGCCAGGAACCGGCGAAGCTGCCCCCGCACTTCCTCCGGGTAGTACGCGAGCATGTACGAGCGCCGATCGGGTCCGAAAATCCGAAAGTACGCACGCACCGAGGCATCCCCCGGCAGGGCTTCGGCGTTCCATTGCCCGCCGAGCCATTCCGTCAGGAGAGTCGCGACTTCCGAAGGGAGAGAAGGACTGCTCATCCGGTTCAACCGAATGCACTAATGGTGCTAGATGTCATTCCGGGCGGCAGCACTCGGAGTGACTATTTCGGCGCCGGGCCGCGCTCTTCCGGCTTGGCGTCGCGGAAGGTGATCGACTCGATTGTCGTCGGCGAGTTCGGGCGGTCGTTGCGGCCGCGCGGTGCGTTGACGATCTTGTCGGCGACATCCATTCCTTTCGTCACCTCTCCGAAGACCGTGTAGTTGTTGTCGAGGAAGTTCGAGTCGGCCACGACGATGAAGAACTGCGACGATGCACTGTTCGGATCGTTCGAGCGCGCCATCGATATGATTCCGCGGCGGTGAGGAGTCTTGCTGAACTCGGCCTTCAGTTTGCCCGAAGAACCTCCCGTCCCCCACGTCTCCGGATCGCCACCCTTCGTATTCGGGTCGCCACCCTGGACCATGAATCCGGGGATTATGCGATGGAACTTCGTGCCGTTGTAGAAACCCTGCTGCGCGAGGTCGAGGAAATTCTTCACGTGATTCGGCGCGAGGTCGGGGAAGAATCTGATGTCGATCTCTCCCGCGCTGGTCTTCAGCACTGCAACTTTTTCGGTGCTCTGGCTCATCTTGGTTTTCTCCTGCCTGGCCGCGGGCTTCGCGGCAGCGGTCTTTGGCGCCGCAGTGGTTGTCGCGGTCGTCGCGGTCGTCTGCGTCACCGCGGTATCCGCGGCGGGGGTGACCGTCTCGGTCGCGACGGCCGTCATGGTCGTTTCGCCCGCTGCCGTCGTTGTGGTTTCGACGCTCGAAGATGTGATCACAGTCTCGCTGGTCTTACGCGCGCACGAGGCGAGCAACAGACAGACGAGCGCTCCATAGAAGTAAAGTTTCAAAGCAGTCTCCCTTCGTTCTGGGAGGCGAATGCTAGCACTAACCGGTGCTGAGTCCTGAGTGCTGAGTGCTAAGTGGGTGACGCGTGATGAGTGACGCGTGACGAGTCGATGACCTGAGGACTCAGGACCCAGGACTCAGGACTCAGCACTCAGCACTCGGCACTCGGGAGACTCAGGATGGCTATTTGGAGGGCGTTCCCGGCACACTACTCGAGGTGATCTGAACGCCGCCCTCTTCGGATGAGAGCTCGATGCGCTCGCCGCCACCGTTGATCTTGCCGAAGGCGCGGATGCGCGTCTTTCCACCGACCTGTTCGCGCTGAATCGAGAGCGGAAAGTCGGAACGCAGCAGGTCGCGCGCCGGATCGGAAGTCAGGATCGTCACTTCGACATCGGCTCCGAATGCGGGATTGAGGTTCAGCAGCACGTTGCCTTTACCGGTTTTGGCGGTGATCCGCTGCGACCGCGCCGAAGGGTCCATCGTGATCGCGATGTCGCCCGAGCGCGTATCGGCGCTCACCGCCGCGGAAGCCTGCCGCACAACGATGTCGCCGCCGCCCGACTGGAGCCGCGTCGGGCCGCCGGTGTGCGCCAGGCGGATCGTTCCGCCGCCGGTCGTGATCGTGCCCCCTTCGCGCGCGGACTGAATGGAGATGTCGCCGGCGCTGGTGCGGGCGTTCAGACGGCCGGTGACGTCGCCAAACCGCAGCGGACCGCCGAGGGAGACAACGTCGCAGATGCCGCGCACGATGCCGAGTTGCACTTCGCCGGCGCCCATCTTCACGTTCGCGCTGCCGCGCACCTCGCCGACCGCGACCTCGCCAAGCGAGCTCTCGAACTGCAAGTTGCCGTCGATGAGAGGCCGCCGGACGATCCGGCGCGCCGGCGCGATCATCATCATCTCCGTGACGCGCACCTCTTCGAAGATCCTCTTCGCCTCAGACATCTTCGTCCCGTCGCGCAGTAGAGCAACAGAGCCCATGACCGCTGTGGTTCGGAATGCCGGCCCCTTCGTGCCGTTGACGAATGCCTGGTAGGCCGGGCCGACCGCTCGTCCAGCGAGCGACTTGAATGTCGTCACGTAGTTCGGACGCATCGACTGCGCGATCCAGGTAAAGCTCGCATTTGATGGCACGCGGAGCTCGATGTTCCCGTTGATCGTCGTCAGCCGCGCCTCGGCGATCGGCTTCGAGACAGCATCGAACGTGATGCTTCCGTTGATGCTCTCGACGCTCACCGGACCCGCAACCTCTCCGAGCGTGATCCGCCCGTTGATGTTGGTCACCGCGACCGATCCCTGGATGTTGGTCACCGTAATGTCGTCGGCAGACTTGCTGCCGATGCGCACTCGCGCGTAGCGCGGTACTTGGAGATCGTAGTTCACGACCGAACCGAAATCGGGAGAGGTCGCCGTGATCACCGTGCGGATCACGCGCAACTTTTCATGTCCCTCGGCTGTAGTCAGCGTCGCCTCGCGAGCCCTCACGAGTCCTGCCGGATCATTCGCGCGAAACACGCGCTCGATGTTCACGACGACTGAATCGGTGTCGGTGCCCGTGACGCGGACATTCCCGCTCACGTTCTCGACTACGACCATGCCGCCCGGAAGGAGCGTCAGGGTATGCGAGCTCCGCTCGGTGGTGAAGCGCGCAGCCGTGACACTCGACGCTCCGAGGAGCGTGAGGACGACCGCGATCGTGGATACGGTTTTCGTCATTGGACTCAGGGGATCTCGCTCAGAAGCTCGGCCGCCTTCACGCGGACGTAGGGGTTCTCGTCGTCCTGCGACGCTTTCGCGCGCAGGGTGTCGATCGTCTTCGCATCGAGCGCCGTCCCGGCCTTCGCCAGGTTCGAGAGCGCCTCGAGCGCCTTGATTCGTACCGCCGGGTTGGGGTCGTTCTTCAGTGCATCGATCAGCGCGTCGCGGGTTCCGGATGACGCCGGCGACATGTCCTTCAGAGTCTCGACCGCGCGAATTCGAACGCCTTCATGCGTGTCGTTGCGCAGTACTTTCGCGAGCGCGTCGGCAATCTCCGGATCGGCGTGATTCGGATCGGAATAGGTGCGGCGCACCCAGTCGATCGCGTTCGACCGCGACGGTGAGGTGGAGTTGTCGCGCTCGAGCACATACGACAGCAGGCGCACGAGGCTCTTGTCGGTCGGCGCGCCGGTGACCGTCACGCGCGAGGTGACGTCGAACGAGACACCGATTTGATTGTCGGACGCGTCGGCATCGACGAACTGCACGTTCTGGATGTTGGGACGCCCTTCGATGTTCGGGCTGATCGCGCTCGCGTTGAGCACGCGCGTCTCCGCGATCGAGTAGGGCGTCTGCTCGACGCTCTGAATCGTCGCCGGCGACGGCAAGACCCGCAGCGGTGCGGTCCTGTTGCCCGCATAGTACGAACCGCCGACGAGAATGACGACCGCCGCTGCCTGCGCGAACCATCGAGGCAGGGCCGAGGGCCGAGGGCCAGGGGCCAGGCGGGATCGCATTGGAATCACCTTCGAGTCGCGAGACGCTCCGATCGTCGAGAGGAACTGCTCCTTCACACGCGCCGGTACTTCGACCTCGGGCAGCTCGCCGAGCTCGCTCCAGGTCGCGCGATACGCCTTCCATTCGGCTGCGCACGCGGCGCAGTTCTCGATGTGCTGATGCGCGCGCTCGCGCTCCTCGCGACCGAGGGACTCGGTCAGCAGGAGAGGCATCTGTTCATTCATCGCGTCGCATTCAGCCATCGGCCACCTCCGCCCACGTCTGCCGTGAGGGCTTTCTTCAATGTCTCCATCGCACGGAAGACTCGTGTCTTGACTGCGCCCTCGGAACAACCGGCGATCAGCGCGATCTCCGCGTACGACAACCCCTGGTAGCGCGACAGCAGAATCGCTTCCCGCTGCTCGGCAGTCAGAGCGCCCAGCGCGCGCTTGACCCGCAGCTCGCTCTCTCGTCGTTCGAGATCTCTCTCGGGCGAGTACTCGCTGGACGCCGGAAGTGAGAGCAGAACGTCCTCTGCTTCCTTTGCTTTGTTGTCGGACTTTCTCAGATAGTCGCGGCACCAGTTGGCCGTGATCGAGAAGAGCCATGTCGACAACTTCGCATCGCCCTGAAACTGACTCGCGTACTTGATCATCCTGACAAACACTTCCTGCGTCGCATCCTCGGCCGCTTCGGCGTTCTTGAGAAAGCGGAACGCGAAGTTGTAGATCCGCCCGCTGTAGCGGTCGTAAATCTCGGAGGCCGGGGCGTAATCACCCGCCTGAACGATTTTCATTAACTCCTGATCGCTCAGGTGGTTCATCTCCCCTGCTTCTCTTCCCTTCGACGGAGGCATGGCTGAAAGGTTACGGCAACGCCGGGAGCGCTGCCGGACTCGTGGGAACAGGCGCCGGGGCCGGTTCATTCGAGGCGGGCTCGGCCGCGCTCTCGAGGTACGCGATGACGAGCGCGAACAGCTCCAGCGTCAGATAGAAAACCTCCGCGTCGCCGAAGTTGAACTCGAAGAGGCCCGCGCAGGTCAGGCCAGCGAGGGCTGCGAGGCCCCCACGGGCGAACTCGCGCGCCGGCCCGCGCCACCCGCGAATGCATTCACGGGCGAAGAGGGCAAGCAGAATCAGGTACGCCATGAGCGCGACGATTCCGCGCTCGGCCCAGATCTGAATCACGTTGTTGTGCAGATGTGGCGTGCGGAACCGCGGCGCGTCCTCCTTTCGGTAAAGCGGATAAATCTCTTTGACGTTCGCCGGCCCCACGCCCAGCACCGGATGGTCGCGGATGATCTCCCACCCTGCCTCGGCCATCCGGATCCGGTCGAGGTTCGAAGACTGCTTCGAGTCGAAGCTCGAGGCGAGACGGCCGAAGAGATCCATCGGCATCATCACCGCGAACAGAAGAAGAATCGCGGTTGCGTACGTCAGCCAGCGCGGACGGGTGACGGCGAGAAGCATGAAGACTGCGACCGCCCAGCCGAGCCAGACGCTGCGTGTGAACGTGAGCAGAAGCGCGAGGGAGATCACCGATGTCGCTGCCGCAAGCCACGCTTTCCGCCGGTACGCAGTCATGACGAGCAGGAGCAGCGACATCGGCAATAGCAGCCCGGAGAAGGTCATGACGTGCGTCGTAGGGCCGGTGATTCGGTTCTCGAGCTCGCGGCGGTCGAGCGCGAAGAACTGGAAGAGCCCGTAAGAAGCGATCGCGACGGCGAATACGACTTGCGCTTTGAAGGCGAGCTCCTTGAGCCCGCGCACTTCGCGAAAGAGGATCAGTGCCGTTGGGAAGACGAGCATCTTGATCCAGAGCATCCCTTCGCCGAAGAAGTGAATGTGTGTCGTAGCTGTGAGCGAGGAGATCGTCGACGCGATGCCGTAGAGCGCGAGCGGGTAGTAGAGGATGTGAAACGACGGCCTGACATCACCCCTCGCGATGGCCCAGGCGAGAACGAAAAGAGCAGCAGTCGCTGTGATCTGCGACAGCGCGATCTTGCCCTGGACGAGGATATGGGCGAGGTAGATGAGAGCGGCCCAGCGAAGAGCGGGTGGAAGCGCCGTCAGATCGCGAAGCCGCTCAGGCTTCGTCGAAGGCTTCATCGACGAGCATCACCGGAATGTCGCTGACGATCGGATAGATGCGATGGCACTTGATACAGCGCAGGCCCTGTTCGACCAGCGGTTCCTCGCCGCGAAACTTCTCGCGGTACTTGTCGCGCACAGCCGTGCGGCGCCCTTCGCTCAAAGGTACGAGCTTGACCTCTTCCTTGCAGAGCGGACACGCGAGAATCTCGAGCAGTTCCTGGTCGACGGCCATCGCGGCGAAACTATAACTCAAGTGAAACGAGACGTTGGAGGTGACTGTCGCTTCGGTCCTTTGTGTGTGTACGCACAACGTTCCCCTCGCACCATCCGTATTGTTCGAAAGGATCGGCAGCGTCGCCCGCGAGCGCGGTCAGGGGATAAAAATGCAAGGGATCACGTTCTCATGAGCTGCCGCTCGATCATTCACGCCGCCGCCGCAATCGCTTTCGCCGTCACTGCGTATCCGCTGGCCGCGGCCGTCGTCGTGGGGCCCGAGGTTCGCTCAGGTGTTCTCGCGAACAGAACGTCCGTTCACTATGCGGCGCCCGCTGTCGCGATGGCTCGTGACGCACACGGGATCGCCATCGCGTGGAGCATGCGCGAAGCATTGAGCGAGGAGAGCATCTTCATCGCCCGGCTCGACGAGGCGGGGGAAGTGTCGGGCGCAATCGAGAGACTCGCTCGCTATTCGAGCGTCGATCGGGTCGCGCTGTATCCCTCGATGGCGCCCGCTCCCGGTGGCGAAGGGTTCGTGCTCGCCTGGGTCGAGCTCGAAGATCTGAACTCATCGCGAGCGAAGGGAGCGATCTCGGTGGTTGACGCATCACTCCGCCAGATCTCGACGCATTCGGTCACTCTCTCAACCGCTCCTTTCGGAGCGGAATCACTCGTCTCCCATCCGGTCGTCAAGTCAGATCCATCCGGAGTCACCTGGGTAGGAATCAATGGACGGCTCTGGATCATCCGCGGCGACGGAGTGCCGGCAAAAGCTGGCCTCGACATCAGTCCCGAAAGCGATTTCGCGTTTCCCGAGGGACGGCCGCTGTTCGCGGAACGGCAGAGGGTGGCCGTTGAGAGAATCTGCCCGCCGACCTGCAAGTCGAGCCACGCAGGGCTCGGCCCAAGTTGCTCATGCGGCATCCTCTACAGGTACAGATCGACGTTCAATTTCATCTGGCTCGAAACCCTCTCGTTCAAACTCGATTTCGCTCAGGAGATCGAGTCTGGACCGGCTGTCGAAAGCGACGGCCGCGACACGTTGATCGTCTGGGCATCCAATCCGAGTGCGCAGGGGGGTGACGTGGTGGCGGTGCGGCTCGACACCACATCATTCGCCCGATTCGCCGATCTCGCGCAGACGCCGTCAATCCTCGGCACATTCGGATCCGATGACCGTCCCGTCTATCCAGACATCGCCTCGGACGGGGAACGGTTCGTCGTGGTCTGGCGTACGAAGACTTCCGGCGGTGACCATGACATCGCCGGCGCACTCGTCGAGCGCAACGGCACCGTGACCTCGTTCCCGATCGCCACGTCCGTCGCCGACGAGCGCGATCCCACGGTCATCGCGGCCGGTCCCGGACAATTCCTCGTCGCGTATGAAACGTTGAGCGGCGGCGAGCGGCGGATTGCGGGACGTTTTGTGAGCTTCAACGCACGGCGCCGCGCGGTCCGGTAAGATCCGCTGCCGCATTGAGAATCCTTCACCTCGCCTCGGGCAATCGTTGGACTGGAGCTGCAGCCCCGGCCTTGGCTGAAGTCGAGGCGCTGCGCGCAGCCGGCATCGACGCGCATTACGCCTACATCGGCGGATACAAGCTCGAGGCGAAACTCGCGGGTCTCGCATATGCGCATCCGGCGATCGACAAGGCGCAGAATCCGATCGCGTTCCGGCGCAGCGTCGCCGCGATCGAGCAGTTGATCGAGCGGCATTCAATCGACGTTCTGCACGCGCATCTCACCTACGACCACTGGCTCGCACGATTCGCCGCGCGAGGACGACGCGTGAAGATCGTCCGGACGTTTCATTCGGCGCGCACCCTCCGCAACGATCCACTCACGCGCCTCCTGATGCAGAGAACATCAGGCGTCTGCATCGTCAACGATACGTTCGCGGGGGCGCCACTGCTCGCCGGGAACCGCCCGGTGTTCACCCCTCCGCCGCTCGACGAACGACTCTTCTCATCGACCGGCACGAACGCGCGCGCGCGGTACGGCATCGGAGCCGGCGAACGCGTCATCGCGGTGATCGGCAAGCTGTCGAAGGGGCGCGGGTTCGAGGACGCTCTCCACACATGCTCGTGGCTGAGAAAATCGCGGTCCGACGTGCGGCTCATGGTGATCGGGCATGGCGAGCATCGCGGCGCGCTCGAGACACTCGCACACGAGCTCGACATCGCTCAGTCTGTCGTCTGGGCCGGCTATCACGAGACCGATCTTGCCGAACACTACCGCGCCGCGGATCTGCTTCTCTTCACCGCCGCCGGATCCGACGAGGGGCATCGCGCGATCATCGAGGCGATGGCGTGCGGCGTCGCCCCCGTCGCTTTTCCGATCGCCGGTGTCGCCGGCGTCCTCGGTCCGCTGTCACAAGAACTGCTCGCGCGCGATGCTGCACCATCTGCGCTGGCGATGCTCTGCAACGAAGCGCTGCAGAAGGTCGATCCGAGGCGAACGGAAACACGGCCGTTCCGCGACGCGCTTGGAGCACGATCACGCGAATTTGCTTTTTCCCCGGCAGCGGAACGATTGATCGACGTGTATCGCGGCGCCGGGGTGACGAGTGACGCGGAGCGGTAAGTGAAGTTTGTGTGGCGGCGGGCGCCCTCGCCCACCGCTCCGTAGCCACCGCCCCGTCCTGGCCGGCGGGCGAGGCGCCCGCCGCCACACTAACATCCACCGCTACCGTCGCTCGTCCCGTATCAACGCCTCTCTCATCCCGGAAACGGGCAGCTTTGCAATGGAAGGACGGAAGGCGCAGAATCGCGACGTCGACATGGGAATCGAATCCGGAATCCCATTCGCGGTCAGCCTCAGTTTCACTGGTCAGACCGTCGGCGCAGCGGTCATGGCGTTGGTACTGCTCGGCTTCTACCGGCAGTATCAGAAGTCCTATCTCCTTCAGTGGACGCTTGGCTGGACCGCGCTCGCACTCTTTCAATTGTTCACCGGACTCGCGGCCGGCATGTCGCTGCACATGCATCTCGCGCCGACACATCCGTGGCGGCTCGTCGCGGCGGTGGCGGGGGGCGTCGCAGGCTATCTCCAGATCGGGTGGATGGCGTTCGGCACCTACGAGTTGATTCGCCGCCGTCCGGTCCGCCTCGCGGAGGCGAAGCGGATCGTCATTGGCCTCATCGCGGTGGGAGCCGTGCTCGCATTTGCCTTTCTCGGTTCGGGCTCGGCGCCGATCAACCGTTACCTCGCACGCATCGCGTTGCACGACAGCGTATCGGCGGTGGTGTTCATAATCTGCGCGATCGGATTGTGGCGTTCCCGCGGTCGCCGCGCAGGCATCGGCTTCTCGATTCTGAGCGCAGCACTCATCGGGTACGCGATTGTCGATGTGGTGGCGGTGGGCATTGGCATCGCGCGGCTTTTGCGCGGTGACGCGAGTCCGTTCAGCGTTTACGCCAGCTATCTCGAGTTTCTTCTCCAGTCGATCCTCGGCGTCGGGATGATCGCGTGTTTGCTCGAAGACGAGCGCGAGGCGTCGGATCTCGCGGCGGTGCAGATCGAGCACCTCGCGTATCACGATGCGCTGACAGGACTTCCGAACCGCCCCCTGTTCGTCGACCGTCTCATCGTCGCTCTCGCGCAGGCGAGCAGGGCTGACCAGCAGCTCGCCGTCTTCTTTCTCGATCTCGACCGCTTCAAGGACATCAACGACTCGCTCGGACATACCGTCGGCGATAACCTCCTCAAGTCGGTCGCCGAGCGGGTACGGCGCTGTGTCCGCGACGGCGACACCGTCGCGCGCTTCGGTGGCGACGAGTTCACGCTGCTGATTCCTCGCGTCGATCACATCGAGGACGCGGCAAAGATCGCGCAGAAGATCATCGAGACGCTCAAGATCCCGTTCGTAGTCGGTGACCGTGAGTTGTTCGTCACCACGAGCATCGGCATCAGCATCTTTCCTGGCGACGGCGCCGATCCCGAGACGCTCGTGCGGAACGCCGACAGCGCGATGTACCGCGCCAAAGATCAGGGACGCGACAACTACCAGCTCTACGCGCCCGCCATGAATGCTCAGGCGCTCGAGCGGCTCGCACTCGAGAACTCGCTGCGAAAGGCGCTCAGCCACGAGGAGCTGGTGCTTCACTACCAGCCGCTGGTGTCGGCGTCGACCGGACGCATCGTCGGCCTCGAGGCACTCGTCCGGTGGCAACATCCCGAGCGCGGACTCCTCGGGCCGGCGCACTTCATCTCGGCGGCCGAGACCTCGGGCCTCATCGTGCCGATCGGCGAATGGATTCTCAATGCCGCATGCCGTCAGGTGCGCGCGCTTCGTCGGAAAGAAGACCTCGACATCTCGATGTCCGTAAACCTCTCCGCGCGGCAGTTCCAGCAACAAAACCTCGTCGAGCAGATCCGCTCCATCGTTCACGAGACCGGGATCGAGCCCGAGTGGCTCGAACTCGAGATCACCGAGAGCAACGCAATGCAGAACGCAGAGAACGCGATCCACACTCTGCGCGAGCTCAAGAGTCTCGGCGTGCGCATATCGATGGACGACTTCGGCACGGGCTACTCGTCACTCAACTATCTCAAGCGATTCCCGATCGACACACTCAAGCTCGATCAGATGTTCGTGCGCGACGTCACTACCGACCGCAGCGACGCCGCAATCGTCACAGCTGTCATCTCACTCGCGCACAGCCTCGACCTCAAAGTCGTCGCAGAGGGAGTCGAAACGCGCGAGCAGCGCGACTTCCTCGTCGACAAAGGCTGCGACATCCTGCAGGGCTATTTCTTCAGTCGCCCTAAACCGATCGCAGAACTCAACCTCGACGCGTAGTCACACCGCAGCAATCACCTTCAACTCGACCGCGATAGGCGTGGGAAGCGAGTCGACGCCGACGGTTGTGCGCGTCGGCTGGACGGTGCCGAGGTATTCGGCGTAGACCTCGTTAAAGCGCTCGAAGTCGCGCTTCATGTCGGTGAGGTAGACGGTGACGTCTACGATTCGGTCGAGCGAGCTTCCGGCGTCTTCCAGGATCGCGCGGATGTTCTCGATGCAGGCGCGCGTCTGCACTTCGATGTCGTGTCCTGCGATGTTCCCCTTCTCGTCGAACGTCAGACCAGGGATTTCGCCGGTGACCGGCTTGCGCGGGCCGATGCCGGAGAGGAAGAGGAAGTCACCGACGCGCCGCGCGTGAGGATATGGGCCCACCGGCTTCGGCGCACGATCGGTCCGAATCGCCGACGACACCGCCCGCTCCGGCTCCGGCTGCTGCTCGTCGCGCTTTGGCGCCTCCGATAAGACGTTATGCGACTCGAGTCCGGTGCCGCTTTCCGTGTTGGCGACCGGCGCGTTGGCCTCATCGAACTCTTTCTCGAAATCGAGCGCCTTGTTCGACGGAGTCAACTCGACGAGCGCGGCCCCCGTTCCCCACACCGGCGCGTAGCCCCAGACTTTTCCGTCATAGCGGTTGTGCTCACCCATCAGCGACGAGAGCCACCAGATCGCCTTGAATCCCATGTCGGCGTTGGCCTCGCGCGCGAACTCACGCGCGACCTGCGCGACGTCTTCGAGCCTTCCTTCGCCGAGCATCTCGAGCAGCTTGCGATTCCACTCGTCGTCTTTCGCTGATGAGATGTGGTCGCTCGCGATGTCGATGTCCGCGACCTCGTAGCGATTCGAGAAATTCGTCACGCAGACGACGATCGTCTTCTTTCCGTACTGCTCGATCGCCGCACGCGCAGCAGAGCCGAGGTTGCGCGTCTCTTCCCGCTCCGCGTAGATGTTGCACGAGACGATGGACGCTGGAATTGCGTTGTTGGGATTGAGAAGCTTGAGCGCCACAACGGTGCCGGTGTCGATCGGAAAACCGCGATAGTTCACGGTCGACGCCTGCATCCCACGCTGCTTCGCAATCTCGCAGTAGAGCTTTCCGAACTCGGGATCGACGCGGAAGCGATACGGGATCTCGCCGAACTCGTACCAGTTCTGGTCGACGAGCACCCACTCCGGATTCGGATCGACCTGCATCAGGTGACCAATGACGGAAAACCACTGGGTGGAGTAGACAAGCAGCAGCTCTGCCCCGCTGCGCTCGATCTCGCGACCGATTGCTTCGTACGCCTTTTTCAGCTCACCCCAGCCTTTGTTGCGGTCGGGCGCGAGCAGGATGTGCGGCTGGCCGGGAACGATGTACGCCTTCTGAATCATCGCGCCGCCATGGCTCCCTGCGTCGTCGCAGCTGCCTTGAGCTGCGGATCCCATCCGACGACCGCGTTGCCCGTCCCGATCACCGTCCAGTAGCCATAGAGCTCACCGGGGTAGTCCGGGAAATCGAGTGCTGAGAGCATCCACGCAAGGGCGCCGGCCTTCACTTCTGACACCGCATGATCCATGAACTCGGGCAGAACGGAGATCAGCTCGCGCGTCCGTCCGGTGCGCATCAGGTCGATCACCTTCATGTCCCACAGGTATCCGGAGTGCTCGTACACATGCTCGCGCGACATGTCCTCGGGGATCTCCGGCTCGGTCGTGAAGTGACGATGCGAGAGCGTATTCGACGCGAGCAGCACCGCGCGGCGACCACTTTTCTCGATCGCGCGCTTCGTCGCCTGGCCGAGCTTGATCATCTGCGCCTGCCCCAGCTCATTCGAGAAGTAGTAAGGCGAATTGTTCGAGGAGATGCCGACGATCGGGATGTCCCAATCGGGATTCATCATGTGGCAGGAGACGATCGTCCCGTAGTCGACGCGGAAGTGCGGGTTGCGCATCATCTTCGTGACGAGACCGTCGCGCCTCCCCTCTTCCGCGATCAATTCGGCCAGCTCGACGTCGACCTTGATGTCGTAGTTGAAGCGGAAGAGATTCGGGAAGATCGGATCGACCGACAGGCCGTGAAACTCGGGGACGCCGAGGAAGTGATGGCCGATGAGTGTCTGCCAGTGTGGTGAGTGAACGAGCAGCACGTCCGGCTTTTTCGCGAGGAAGTGCTTGCGCGCGCGCTCGTAGCCCCAGCGCAGCACTTCCCATCCGCACTCCGACTTCGGCTCGTTGCGCCAGTGGTTGTCGCCGTAGACGAGGTGCGGCGGATGCGGCGCAAGAAGACCGCCGATGATTTCACCCTGACTCATGATTGGCTCCGATCACAGCTTCACGCAGACGTTCTTTGCTTCCGTGAAAAAGTTCAACGACTCGAATCCACCTTCACGCCCCACGCCACTCTCGCGCATGCCGCCGAACGGGACGCGGAGATCGCGCAGCATCCAGCAGTTGATCCAGACCGTGCCGGCGTCGATCGCGGCGGCGACGCGGTGCGCGCGCTGCAGATCGCGCGTCCAGAGCGTTGCGGAGAGTCCGTATCGCGTCGAATTCGCGAACGCGATCGCTTCGTCTTCCGTATCGAACGGCGTGATGGTCACGACCGGACCGAAGATCTCTTCCTGCAGTACACGACAGTCACATCCGAGGCCGGTGATGACTGCCGGCTCGAGAAACCAGCCGGGACGATTGATGCGATTGCCACCGGTCTCGACGGTGCCGCCCTCACGCCGCGCGAGATCGATATACCCGGCGACTTTCTGGAGATGCGCCTCGCTGATGAGCGCGCCGACGTCGGTAGACTCGTCGGACGGATCGCCGATGCGGAGACGTTTGATCGCCGTCACGAACTTCTCGACGAACGACGCATACGCACTTCGCTCGACGAAGATGCGCGAGCCGCAGAGGCAGATCTCGCCCTGATTCGCAAAGCTCGACTGAATCGAGGTCGTGACTGCCTGCTCGAGATCGGCGTCGGCAAAGATCACGTTCGGATTCTTTCCGCCGAGCTCGAGCGAGAGTTTCTTGAAGAGCGGCGCGGCTGAGGCGGCGACGCGCGCGCCCGTCACCGTTCCGCCGGTGAATGAAATCGCAGGAACGTGCGGATGCGTCGTGATCGCTTCGCCCGCCTTCGCGCCGTAACCATGCACGATGTTGATGACGCCGGGCGGAATCCCCGCCTTCACGGCAAGCTCCGCAAGACGGTTCGCGGTGAGTGGCGTCAGCTCCGACGGCTTCGCGACGCAGGTGTTCCCCGATGCGATCGCCGGCGCGATCTTCCACGACAGCAGATAGAGCGGCAGGTTCCACGGCGAGATCAGTCCCGCAACGCCGAGCGGCTGGCGCAACGTGTAGTTGAGCGCCCCTGCATCCGTCGTATGCGCCTCGGTTGACTGATGCAGAATCGCGGTCGCGAAGAAACGAAAATTTGCGGCGGCACGCGGAATGTCGAGACGGCGCGCGAGCGTGACCGTCTTGCCGCTGTCGCGACTCTCGAGCCGCGCGAGCTCTTCGAGATTCTGCTCGACGAGATCCGCGAGGCGCAGCAGCAGCTCCGAGCGGTCGGCTGCGGATGTGCGAGACCACGAGATGAAAGCCTTTCGTGCCGCGCTGACCGCCGCATCGACATCACGCGCATCGCTGTCGGGAATCTCGGCGATGACTTTCCCCGTCGCCGGCTCGTAGTCGTCGATGTACGCGCTCGAAGCCGGCGCGACGAACTCACCGCCGATGAAGTTCGTGATCTTCATCGCATGCCCGCCGGAATGACGGCGTACTCCTCCGGCTCGAACTCCCAGCGATCGACATCGGGGTCCCACGAATCCCACGGAACGATCCTGGCCATTCGCTCGCGCAGATCAGGCGGAATCAGCTCGGGGACGATGAACGCTTTCTGACGCCGCAGCTTGTACGGGTTGCGGAACTCGAAGCCGAGCACGCCGAGGATGTAGCGCGCGATGTACCAGGTCGCCTGCGGGTTCCAACCGTGCGCGACCTTCACGACGACGCCGAGGCCGTCAGGAAACTCGGGGTGCTCGATCGCGAGGCCGAGGAGCCCGTCGGCGCCTTCCTTCGCGATCACGCGGCCGTGACACGCCTTGAGGATCGTGGAATCGAGACGGTTGAAACCGCCGATGAGATCGGGGTGCTCGATCATCGCGTTCCAGATCCAGTCGCGATCCTTCTCGGTGACGAGATTGGCGAACAGCCGCGCGAGATCGGTGACCGTCGCGCTCACGGTCGGCAGTCCGCAGCCGTCTTTGGCAATCGTTCCGGTCTGCCATTCGGGACCGAGGACTCCGCGGATGTAGCCGAGGAACGCCTGGAAAAACGGGTGATGCGGCCAGACGTAGCCGACGCGCGACCACCCCTTCATGCGGCAGCCGCGGAGAATCGCCGCGTGCTCGCCGGAGCAGCAGTGGTACCACCGGCGCGGGCGGCGGACCTGCCGGCCGAACTGCACGAGCGGCACGTCATGCGGCGCCTGCATGAGGCCCCACTCTGCCTCGCGCAGAATGGATCGCGCAACGCGCACGTGCTCGGTGTCGCCGTTATGCGAGGCGACGGAGATCGCCTGCTGCTCAGGCGTGAGGCCTTCGCGGAACTCCTTCGCGAAGACCTTCATCATGAGCGGCTTGACCATCGAGCGGCCGTAGACCTCGACGTTTCCGCCGAAGGAGTGAATGAGATTTCGTCCGGAGACCCAGGAGACGGCGCCGTGAACGGTGTTCTCCGCAACGCCGTTGCGTCGATACTCGACCAGCGGCTGCCAATCGGGCATCGGCCGGGCGAAGTTGACTGACAACTCTTCTTTTTTCACGTTCATCGATATTGCTCTGCAATATGAGACATGAACGATGTCATGTTTCTCATGACTCGTTGTGAGTCATGATTATTGAAGTCGAACCAGAGCATCAGACGGTCCTCCGGGTGGAAACGCTCCTTCATCTGCGAGGCGATCGTCGCGGCGCTGCCGACGAGCGCGTTGCTCGTCGCGCGCCGCACTTTCTCCTCGTCGAGCGTCCCTTCGAGCGCCCGCCAGTAGTTCGACAGCGCCTCACGAGCCTCTTCGGCGGCGCGACGGTTCTTATCCTCTTCCGATCCCGGTTCTTCGTTGATGAACACGAGCACGGTCCGCGGCATAAGACGCCTGTGCCAGCCGCCACCATCGCGATGGTAGTGCGTCTTCATCCGCTCGTTCGTCTTCTCGATCTCATCGCCCGGGGTGATCGAGAGATTGAATACGCCAACCGGCAGGAGGGTGTTCGCGAAGATCTGCGTTGCTGCGTCGTGCGAGCCGATCGAGAGTCGCAACAGGTCGAGACGCGACTCCTGGGGGACGATCTTGAGCTTCGGAAACTTCCATCGCGGCTCGAGCGCGATCTCGTCCGCAGCCGAGCCGTGAGCCGCGATGACGCGCTGCCAATCTGCGTCGTTGCGGAAGTCTGTGCGCGTCAGCGACCGTCGCGTGATGTCGTTCGAACTGAGTGTCTCGCCGCGAATCAGCCGAAGAAAGATCTCCGTAGCTTCCTCGAAGATTCTGTTCTTCACCACCGGCCAGGCCGCTTCCTCGACCGCGTTGCGCGGCACGATACCGTACGGAATGTTGATGAACGGAAACCGTCCCGACGCGAAGCCGATCGTGAGCAGGCGGTTCTCATTCGCGTCGAGTCCGTGCAGCGTCAGGAACGTCTTCACCCGCTCGGCCGCCGCAATCGGTCCGCCGTTGCAGAGAATGTTCATGATCGCCGAGCCGACGCCGATCTGTTTCGTCCGCGCGAAGATCCGATGCGCGAGCTGGAGGATGTCGGTGTTGAGCCCGATTTCACCGACGAAGTGCGGGATGACCGCACCGGGATTCGTCTTCTGCACCTCGGTCGAAAGATGGCTCTCCGCGATCCATGCGGTGCCGAAGCCAAGGCGGTCGGCGAGCTCGACCTGCTCGAAGAAGTTGAGGAACATCGTCCGCTCGTCCGGCATGTAGCCACCGGCTTCGGTCTGGCAAATCGAGAAGAAGATGTCGAACTCCATCAGAGCCGTTTACAGTAGGCGAGATGCGTAGACGGATCAACTTCCTTGCTCTGCTGATTGCAGCCGCATGCGCGACCGCGCCTTCGATTCCGCCGAATCGCTATGGGCTCGTCGTCGTTCCCGATCGCGCGACCTACGAGCGGACCGCGCGCGCTGACCCCGAGAAGCGGCTGGTCGACCTCGCCTCGATCCCCGGCCTCGCGCTCGACATCCGCTATGCGACGCCGGACAACTTCATGAAGCAACCGCTCTATCCGGTTGCGAAGGCGTACCTGCGCGCGCCGGCCGTACGCGCGCTCCGTGCCGCGCACGAAGAGCTCTCGCGCGAAGGACTCGGCCTCAAAGTCTTCGACGGCTACCGTCCTTACCGCGTGACCGAGCAGATGTGGGAGCCAATCCGCAATCCCGACTACGTCGCCGATCCGGCGAAAGGGTCACGTCACAATCGCGGCGCGGCGGTCGATTTGACGCTCGTCGATCTTCGCACGGGCGCCGAACTCCCGATGCCGACGCCCTACGACGACTTCACGACCAGAGCCCGGCACGACTTCAACGACCTCACTCCCGACATCATCGCGAACCGCGCACGCCTGCGCGACGTCATGACCAAGCACGGTTTCGAGCCGCTCCCCTCGGAATGGTGGCACTACGACTTTCGCGGCTGGAGGGAGTTCGAGCTGATGAATGTACCGCTCGAGGAGCTATAGGGTCAGGTCTTGATTTTTGCGTTTGGAGATGGTTAAAACGCAAAAATCAAGACCTGACCCCACGTTCTCTATGACTCCACATTGCGTAGAAAAAGCGAGCTGGAAGCGGACGAAAAAGGTAGAAGTTCTCTACGCTGAGGGAGGGTCAGGTCTTGATTTTTGCGTTTCGAGACGGCTGAAACGCAAAAATCAAGACCTGACCCCATTGAGGAACTAGAAGCGCGTCACCATGGAGATCGAGCCGACTTTGAAGTTGTCGGACGTGTCGTAGGCTGCGTCGATCTGGAAGCGTGGCCACGCGAGGCCGGCTCCGACCGAAAAGTGATTCTGATCGTCACCCTTGGGATAAAGCGCGGCCTGGCCCACGCGATTGAACGTGTCGAGCGGACCGCGGTAGGTCAGCGAATGTGCCGGGTCGCGCCAGTAACCTGCGCGCACGGCAATCGGGATCTTTGTCGAGAAGAAGTACTCCGCTCCTACGCGGAGCTCGAGAACGTCGTCGATCTCGTACGCCTCCTGACCGAGGTCACCGACACGAGCCGAGAAAAATTCGTCGGCAAGATTCGAGTACCACACCTGGACCGCGTCAACGTTGATCGTCAGTACCGGAATCGGACGGACGGAGATGCCCAGCCCCGCGATATCGGGCATGTGAAACGAGGTTTCGGCAAGCTGGATGAGCTCGTTGTCGCTCTGCTCACCTGCAAAAAACGATGGAGTGATGAATCTGGGACCCTGCTTATAGACGCCACCGATGCTGATCTTCTCCGACGGGCTCCACTTGAAGCCACCGGTAAAGGTGACATCGGTCTCTGTCTCGATCTGGAGGTCATCGCCCAGGGCGTTCACTGTGCCGGTGCCTTGCGCCAGAATTGCCTGAACGTTGAAATCATCATCGAAGATGATCGTGAACGCGCGCTCCGTGAACGTCTGGTAGCGCGCAGATGCTCCCACCGAAAATTTCGGATGAATCTGCCATGCGCCGGCCAATCCGAACGTCTGCTGCTTGACGTCGAGGGCGGATGCGAAGGGGAAGAACTCATATTCGATACAAGCGAACGGATCGTTCCGGGTGCTGCGGATGCTCTCGCATTCGGCCCGACTCACAGGACCCGTGGGGTTGTCGCGCGGCAGGAAAAAATTCGGAAGAGACTGACTCGGACTGCCGAATGATCCTTCCTCGGCAGCTACAACGCCCACACCCTCGTTGCGCAGCGGCTCGTGAAAATACGCGCCGAGAGTGAAACGGCTTCCGATCGGGAAGACGGCGCTGGCAAATGCGAGCTGGATGCGATCGCTGTGATTGGTGAATCCGGTGCGCTTGAGATCC
>JAENWF010000024.1 GCA_016650215.1 Thermoanaerobaculia bacterium
GGCGCAGGTGACCGTCATCGCCTCTGCGACGATCGGCTTCTTCAGCTTCTTTCTGTTTCTCGGATTCGGGTATTTCGATCCGTTCCACGCGTTCGTGACTGCGATTCTCACGCAATTCACCGTGTTGTGCATGGTCACGCAGCCGTCGTCTCCTCAACCGCTGCAACCCGAATGGCGCGAGACTGCCGCGTGGCGGCGCGGTCAGTGGGGACAGCTCCTCTTCGTCATGATCGGCGGCGCCCTGACAGCAGCCGGTCTCGTGATTTCGTGGGTTGGCATCACGAGCGTGTTCATCGATACCGACCTCGCTTTCATGCGCACGACGGCCGCTCAGTTGCGACTCTCGTATGCCCGTCTCGTCCCCCTTGTCGCGCACGACCGCGCCAGCCTCGGCGGCATGCTCATCGCGAACGGGACTGCAGTTCTCTTGTGCGCCCTGTGGGGATTCCGCGCGGGAACACGCTGGCTGTGGCTCGCGCTCACGTGGGGCGGAAACCTCGCGTTCGTCTGCGCGATCGTGGTCCATATCGCGGTCGGCTACGGATCTCCGCTGCACCTCACCCCCGCCGTCCTCGGGTGGGTAACGTGGAACGTCGCGCTGCTCCTTACAAAGAGTTGGATGTGCAGTCCCGAATCCAGCGCGTATTGACGAGCTGTACCGGCCCCACTCCGTCGAGCCGACCCGAAGAACCCGCGGTACTATTTCGCGCTCGATGGATTCGCTTGCGATTTCCTGCCGCAATTTGCGGAAGCATTACCCGGATGTGAAGGCGGTCGACGGGCTCGATCTGTCGGTTGCTCGCGGCGAATGCTTCGGGCTTCTGGGACCGAACGGTGCCGGGAAAACGACGACGATCGAAATTCTCGAAGGACTCACGAAGCCGGATGGAGGCGTCGTCGAGATTCTCGGACTCAACTGGCGCGATAACGAGCGTGAGTTGCGCGAACGGATCGGCATCTCGCTTCAGGAAACGCAACTCAGCGAGAAGCTCACCGTCGCGGAGACGCTGCGGCTCTTCCGCTCGTTTTACCCCTCGGGCCCGGCGCCGGAGCAGCTTCTCGTCGATCTCTCGCTCGAGGAGAAACGCGACTCGCGCGTCGGCAAGCTCTCCGGCGGGCAGAAGCAGCGCCTCGCGGTCGCATGCGCAATCATCGGAGATCCCGACATTCTCTTTCTCGACGAACCGACGACAGGCCTCGATCCGCAGAGCCGCCTGCAGCTCTGGGAAGTCGTCGCCCGCTTCCGCGCAAAGGGCGGCACAGTTCTGCTGACGACGCACTACATGGACGAGGCCGAGCGGCTCTGTGACCGGATTGCGATCGTCGACCACGGACATCTCATCGCCCTCGGCACGCCGCGCGACTTGATCGCCAAACTCGAAGCGGCGAACGTGATCGAGTTCACCAGCGAGCCTCTGCTCGACGCGAGCGCATTTGGTTCGCTGAAGGGGATTCATGGCTCGACGCGCCGCGGCGAAGGATGGTCGATCCGAGTCGACTCGCTTGCCGATACGCTCCCCGAGCTCCTCGCGACGATCGAGCGACATCACGCGAAGCTGCTCACCCTTTCCACGCATGCCGCGACGCTCGAAGATCTCTTCGTCTCGCTGACGGGAAGGGAGTTGCGCGATGCCTGAGACACGCTCCGCACTGTACGAGCTGACGGTGGTGCGCGTGAAAGAGTTCTTGCGCGAGACCGAGGCGATGTTCTGGGTCTTCGGCTTCCCGCTGCTCATGACGCTCGCCCTCGGGTTCGCGTTCCGCGAGAAGCCCCCCGATCGCGTTCCGATCGGCGTGCTCGAAGGACCGCAGGCGAAGTCGCGCATGGAAGCGCTCGCGAAGTCGCCGGCACTTCTGCCGCGGATTTACTCGGAGAAGACAGGACGCGAAGAGCTCCGCCGCGGAAACATCTCCCTCCTCGTAGAAGGAGACGCGGCGCCGGTGTATCGCTTCGATCCGACGCGCCCCGAGTCGCGCGCCTCACGCCTCGAGGCCGACGACGCGCTGCAACTCGCCGCGGGACGACGCTCCGCGTTCCCTCCCAAGGACATTCACGTGGAGGAACAGGGCTCGCGCTACATCGACTTCCTCGTTCCCGGACTCCTCGGCATGAATCTCATGAGCACCGGGATGTGGGGCATGGGATTCACGATCGTGAACGCGCGGATGAAGAAGCTGCTCAAGCGTCTCGTCGCGACCCCGATGCGCAAGAGCGACTACCTCATCGCGCAGTTTCTCTCTCGGCTTGTTTTTCTGGTCACCGAGGTGACGTTTCTCGTCGTCTTCGCGTGGCTCGTATTCGACGTTCGCGTTCGCGGCTCGTTTCTGCTGTTCGCGCTGATCTGCCTCCTCGGCGGAATGGCATTCGCCGCGGTCGGACTGCTGATCGCATCGCGCGCGCGCACGATCGAGGCGGTCAGCGGAATGATGAATCTCGTGATGATGCCGATGTGGCTCTGCTCGGGCGTGTTCTTCTCGTACGAGAGATTCCCCGACGCGGCGAAACCGTTCATCCGCGCTTTGCCCTTGACGGCGCTGAACGATGCGCTGCGCGCGGTGATGAATGACGCGACGAGTCTCGGACAGATCGCACCGCAAATGGCGAATCTCGTGGTCTGGGCGGTGGCCTCGTACTTTGTGGCGCTAAAAATCTTCCGCTGGCAGTGAAGTGGTGGTCATCCTGAGCGCAGCGAAGGATCACCGGCGGCACCGGGGTGCTCATGCAACAGGGAACGAAAAGCCGCCGGCTTCAGCCGGCGCCACGTCAAGCACGGACGCAGCCACGGGCGATGCCAGATGAACCTACTCCTGCGATCAGGGCGACAGAGGACGGAAAGCCGCCGGCTTGAGAGCCGGCGCCACATCGCTCGCGGATGCTGCCTCGAGCCATGCATGA
>JAENWF010000025.1 GCA_016650215.1 Thermoanaerobaculia bacterium
GCGATGAGACGCTCGAGCTGCTCGCTCTTCTCCACGAAATGAATCGCCGATTCCCCCTCGATGTGGCGCGAGGTCTCGGCCGTGATCTCGATCTCCTGCTTGCGCCAGAAGAATCGAAGCAGCGCGCGCGCGCCGACAGGGATGGCATCGTCGTGCTCGATCAGGCCTCCCGTCGTCGTGACGTCGACGAGCCGCACCGGATAGTCGCCGAACCATCCGTCGAGAGGGCGCGTGAGATGAAGCCGCGTCGTCATGGCCGCACCGTCACGTCAGTCAACCAATACGCACGCTCGGTGACGTGGAGTTTCGCGGCGACGCGCGAGCCGTCGGCCGGCAGCGCACGAGCTTCCGCGCCACGGACGCTGAAATCCATCGTCATCGCTTCCATGAAGTTCGCGATCGCCTCGTGCTTGATACGGATCGTATTGTCGCCTGAATCGCGCGATTCGATCACGCCTCGGAGATCGTAGAGCTTCTCGCCGGGCTCGCTCAAAGGCTTCGGCACGTCGCTGCCGCACGCGATGATGAAAACAGCCGCCAGCACCCCAGCGATCCGACGCATCCGTAGTGATTATAGGGCGTGATAGTGTGCCGCCCATGCTGCAAACCAACACTTTCGAAGGGCGCACCGGCATCATTACCGGTGGCGCCACAGGGATCGGTTTTGCCATCGCACGCGAGCTCGCACGCCTCGGTGCGCGCGTGATTCTCGTCAGCCGGAAGGAAGAGAACCTCAGTAAGGCGGTCGAGCAGATTCGATCGGAGACGGGGCGCGATGCCGCCGGCTATCACGTGCTCGACGTCCGCGACGCGGAAGCTGTCGAGGCGATGGCGCAGAAGGTCGAGTCGGATCACAAGCGGATCGATTTCCTCGTCAACAACGCCGCCGGCAACTTCATCACGCCGACCGAGCAGCTGTCAGTCAACGGCTGGAACTCGGTGATCGGGATTGTGCTCAACGGCACGTTCTACTGCACGAGCGCGGTCGGCAAACGGATGATCGCCGCGAAGAGCGGCTCGATCCTCAACGTGATTGCGAACTATGCCTGGACCGGCGCGCCGGGCGTCGTCCATTCGGCGAGCGCGAAGGCCGGCGTGCTGGCGATGACGCAGACGCTCGCGGTCGAGTGGGCGCGCTACAAGATCCGTGTGAATGCAATCGCGCCCGGACCGGTCGACACGCCGGGAGCGGCCGCACGTCTCTTCCCCGATCCAGCCGTCATCGAAGGTATCCGCAAGACGATCCCGCTGCGCAGATTCGCAACGCTCGAGGAAGTCGCGAATGCCGCGACGTATCTTCTGTCCGATTACGCGTCGTATGTCACCGGCGAAGCGTTCGTGATCGACGGCGGCCAGTGGCTGTCTGGTGCCGATTACTGGGGACGGATCAAGCAGATGATGAAGGCTTAAAGAGTCATTCCGAGCGCAAGCGAGGAATGACTCCAACCCTGAGCGAAGCGAAGGGTCTACTGAGAGCACGAGCCACCGCGCGTGCCCGTCTCAGCGAACGCGTCGGGTGCGAGGATCGACCCGAGTTCGTGCTATCAGTAGACCCTTCGCTTCGCTCAGGGTTTGATTTTTTGCACAGCCTCTCAGGGTTGGGAAAGCCCCAAATACTCCATCGCGACTCCTGCCAGCGCGCGAACCCCCAGGAGCAAACCGCTCTCGTCGATGAAGAAGAGTGGCGAGTGATTCGATGCGGCTTTTTCCGGCGTCTGACTCTTCGGACGCGTTCCGATCCAGAAGAACACTCCCGGCACCTTCTCCTGGAAGAATGAAAAGTCTTCGGCGCCGAGCACTGCGTTGACGACTTGGGCGCGCTCGGCGACTCGCGCGAAAAGTGGCGCGACCTTCGCGGTCAGCGCGGGATCGTTGTTCACGATCGGATATCCGGTCTCGATCTCGACGACGGCCGTCGCCCCTGCACTCTCGGCGATGTTCTCCGCGGTCTTACGGACGCGCGCGTGAATCTCCTGACGCATCACGGGATCGAGCGCGCGCAGCGTTCCAGTCATCTCCACTTCGTCGGGGATGATGTTGTTGCGCACGCCGCCGCGAATCGTGCCGATCGTGACGATCGACGGCGCGACGGTCGAGTCGAGCTGGCGGCTCGGGATCGTCTGCAAACCGAGAACGATCTGCGAGGCGACCACGATCGGATCGACGCCGAGCCATGGATACGCGCCGTGCGTCTGCTTGCCGCGGACTTTGATCCGGAGAGTGTCAACGGACGCCATCATCCCGCCCGGTTTGTACGCGATCATCCCGACAGGAAAACGCGACGTCACGTGAAGCCCGAAGACCGCGTCGACTTTCGGATTGTCGAGTGCTCCTTCTTTCACCATCAACTCCGCGCCCCCCTCTTCGCCCTTCGGCGCCCCTTCCTCGGCGGGCTGGAAGAGGAACTTCACGGTTCCGGGCATCGACTCGCGCATGCCGGCGAGGACCTCGGCGACTCCAAGGAGTATGGCGACGTGCGCGTCGTGCCCGCAGGCGTGCATGACGCCGACTTCCTCGCCGTTGTACGTAGTCCGCACTTTCGAAGCGAAGGGGAGGTCGACTTGCTCGGTGACGGGGAGGGCATCCATGTCGGCTCGGAGGGCGACAACGCGTCCGGGCCTGCCCCCTTTGAGGATGCCGATGACGCCCGTGAGCGCGATGCCTGTGTGCGTCTCGATGCCGAGAGCGCGAAGACGTTCGGCGACGAGCGTCGCGGTGCGTGTCTCGCGGTTGCCGAGCTCGGGGTACTGATGAATGTCGCGACGAGTCGCGATCACGTTCGCCTCGACGCGCCTGGCAGCGTCGTCGATGCGTGATGCTTCGGCGGTAATGGTCATGAGGGCTCCCGTGAAGAGGGGAAGCACGATGAGGCTCTTCATCGCGCCATGATACGAGCAGCGAGTGGCTCAGTTCGGGGCGGTGGCGCCGCGGACCGCTTCTCCGCGCTTGATCAGTTCTGCGAACCACTCCGCAAAATTCGCTTCGCCTTTCTCGGCGGCCTGAGTGTGGACGCCTTTGGCCATCTCGAGAAACTGCTCGACGAACTTGTGCAGATCCTCCTGTCCGCCGAGTACGAGGATCGTGGAGGCTTGCTTCTCGATCGCCTGCAGCGCCTGCGCGTATTCATTGCTGAAGTAGTCGAAGTTCGCGCGGTCGGATTCCATGCCGGTCTCGGCCGTGCGGATTTCGGGCCAGCGTGTTGCTATCGTGAGAGTCGTGAGGATCGGCATCATCTCCGACACGCATGGCGTGCTGCACGAGCGGGTGCCGGAGGTTTTTGCCGGCGTCGACCAGATCCTCCACGCCGGCGACGTCGGCGGCGACGAGATCCTCCAGGCATTGAGGGAGATCGCCCCGGTCACGTCGGTTCCCGGCAACAACGACGACGGGATGGGGGAAGAGTTTGCCCGCGTGACGCTCGACGGTCTTCGTATCGCGATCACGCACATCCTCCCGAGACCGCACGACCTCGACGCGCGCGTAACGCGTGAACTTGCCAGGCGGCCCGCCGATCTCGTGGTCTTCGGCCACAGCCATCTGCCGCACGACGAGCGCGTCGCGGGCGTCTGGTATTTCAATCCCGCCAGCTCCGGCCCGCGCCGCTTCGACTACCCGACCTCGGTCGGCATCATTGAAAAGAGCAACGGCGAGTGGATCGGCCGGCACATCCCCCTCGACGACCGATCGGTCAAAGCGCTCGAGACGAGAATGAACCAGCTCTCGCATTCCCCCCGGTCATCCTGAGCGTAGCGTTGCCCCGGTCATCCTGAGCGGAGCGAAGGATCTTCTGATAGCGCTGGGATGGACGCAGCCACTTGCATCGCCCATACATCAGAAGATCCTTCACTTCGCTCAGGATGACGAGGGCAACGCTTCGCTCAGGATGCCGGGGGCGAGTCCTATAATCCACGCGGATGTCATTTCTCGAGGCGCGCGCGTTGTCGAAGACGTATCGCAACGCCGAAGTGCCTGTCGCGGTCTTCAGCGGCCTCGATCTGCAGGTGGAGCGGGGGGAGATGCTCGCCATCGTCGGACCCTCGGGAATCGGCAAATCGACGCTCCTCCACCTCCTCGGCGGGCTCGATCGCGCAGACAGTGGAACGATTCGTGTCGACGGGCGCGACCTGATCGCGATGTCGAACGACGAGCTGGCGGCGTTCCGCAACCGGAACGTCGGGTTTGTCTTCCAGTTTCATCATCTTCTGCCTGAGTTCACCGCTCTGGAGAATGTCGCCATGCCGGGATGGATCGGAAGAATCGCCCACGGCGAGGCGTTGAAGCGGGCGGCTGCATTGCTTGCGGAGCTGGGTCTCTCGCCGCGTGGCCGTCACTTCCCGAGCCAGTTATCGGGCGGGGAACAGCAGAGGGTCGCGATCGCGAGAGCGCTCCTGACCGATCCGCTGCTCTTCCTCGCCGACGAGCCGACCGGGAATCTCGACCTCGAGACCAGTGAAAGGGTCTTCGATCTGATGCGCGATTGTCACTCCAAAAGGGGGCTGACATCGATCATCGTGACCCACAATCCGGAGCTGGCTGCCCGCTGTGACCGCGTCTTTGAGATGAAGCAGCGATACAATTAGCACCGGACCGACCCTAATGTTCGAAAAATACAACGAGAAGGCACGTCGCGCTCTCTTCTTCGCCCGATACGAAGCATCCAAGCTCGGCAGTCGAGTGATCGAGTCGGAGCACATCCTTCTCGGCGTACTTCGCGAGGGGGAGGAGATCATCAAAGAGATCTTCTCCCGCTTCAACGTGAAGCCCGAACAGATCCGCCGCGAGGTCGAAGGCGACCGCCTTTTCGTCGATCGCATCTCATCGTCCGCCGAGTTACCGCTTTCCGAGGAATCAAAAAAAATTCTTGCGTACGCGGCACATGAGGCGGAGTCGATGCTGCATCAGTACGTTGGCACCGAGCATCTGCTGATCGGCATCCTCCGCGTGGAGACCTCGACCGCGGCGCGCATCCTCACCGCCAAGGGGCTCAACGTCTATGGCGTGCGCGAGGAGACGATCTCGATCCTCAAGGAGCGCGAGGCCGACAAGCAGAAGAAAGAGCTGCCGTTTCTCGCTGAGTACGCGCGCGATCTGACGCAGATGGCGCATCAGGCGCAGTTCGATCCGCTCATCGGGCGCGAGAAGGAAGTCGAGCGGATCATCCAGATCCTCTCGCGTCGCACGAAGAACAATCCGATCCTCCTCGGCGAGCCGGGAGTCGGCAAGACCGCGATCGTCGAAGGGCTCGCCCAACGCATCGTCGACGGCAACGTGCCGATGTTCATCGCGAACAAGCGGATTCTCTCACTCGACCTCTCGCTCATCGTCGCGGGAACGAAATACCGCGGGCAGTTCGAGGAGCGTCTCAAAGGCATCATCAAAGAGCTCAAAGAGAACACCGACATCATCATTTTCATCGATGAGATCCATTCGTTGATCGGCGCCGGGTCGGCGGAAGGCTCGCTCGACGCGGCGAACATCCTCAAGCCGGCGCTCTCGCGCGGCGAGATCTCGTGCGTCGGCGCGACGACCATCCGCGAGTACCGCCGCTACATCGAGAAGGACCGCTCGCTCCTCCGCCGTTTCCAGGCGATCAACGTCGCCCCGCCCAACGAGATCGAAACGCTGCAGATCCTCGAAGGCATCAAGGAACGCTACGAGAGCTTCCACAAGGTCAAGTACTCCGATACCGCGATTCGTTCCGCGGTCTATCAGTCGAACCGCTACATCACCGACCGCTTCTTTCCCGACAAGGCGATCGACATCCTCGACGAGGCAGGCGCGAAGGTGAAGCTGCGCCGCGTCGCCGATACGCAGAATCTGCGGCGCCTCGAGTCGGAGATCCGCTCGATCGTCAAGGAGATGAAGAAGGCGATCTCGGACAAGGATTTCGAGAAGGCCGTGTTCCTCCGCGAGCGCGAGATCGAGCTCAAGGAAGAGATCGAGCGTTTCAAAGCCGAGCGCGAGAGCGCCGGCGACGAGACGATGGAAGTCACCAAGCGCGACATCGAGGAGATCATCTCCTCGTGGACCGATATCCCCGTCACGTCGATCGAAGCAGACGAGGCGGCGAAGCTCATCAACATGGAAGAAATCCTGATGCGGCGCGTTGTCGGTCAGGACAAGGCAATCAAAGCGATCTCACGAGCAATCCGTCGCTCGCGCCTCGGCGTTGCGTCGCCGAACCGCCCGATGGGGTCGTTCATCTTTCTCGGCTCCTCGGGTGTCGGTAAGACCGAGGTGGCGCGACGTCTCGCCGAGTTCCTCTTCGGATCGCAGAAACATCTCGTCCGCTTCGACATGTCGGAGTACATGGAGAAGCACGCGGTGTCGAAGCTCATCGGCTCGCCTCCGGGATACGTCGGCCATGAAGAAGGCGGCCAGCTCACCGAGCGCGTGCGCCGTAATCCTTATTCGGTCGTGCTGCTCGACGAAATCGAGAAGGCGCATCCCGACATCGCGAACATCCTGCTGCAGATTCTCGAGGACGGAATCCTCACTGACTCGCTCGGCAATCAGGTCGACTTCCGCAACACGCTCATCATCATGACCTCGAACCTCGGGACGCGGTTCCTGACGACGAAGGGTCACATGGGCTTCCGCGAAAAATCGACCGAGGGCGATCAGAAGAGCGCCGAGGCGATGATCCATCAGGAGCTGAAGAAAGAGTTCTCACCGGAGTTCATCAACCGGATCGACGACATCATCATTTTCAATCCGCTCACACAGGTCGAGCTGCGGTACATCTGCCGTCTGCTCGTGGACGACGTGAACCTCGCGCTCGTTCCGAAGAACGTGCGGATCTCGATCGACGACACTGTCATCGACTGGCTGCTGCGAAAGGCTGGCGAGGAGTCGAACTCCGGCGCCCGCCCGCTGCGCCGCGCGATCCAGCGCTACATCGAAGACGAGCTCTCGGAATTCATGATCCGCCAGAAGGAAACCATCCCCGAACGGATCGAATTCACGATGAACGGCGACCAGGTCGTCGTGATCGCCGTGCCGAAAGACGTCGATCTGATCGCGAACTGATCGCGCGGGCGCGATCGGTCGACGAGAGGTCGTTCTACTGCCGGACGATTTCTCGCACCTCGACTGTGCCTCCACGTTTCAGGTGCGGACAGTCGCGGGCGATCGCCAGTGCTTCGGCTTCGTTGCCAACCGTCAGAAGAAAGTAGCCTCCGATCGAGCGAGTGGATCGCGCGGACGTGCGCGCGACATCTGAGCCCGCGCCCGGCTCGAGCAGCAATCTCGTGTCGCCGAGCTCCTCTCCTCCTGACAAGCGTCCGCCCTCCGCGAGTCCCGCCGCCCAGCGACCGTACTCCTCATGCAGCTTTGCCGAATCGGCCTGCGGCGGAAGATCATCGTGAACGAGCAGCATGTACGCGGGTTCCGCCGGAACAGCGGCTGGAACCACCGTGGTGCGGCCGGCGAGGAAAGCGACCATCGCGATCGTCGCAGCGAGGGCAAGCTCGCCGAACCGGCGGCGGCGTGTACGTGACTCTTTGAGCTTCGCGGCGAGAACCGCGGCTTGCGCCGCGGTCACCGGGCGCTCGACGGGAAGCGCTTGCAGCGCGCGCCTGATCTCGTCGCCATCTTCCTGGATGCGCTCTTTGTCACTCATCATTTCTCCTTCGATTCGCCAGCGTTTCGCGAACGGCCGCGCGAGCGCGCGAGAGATTGCTCTTCGACGTTCCCTCATCGATCCCGAGCGCGCTGGCAATCTCAGCGTGCGTCATCTCGAGGACATCGTGCAGCAGCAGAACTTCTCTGTACCGAGGCGACAGGCGCGCGATGCTCCGCTCCAGGTCCACCTGATCGGCGACAGCGTCGTACCAGACCGTCGCGATCTCTCCCCCGTCACTTGCCACTTCCGCGTCGAGACGGCCTTTTCTCCTCAGGTGCTCGCGGGCACAGTTCGCCGCGATGCCGCAGAGCCACGTCCGCAGACTTGATCGCCATTCGAAGCGAGGCAGGAATCGAGCGGCCCGAAGCCATGCCTCCTGCAGCACATCGTCGGCCGCGGGAAGGCCGACCATCCGGGTAACGAAGCCGTAGAGCAGCGGCGCGTGACGGCGATAGAGAGGCAGGAACGCGTCTGCGTCGCCCCCCGCGAAGGCGCGCACAAGGCTCTCATCACTCTCCGTCACATTCATGAGTGTCGCAGAAGTCCCGAATGGTTGCGCAACCCTTTTCCGTTTCGCGGCAACTGAGTGAGCAAAGGAGACTCCGATGAAAACGATCAAGATCCTGGTGATGGCCGCCGTGCTGACGTCAACCTCGATTCCCCTGGAGGCCGCGGTTCCGAGCGGCGCTTCCGCTCGCCTCGCGTACTCCACGCTCGCAAAGCTGGCCGGCTCCTGGCGCTCGACGAGCACGAAGGGGTGGACCGAAGAAGCGTCCTACGTGATTGGCGGCAAGGGAAGCGTGGTGATGGAAATCTCGCGCTTTGTCGACACTCCGAAGGACTCGATGATGACGGCGTTCTACCTGGATGGTGAGCGTCTTCTGCTCACGCACTTCTGTGAGGCGAAGAACCAGCCGCGGCTTCACGCGACCGAGATCTCCGAGGATGGCAGGCGGATCCGCTTCACATTTCTCGACGCGACCAATCTGAAGTCTCCGGGGGCCGGACACATGCACGATGCCGAGTTTCATCTCATCGACGACGATCACATGACGTCGCGCTGGAGCTGGTTCCAGGATGGGACGGAGAAGTGGATGGAGGAGATCACGTCGGAACGCGTGAAGTCGTTGACTGCGGCCGGCAAGCGTTGAGATGCAGCTTGGGGATTGAAACGGACACGCAGTCAGCGACACCCGCCCTCGGTGCCAGATCTCATACGGGACTTGCGCCGCGCCGAAAGCAGAAGCAAGGTAAACGAGATTCCGTACAGAAGTCCCATCGAAGCGTAGGCCACCGTCTCGAGCGATCCTTCGGTCCACCGCAAGGAAAAGTTCAGAAGACTTGCGGCGAGCAATACAGCCATACCGGTCAGAAGCATGCGGTTCGGGTCATGCAGTTGTCTGCGGAAAATCATGATGGTGTCTCCATGTTCGATCGATTCAGTCCGTGGTGCTGTACCAGATCATCAGCGCAACTTTGACGACCGCGATCGTGACGGCGACCGCGAAGAGCTCCCAGTTCCATACGTGATCGACGATGTATCGGTACGCCCAAAGACCGATGGCGACGAACGCGCCGATGATTCCAGCGAGGCTCGTCGATCGCCGGCGGTGTTCGAGAAAGCGTTCATCGATGAATCTGCCGATGATCGGGATGTTCATTTTGTTTTCTCCAGCGTGAAAATGTCCTCGGTCGAGCAGCCAAAAATGCGCGCAAACGACAGCGCCAGCGGCAGACTCGGAATGTAGCGCTCGCATTCGATCGAGTTGATGCTCTGCCGGGAGACGCCGGTCTTCTCGGCGAGCTCCTGCTGGGTCCATCCGTGATCGTTGCGGAGCTCTCTGACTCGGTTTCGAAGCTTCAATGACATGTAAAGCAGACTTTCCATGCGCATCGTAGATCCCGTGGGCGGGCGTGTCAAGCTGGCTTGTCATTCACTCGCGCTCATCGTGCGGCGCTTTGTTCGCGTCCTGTTACCTCACGCCAGCGCGCCAACGCGATAATCGATCCGATGAAAGCCGCGTTCTTCGCGATCTCTATGCTGCTCGCAGCGTTCTCTGCGGTCGCCGATGAGACGAATCTCTTCGCTTCTCTGACGCTGGGCGACCATGCGGTCGGGTTTGATGAATGGCGCGACGGCGGGTTGCTCGTGAGCGCCTGGTATCCCGCGCGCGCGGGCGGATCGCGTATGACGTTCGGTGACTACGTCGGGAATCGGCGCGCAGGGTTCACCGAGTTTCTAGCAGGCGCGGGACTTCCTGCTGCGGCGATCTCTGAGTATCTCGACGCGCGAATGCTCGCTGTCCGTGGAGCGACGATTCTCGGCGGCCGTTTTCCTCTCGTTGCCATGGGTCAGGGAAACGGGCACTCCGCGGCGGATCAGGCGGTTCTATCCGAGTACCTCGCAAGTCACGGATACGTCGTGGTGACGACTCCCTCTCCAATGATCGAGACGCCGATGAAGAGCGCGGATGAGATCGGAAAATTTGCAGAGATTCAGGCTCTCGAGCTCGGCCGTGCAATCGACGCGGTGCAGAAGCGATATCGGATCGATCGCGGCCGGATTGGCGTGATCGGTCACAGCTTCGGTGCGCGCGCGGCGCTGCTTCTCGCAATGCGCGATCCGCGCATCCGCGCGATCGTCAGCCTCGACGGTGGCATCGGGACCTCGTCTGGAGTCGAGAGCATGAAGGCAGCGCCCTCGTTTGATATCCGCGACGTGCCTCCCATTCTTCATCTTTTCGAGCTCCAGGACGCGTTCATGACTCCCGACCTGCAGTTTCTCCGCGCGATCTCGCCCGCTGGGTTGCATACCGAGAATCTCGACGCGCTGCGCCACGTTCACTTCACGACGTTGGGGTTTGCTTCGGCCGCAATCCCCGAGATCGGGAAACGGACGCGGGCTCCTGCAGATATCGGGGCGAAGATGGCCCAGGTCGCTACGAGCGCCCGGCGCTTTCTCGACGTCTGTCTGAACGTTTCATCGCGTTAATTTCACCGCGATGAGGCGTAATCGGACGCGCAGCCGCCATCGGCGGCATGCTGATTGCGGCTACCTGCGCGCATGACCTACATAAAAACGAAAGACGAACAGAAGATCTATATCAAGGACTGGGGGAAGGGCCGCCCCGTGATCCTCCTGCATGGATGGCCGCTGTCGGCAGACACATGGGATGAAGGGGCGATGGCGATCGCGGATGCCGGGTTCCGCGCGATCTCGTATGACCGCCGCGGATTCGGGCGTTCGAGTCAACCGTTCGATGGCTACGACTACGACACGCTCACCGATGATCTTGCGGCCGTAATCGAGGGAACGGGCGCGACAGGCGCAAC
Organism: Thermoanaerobaculia bacterium; assembly: GCA_016650215.1. Lineage (GTDB taxonomy): Bacteria > Acidobacteriota > Thermoanaerobaculia > Gp7-AA8 > Gp7-AA8 > JAENWF01. Next base: position 10,958 of record JAENWF010000025.1, read on the forward strand.
GATCATCGGATTCTCGATGGGGGGCGGCGAAGTGGCGCGCTACATGTCGCGCCACCGTGGAAAGAATGTGGTCAAAGCGGGCCTGATCGGTGCGGTCGTCCCGTTCCTGAAGAAGACCGCGGACAATCCTGCCGGCGTCGATGCGAAGATTTTCGAGCAGATGGGGCAGGGGATGAAGAAGGATCGTGCGGCCTTCTTCGGCGGATTCTTCAAGGGCTTCTACGGCGGCAAGGTCACCGAGGAAGTCATGGAGTGGTCGCGCAAGCAGGCGATGGAGGCGAGTTTCAAGGCGACGCTGGCGTGTGCGAATTCGTTTGCCACGACCGACTTTCGCCCCGACCTCGCGGCCTTCACGGTCCCGACGCTGATCATCCACGGGACCAATGACAAAATTGTCCCGATCGACCCGACGGCGCGTGTGGCTGCGAAATCGATCAAGGGAGCAAAACTGATCGAGTACGAAGGTGCACCTCACGGATTGTTCGCCAGCGACAAGGATCGCCTGACGAGCGACCTGATCGCGTTTCTCAAGAGCTGATCCGGAGCGGGAATTCGAGTTTGTTCTCATTGGCAAATGAGACACGAGCTCGAATTCCTCTCCGATGAGTCTCTCTGCGACCCAGATGCCCTGCGCCGGCCGGATCACGGCGGTGTTCTCGTGATGCCGATCGTTCCGATGCGCGCGGGAGAGCAGTAACGTCAATGCGGGGGTGACGGTTTCGCATCAGGTGGACTCGGGTTGCGCAGGCGTTCGAGTCCTGTGATCGATAGCGCTGCGCGCGGGTCGATTGCGATGGCGCTCTCGTACTCGGCGATGGCTTCGGGCTTGCGCCCAACTGACGCGTAGCCACGAGCGAGGCTGTTGTGCGCGAGCCATGACCGCGGATTGACCTTCGCGTTGAGCTCGAAGACAGCGAGTGCGTCGGCGGGGCGATTCTCGCCGTACAGCGAAACGGCAAAACGGTTCAGGGCGCCGTCACTGCGCTGGTATTTGTTTCGAGGCTCGGCATGCCACGCGCGCATCGCCTGCTCGGCTTCAGCAGGTCCCTTCGCCATCGCGGCGCGGACTACTTCGGCGACGGAGGGCGCTTGTTTGTAATCGATGATTGCTTCGAGTGCGGGATCGCGTCCTTCGGCGGTGGAACGAGAATCGAGTTCAGCGGCGACATGCGGCTCGATCCACATCCGCGAGTCGCGCGGATCGAGATCCTGCCACCAGACCGAGGACGCAGCGATCGGAATCCGGCTGTTCGGCAGCTCGATGCGCAACGGATCGCCGTAGTGATTCGGACTCGCACCCGTCGGCTCGCCGACGAAGATCGTCTCGAAGTGATTGTCGAAGAAGTTGACGAAATTCTGCGCGGCTGAATACGTGACGCGACCGATGATCACGAAGAGCGATCCTCGCCGTCCCAGCGTGTCGCGACGTTTCATCATCTCGTAGAAAATCGGCCGGTTGAGATAGTTGTTGCCGCCGCTGTTCTGGCGGACGTCGAACACGATCTTCTTCACGACGTTGCGGTCGGCGAACTCGAAGAGGCTCTCACTGAAGCGCGCAACCGACTCGTCCTTGTCGTCGACGACTCCGCTGTAGTTGACGTAAAGGAGCGAATGTTCCGGCAGATACTCGAACCAGTGATTTTTCGCTGCTCCGTGCCGATCGAAGGGGTCGCGCGACGCATGACGCAGGTAGAGCGGCGCGGTCCCGGTGCGGAAACGAAGGTCGATCCACTCCACACTCTCCAGCGAAGCCACCGGCGCGATCGCGACGATGCGGCGCTTGCCGTCCGGAAGCTCGAGCTCGAACGGGACAGGCGCCTTGACATCGCCCGTCGTGATCTTCAGCGCGTGCAGAACTTCCGGAATGCTCACGAGGTCCATCGACCACGCCTTCCTGGTCCATTCGTTGTCGGCGGGCGTGATCTCGGAAACGCGCTCGATCGCCCGTTCAGCCTCGACTCCACCGATCGCGATGACGCGCGCTCCCTCGAGTCCGGCGTGCTCCTTCTGAATCGCGCGAACGAAAAGCCCGTCCGAGAACTGATAGAGGTTGATCGGTAGCCGGCTGAATCCAGCCGCAGGCGCGAAGAGGTTTACGCGCGAGTGACCGTCGCGCGGACCGAACCTCGCGACAATCGCCGCGAGGCGGACGATGATCTCGTGGTCCGCGAGGCGTGGAACGTCGCGGTCGAGATCGGTGAAGAGCTTGTCGAACTCGCGCTGCGAGAGGTCATGAAAGAGATTTATGTGAACGCGGGGGAGGAGGCGGCGTGCGTATGCGAGGTCCTCGCGCCATTTCTCATTCCGGATCTCGGCGCCGGCCGGAGCGGCGGTCGCTGTGAACGATAGACAGACGAGAACAACGGCAACAAGGAGACGGCGCATGAATGCTCCTTCAACAATGCTGGATTTCCAGCAGTGTACGGTCTGGCCGCCCGTTGGTTGCGCTGAAGGATGTGATCATTTGGTGAACGACCCCGAGGACGGCGATCAGCCGATCGCAGCCAGAGTCACGGCTGCCGCCTCACGCGGATACGACGCGCGAATGGTTTCCTTCGGGGGCGGCGCCTTCCACAGCGGGAAGATCCGCAGCATCCAATGACCCACAATCTGTTCGCGGAAAAAACGCTCGTGCTCCCACTCGACCTCCGCCATCGTCAAGAGGCAGTCGATCATGCCGGTGAGGCCGGCATCGCGCGCGAGCACCGCGGCTTCTTCGTACTCCCTGATATTCGACTGCTCGAGCAGGCCGGCGCCGTACATCGGGATGAAAAAACCTCCGACGCGGCAGAACGTCCCGATTGTTTTTCCGATGAGCCAGAAAAGCGCCTCACGTGTGCTCGACGGGGCTGCACCGAGCTCGGCGAGCAGACCTTGGACGAGGGTCCGATGGTGCCACTCTTCTCCCTCAATGATGCGGATGCGCTCGCGTACTTCTGAAGAGGAGACGCTTTTCCCGTGTCCCCGATACGCGTAGCCCGCCGCCAGTTCGCCCGAGCAGGCGCTCCGAAGGACGCCGATCAGCCGCGCGCGGGAATCGGAAGAGTGGAGCGCCATTCCGATACAAGTCTACCGCCATCGTGTGTGGAGTCGGACAGTCAAAGAATCGAGTCGGGTAGCATCATCCGGTGCGCAGTTCCGAAATGCCGACGACTGAGCGACTGCTGCTGATGATGCTCGCGATTGCCGGCGCGATTGCGTTCGCGATCATCACGCCTGTGGGCGAGGCGCCGGATGAGCCAGCGCACATCGGGTACGTTCAGTACCTTGCGCGCGAGTGGCGCCTCCCGAGCGCGCCAGAATCGTACGACCGCGTGAACTACGAGGCTCATCAGCCGCCGCTGGGATATTTCGCGCAGGCGGCCGTCCTGCGGGTCATGGCGCAGGACGGGATCCACCTCGACTTCCGTCCGAATCCGTCGTTCGATTTCAACCGCAGCGGCAGCCGGGCATTCATCCATCCCGCTGGCGGCCGTGAGGCGCGCCGCGCGGTGATCGCGATGCGAATCGTGCAGATCGGCTGGCTCCTCCTGGCGATGTGGGCTTCGATGGAAGTGGCGTGCGCGATTGCGCCGGCGTCACAACGGTTTGCAGCCGCGTACCTTCTCGCGCCGCAGTTGCTCTTCGTGACCGGGGCGGTCAGCAACGACATCGCGTTGATCGCCTGTGCGTCGCTCACGCTGCTGCTTCTCATTCGCTTCGTGAATGATCCGAGCAACACGCGCGGCGCCGCCGCGGGACTCGCGCTCACCGCCGCGCTCTTTGCGAAAGGGGCGGCGCTCTTTCTCGGGCTGCCGATCGCGGTCGCGGCGATCATGGTCGCGCGGCGCAAGTCATGGGCTCCAGCGCTGGCTCTGATCGCGACGTCCTGCGCCGCCCTCGGCGTATGGATTGGAGTGAACGTGATCCGCTTCGGTACGATCATGCCTCCGGTTCCGACCGCCGGCTCGACCGGCACCTTCGCTGACCTCGCGCTGCGCCCGCGATGGATCGGGAGCCTCTTCGTCAGCTTCTGGGGAAAGTTCGGCTGGTTCAACACCCCCATGCCGGCGGTGACGTACATCTGGTTCGCGCTGCTGACCGTGGTTGCGCTCCTGGGGCTAAGGCGGATGCGGACTCCAGCCGGCGCAGTGATCGTGAGCGCCATCGCAGGCAATCTCATCTTCATCGCGCTCTTCCTGGTGATGGTCGACTGGCAGCCCCAGGGACGGTATCTGCTCCCTTCGATCTCGGCGATTGCGGCCCTCGGCGCCTCGGGGCTGCCCCGGCGATAACCCCCTCACCCATTCGGGTGTTGACGCCTCGGGGAGGCAGGCGCAAGATTACGGACCGGTCCAATTTGAACTGATCCGATGCAGGACGGCGCGCCTCTCTCCCGCGCCAACCGGCATGAGGGGCTTCGCTATGGGAGAGCACGCATTCACGGCTGACTTCATCGATCTCCGGACGCGCGCCGAGTATTGCGATTTGTGCGGCGAAGCCGAGGAGGCCGAGCGCCTGCGCAACGTCTCGATGGAGATCGCCCGGGAAGTTGATCTCACCTGTTACGCCTATCAGTTGATGTGGCGCAACCGCCATCGCGACGCGATCGAGATTCTCGAACGAAACGCGACCGAACATCCGACATCGTGGAATGTGTACGACAGCCTCGGTGAAGCGTATGAGCTGAACGCTCAGACGGATCTCGCGGTCGCGAACTACATGCTGGCATTCGAGCTCGCACCGTGCGAGAGCGACCGGCGCCGTATCGAGACGCGCATCGAGTTGTTGAGCACGAAGGGTGCGGTTTCGTAGCTTACAATCCGCGCGATGCCGCTGGTCGAGATCACTCTCCGGAAAGGGCGCTCTCCGCAACAGCTCCGCGCAATCGGCGACGCGGTTCACGATGCGCTCATCGCGCAGGCGAACGTTCCGGCCGACGACCGCTTTCAGATCTTCCACGAGGTCGAGCCGCACGCGCTGATCGCGCATCCGACCTACGGCGGCGTGAATCGCTCCGATGACTTAGTGATCGTGCGCATCACTCTCAACGCGGGTCGCACGCTCGAGATCAAGAAGAAACTCTACGCCGACATCGTCGCGCGGATGGGAATCCGGCCGGACGACGTCCTGATCTCGCTCGTCGAGGTGACGAAGGAGAACTGGTCGTTCGGAAACGGAGTCGCGACGTACGGGTAGGCGAGCCGAACTCGACCGTTTTCGCGTTGACTTCGTTCCGGCCTCTGTGTGGCGCCGTCGACCCGCGGCGGCGCTCTGCGGCCCGTTCGGGAACATGGATCCCATTGACTCAGAGGGCGCCGCCGCGGGTCGGCGGTCGCCACACAGAATCGCCACGTTTCGCTTCTCTCACGGGCAGTGAGGAAATCACTCGCGCATGGCTTCGTTCCTCCCAGCGCGATCAGTAGACCCTTCGCTTCGCTCAGGGTTGACGGGAGAGTCGCTCAGGGTTGACGGGAGGGACGCGTGATCTTTCGGCTCTATCCGTCCTGGAGTAGAATGCGCGGCGTTTTCCTGATGTTTGCCCCCAGCGTGACCTGAGACCGGGGTTGCGCGTCTCACAACAAACCAGGGTTCCCGACGACATCTATGGCTCGACTTCTATCCGTTTCGCTGGCCGCCGCGCTGCTATGCTCGGTGTCCGCACAGGCACAGACTCAGACGCAGACGCCCGAACAGCCGCGGCGCCCGCGCGCTGGAACCATTCTCGAGACGCCTTCGGCCGGCCGCATCACCGACGCACCGGCGGCACCCGATGCAGCGGCGCCCGCCACCGGGCAGACGATCGAGCGCTTCGAGGCGGTCGGTAACACGTCGGTCGCCAGCGATACGATCCGCGTCTACCTCGGCGTCGCTCCCGGCGAGCCGTACAGTCCCGAGGCGCTGCAGCGCAATTTTCTCAACCTCTGGCAGACCGGTCTCTTCGACGACATCCGTCTCGAAACGGATCAAGGTCAGACGGGCGTCATCGTCCGCGCGGTAGTCAAAGAGCGCCCGCGCATCGGCTCGGTCGAATATCGCGGCAACAAGGAGCTGACGACCGCGAAAATCGGCGAGGCTCTCGAGCGCGAGAAGATCGATCTCCACGTGGGCAACACAATCGAGCAGACGCTGGTCCGCCGCGCGTCGGAAGCGATTCGCTCGGCGTACACCGAAGGCGGATTCGAAGGCGTCACCGTTTCGAGCTCGACCGAGGATATGACCGAGCCGGGCGAGCAACGGATCGTCTTCCAGATCAGTGAAGGCATCAAGGCGAAAGTCGCCGACATCCAGTTCGACGGAAACAAAGTCTTCTCCGACCGCAAGCTCCGCGGCGTGATGAAGGAAGTCAAAGAGCACGGCCTCATCAGCTGGATCAGAAAAAAGAACCTCTACATCCCTTCGAAGTTCGACGAAGACCTCGAGCGCGTTCGCAACTTCTATCAGGATCACGGCTACCAGGACATCTCGTTTGGCGAGCCGAAGATCGAGACGGTCGGTCGCAACACGAAAAAGCCGCGTGTGAAGCTCGTCATCCCTGTCAAGGAAGGGGAGATTCACAAGTTCGGCAAGGTCACAGTCTCCGGCAGCAAAGTCTTCACCGCCGATCAGATCATTGGTGACTGGCCGCTGAAGGAAGGCGAGACGATCCGCCGCAAGCCGATTCAGGCCCGCGCCGATGCATTCGGCGAGGCATACCGGATGCGCGGTTACATCTACGCATACGTCAACGCCGACTATGTCCAGCGCGAAGACAACATCGTCGACGTGAACATCGAGGTCTTCGAAGGCGAGCAGTTCCGCCTTGGACGCCTCGAGTTCCAGGGCAACAGCACGACGAAGGACAAGGTGCTCCGCCGCGAGATCTTCCTCGAGGAAGGCTCGATCATGGACATGGAGACCTTCAAGCAGAGCCTCTACAAGCTCGGGCAGCTCGGGTACTTCAAGGTCACCGAGAATCCCGATTTCAAGGTGAATCAGGAGACGAAGACGGTCGACGTCCTGGTCAAGGGCGTGGAAGAGGGGAAGAACGACATCCAGTTCGGCGGCGGCTACACCGAAGGGGGCGGCTTCTTCGTGCAATCGCAGTTCGCGACGCGCAACTTCCTCGGCGAGGGAGAGAACTTCTCGCTCGGCTATCAGCGCGGCAACCGAATCAACTATTTCAGCTTCTCATACGCCGATCCCTGGTTCCTCGACACTCCGAACAGCCTCGGTGTCTCGATCTACAACAAGGACACGCAGTATCCCGACCGCTACGGATACAACTCCACTTCGCGTGGCGGAACCGTCGCGTACGGGTACCGCATCGGCCGCTTCGACAGCCTTTCGGTGCTCTATGGCTTCGAGAAGTCGCAGACGCACTACGAGTTTCAGTCCGAGCCCGATCCGAACGGCAACGTTCCCATCGGCGGGTTTGCGGACTACGAGTTCACCAGTTCGACGATCGTTCCGACGTATCGCCTCGACTCGCGCGACAACCCGTTCGACACGTTCCGCGGCCAGAAGCTTCAGGTCAGTCTCGCGTACACCGGCGGACCGCTCGGCGGCACGATCGAGATGGTGAAGCCGACCCTCTCCTTCACGAAGTTCTTCAAGCTATCGCGCAAGAGCTCGTTCAGCGTCAATGTGGAGGGGGGGTACATCATCCCGTTCTCGGACGACAATTGCTCCCATACCTATGCTGAGCGCGAGGCGGCGGGGACGACTCTCTGCGTGCCGGAAGTCGAGCGCTTCACCGTGGGCGGTGAGTACTCGGTCCGTGGATTCGAGACCGGTACGCTCGGACCGTTCGAGATCTTCGGCGGACGAAACGTGCCGGTTGGTGCGTACACGTATCACGCGTACAACTTCGAATACATCTACAAGGTGAACGACCCGTTACGTTTGGTGCTCTTCGCTGATGCGGGACGCGGATATGGCTACAAGGAGTCCTTCGACTTCGCTAAACTTCGTTACACTGCGGGCGCCGAGCTGCGGATCTTCCTGCCCGTGTTCCAGTTCCCGCTGCGGTTCATCTACTCGGTGAACGTGGATGAGAAGCCGGGAGACACGGAGATCTTCAAGGGTTTCAACTTCACCATCGGGAATACGTACTGATCGGCCCGGGATTCTGGTGATACTCAGTCCCGGGTGGTCAACTTAAAGGAGATTCCATGAAGAAGTTCCTCGTTTCGATTGCGGTGGCGGCGATGGCTGCACCGATGCTCGCGCAGGGCACGACGCCGGCCCGCGTGGCCGTGATCGACGTGCAGCGTGTCCTGGCAACGTCCTCGGCCGGCAAGGCCGCATACGACCGCCTCAAGAAGATGCAGGAAGATCGGATGCTGAAGGCGAAGGCGATGGATGAAGAGCTGCGCAAGCTCGACAGCGAGCTTGCCACCAAGAAGCTCTCGCTCTCGGAAGACAAGATCGCCGAGATGACTCGCCAGCTTTCCGACAGAAAGATCGGGATGCAGCGCTACGCGCAGGACGCGGACCGCGAGGTCAGCGAAGCCCGTGACAAGGCGCTTCTCGAGCTCGAAGGAAAGATCAAGCCGGTGATTGACGCGATCGGCAAGGAGATGGGCCTCGCAGCCATCTTCAACAAGTTCGAGTCGGGCCTGGTGTACGCATCGGAAGCGATCGACATCACCGAACCGGTGATCAAGCGCTTCAACGAAGCCCTCGCCGCGAACGCTGCCGCAGCTCCCGCCGCGGCAGCAGC
>JAENWF010000026.1 GCA_016650215.1 Thermoanaerobaculia bacterium
TCGCCCGATCACATCGCGCGCGTTCATCCGGAGTTCGTGAAGACCTACGGCCGCTTTTACTGGCTCGATCCGGGGGAGCCGGAGGTGCGGCGCTACGTGGTCGGCGTGGTACGCGACATCGTGCAGCGCTACGACATCGACGCGATTCACTTCGACGACTACTTCTACCCGTATCCGGAGAATGACGCCGAGTTTCCGGACGAGGAGTCGTATCGCAAGTACGGCGCGGGCTTGACGCGCAACGCGTGGCGGCGGCGCAACGTCGATCTCTTCATCAAAGAGGTATCTGCGGCGATTCGCGAAGAGAAGCCGTGGGTCCGCTTCGGCATCTCGCCATTCGGCATCTGGCGGCCCGGTCATCCGGCGAGCGTGCGCGGACTCGATGCATACGACCGGATCTTCGCCGATTCGAAACGCTGGCTGCAGTCGGGATGGATCGACTACTTTGTGCCGCAGCTCTACTGGGGCCGCTCGGCTCCGCAGCAGCGCTTCGATCATCTGCTGACATGGTGGAGCCGTCAGAACCGGCGCAGGCGTCATCTATGGCCTGGGCTCGCTGCGCATCGCGTCAACAGCGGACGGCCGAACGCGTTCGTGCCGGAGGAGATCGACGAGCAGATTCTCCGCGCGCGCGCCGAGCGGGGAGTCAGCGGTTACGTGCTCTTCACAGCGGGATCGCTGATGCGGAATCGAGGAGGACTCGCGGACCGGCTCGCGGTGTTGAATCGCGACGAAGCGCTCGTGCCGGAGGCGTCGTGGCTTCGCGATGCGGCGCCTGCCGCTCCTTCAATGACGCTCGAGCGCCGAGGCGGCGTGATGCGTGTGTCGATGCGCGCGGAGGGCGCGCGCAAGTGGGTCGTGCAGTATCGGATCGGGCGGCGGTGGTTCACGCACGTCGTTGCCGATGCGTCACGCGATGTTCCGGGCGCGGCCGAAGAGGTGCGGGTCGCGGCCGTTGGCCGGAGCGGGAAGCTGTCGCGATGGCGCACCATCCGAGTGCCTCCGGGCACGTACTAGCCGCGACGGCGAGGCAGTCAGGAACGACAAGTCTTCAAGTTTGCGGCGATACACTAAAGCCGTGAGCGCCAGAGTCCCGCAACTTCACGCCGATTTTCTGCGACGCGCGACCGATGTGCTTCAAGCCGATCCGCGCGTAGTCGGTGTCAAGGCCGGCGGCTCGCAGCTATCCGGCACGATGGACGAGTTCAGCGATCTCGATCTGATCGTCGGAGTTCGTCCGGAGCACTACGAGGGCGTCATGCGCGATCGGAAGACGATCGCGGCGTCTCTCGGTCCGCTGCTTTCGGCATTCACCGGCGAGCATGTCGGCGAGCCGCGGCTGCTGATTTGTCTTTACGGTCCGGAGCTGCTGCACGTCGATCTGAAGTTCGTTTCGCTCGTGGAAGGTGAGGAACTGCGCGAGGATCCGGTTCCCGCGCCTGACGAGCAGTGGATTGAAGATCGTTTCTGGACCTGGGTGCACTACGGCGCGACGAAGATCGGGCGCGGCGAGCTGTTCGAGGCGGTCGACTTTCTTGCGTTCCTCCGCTTCGTCGTTCTCGGGCCGCTTGCATTGCGGCGCGCGGGCGCGCGGCCGACGGGAGTGCGGAAGATCGAGACGCTCATCCCGGAGTTCGCGCATGAGCTCGAGGAGACGATCGCGCGGTATGACGCCGCAGACTGTGCGCGTGCGCTGCGCGAATGCGTCCGGCTCTATCGATCGTTGCGCGGCGATGTGGCGAAGAATGGGGCAGAAGAGGCGGCGGAGGGGTATCTGGAGGAAATCGCGCGACAGCTGACATGAAGAAGGCGGCGGTGTGTCCGCCGCCTTCAACGTCTACTGATTGCCCGGTTTCGCGTGTTTCTGGATCTTCTTGCCGGCCTTCTCGAGCGCGGTGCCTGTCGCATTGGCAGCGTCGCGTCCAGCGGCCGCAACGTCCTTTCCCGCTTCCTTCACTTCGGCCTTCACTTCCGCGGTTGCCGTCGTGTCGATCGCCGGATAGCTCGTCGTCACGGTGGTGGTGCTCGTCTCGGAGGTTCCCGTCTCGCTGACGGTCGCCTCGGTTTCGGTTCGCTTCGCGCATCCCGCGACCATCAGAACCAGCGCCAGAGCCACGATTACAGTTCTCTTCATATTCAGGTCTCCTGCTTCCTTTCCAGAGCAAGAACGTCGCCAGACGGGCTCTGCCGGGTGATAACCGATGAAAGCACTCGTGAAGGCGGCCGGAATCCGCTAGAACTTGTCAGGTAGCTCTTCCTGCAACACGTCGAGGAACGAGCGCGCGATTTTCTTGAACCCGGCGCGGGTCGGATGCAGCTCGTCGCTCCACTCGTTGGCTTTCAGCAGGCCGCGATTGTCGATCGCGACGAAACGCTCGTGCTCCGCCGCGACCTCCGCAAGCGTTTCGTTGAGGCGGTCGATGAGATAGCCGACGACTTGCGCCTGCGAGGCGCCGAGGATGCCTCGCGCTTCCAGGTTGCTCTTGACCCACGGCCCTGCGACGACGCTGAGTGGGATCGGCCATAACCAGAATGTCGTCGGCTTGCCCGATGGCTTCACGTAGTCGTAGCCGTGCGTGACGATCCAGCAGTCGGGGCGATAGACATCGCGGAGATGCGCGAGCGAATGATAAGCGTCGGCGATGAGGCGGAACTGACGCTCCATCGCATCCTGGATGATGAAGTCCTGCCACGACTCGCCCGGCGGAACGATGTCGAAGAGGTCGAGCAACTCCGGTCCGACCGCATCATTGCCGCCGCCGGAGAAGAGCAGAGCATCGACGTCGTAGATCGTCAGCAGATGACGAAGCTTCGAACGTTGCGAGCCGGCCGTCATCCGGAAGAGCGTGTCGCCCGACTCTTCGAGGCGGAGCAGCGAGATGCGATGCTTCACCAGCTCATCGAGGTGGTCGATCGTGTTCGCGTGGACCGGAAACGAGAACCACGAGTCGCCTTCCGAGATGACGATCGGGTCGTCGGGGAAGGTGCGGATCGACTGAGCAAAATACTGCTCGAGAAGACGTCGCTGGGACCAGACCGGATCAGGCATGCTCGACCTCCTCGCGATATGATCCGCGCGGTTTGGCGAAACACAAACGAAAAATTGCAGTCGTACCCGGCGATGGCATCGGCCCCGAGGTGATCGACGCGGGGATGAGAGTCCTCGAGGCCCTCAACGAATCGCGCAAGATGGAGCTGGACCTCATCCGCTTCGGTTGGAGCGCGGATGAGTATCTGCGTACCGGCGTCTCGATGCCGCCCGGCGCCATGGAAGACATTCGCGATCACTACGACGCTGTCTACCTCGGCGCGTTCGGCGATCCGCGAGTTCCCGACATGAAGCACGCCGCCGACATCCTCCTCGGCATGCGCTTTCAGCTCGACCTCTACGTCAACTACCGGCCGGTCAAGTTGCTGAACGAATCGCTTTCGCCTCTGAAATTTAAGGGGATGAAGGAGATCGATTTCGTCATCTTCCGCGAGAACACCGAAGGCGCGTACGTCGGCATGGGCGGCAACTTCAAGCGCGGCACGCAGGATGAGATCGCGGTCCAGGAAGACATCTCATCGCGGCGTGGCGTCGAGCGGATCATTCGCTACGCGTTCGAGTTCGCGAAGAAGACTGGTCGCAAGTCGGTCTGCATGGCCGATAAGAACAACGTCATGCGATTCGGCGGCGATCTATGGCTGCGTGTCTTCGAGGAAGTCGCGAAGGAGTATCCCGAGA
>JAENWF010000027.1 GCA_016650215.1 Thermoanaerobaculia bacterium
CGCCTCGCCGATGAACATGAGATCGGCGTTCGGATTGCCTGTGCCATAGACGACCTGCGTGCGTGTCGCGGCGAGTTTGCATCGCCCGCACGGCGCAGCGAGCACCGCAAGCGCCTCGAGCGAAGGGGCCGCGACAATCTCGCCCGTCTCCGGTCCCTGGCCGGCTCCACCGCTCGCGGCAGGCTCTCCCTCGGCCCTCATCCCTCGGCCCTCGGCCCTGATATCAAGATGCGTGTAGCCGAACTCGCGCAGGAGCGCGAGTTCGCGCCGGATCGCCTCATCCATGCAGGCGTTGTATCACGGCGTCGAGAATGCGATTCGCAACGGCAAACTTCGACGCGCGCTCGACTTTCGATTGACTCCCGTCGCGACCGATGATCAACACTTCGTTCTCGTCGGAGTCGAACCCGATCGCGGCATCGGAGACGTCGTTCGCTACGATGAGGTCGGCGTCCTTCTGCGCGAGCTTCTCGCGGGCATTCGCTTCGAGCGACCCGGTCTCCGCCGCAAACGCGACGATGAACGGGCGAGGTTTCAGCTTCGCCAGTTCAGAGAGGATGTCGGTGTTCTTCCGGAACGCGATCGAGATCTCGTCGCGGTCCGCCTGCTTCTTGATCTTCTGATCTGCGGGAGCGGATGGCGTGAAATCGGCGACTGCGGCTGCCTTGATCACGATCTGGCTCGAACCGGCAGCCTGCATCACGGCGTCGAGCATCTCTTTCGCCGTCGTGATGCTCGTCAGCTCGACTCCCGCGGGAGTTGCTAGTGAAGTCGGCCCGGAGATCAGCGTGACGCGCGCTCCGCGCCGCTGCGCGGCATCGGCAATCGCGTAACCCATCTTCCCCGACGAGCGATTCGAGATGTAGCGGACCGGATCGATCGCCTCGCGTGTCGGTCCGGCGGTGACGAGAATGCGCTTGCCTTCGAGGTCGCGCGCAGCGAAGCGCGCCTTGACCCGCTCGACGATGACGGGCACGTCGGGGAGGCGTCCCGCTCCCTCATCGCCACACGCGAGCAGCCCGCTGTCGGGCTCGACGATCTCGATCCCGCGTGCGCGCAGCCGCTCGACGTTCTCGATCACTGTCGGGTGCTGCAGCATGAACGTGTTCATCGCCGGTGCGACCATCACCGCCGCGCGATGCGCGATCGCGTAGGTGGTGAGCGCGTCGTCAGCGATGCCGACAGCGAGCTTCGCGATGATGTTGGCGGTCGCGGGGGCGATCAACAGCAGATCTGCCCAGCGCGCGAGCTCAATGTGATCGACGCCGCCGCGCTCCGAATCGCCCCACTGATCGATGATGACGCCGTGTTTCGACACCGCGGCAAGCGAGAGCGGCGAGACGAACCGCGCCGCGTTCGGCGTCAGGATGACGCGCACCTCGGCTCCCACGTCCTGGAGCCGCCGCACCAGCTCCGGCGCCTTGTAGGCGGCAATGCCACCGCTGACACCGAGAACAATTTTCATAGGGCGATGAGGCCAGTCCTGAGTGCTGAGTCCCGAGTGCTGAGTGGTGGCTTGCACTCAGGACTCAGGACTCAGCACCCAGCACTTTGTTTACTCCTCGTCGAGTGCCGTCGGCTCTTCGACCGGCGGCGAGAGCTGCCACTTCACATGATCGCCCGCGATCTCTTCCATCGCGACACGCGTCGGCTTCGCGTGACGGCTCTTCACCTTGGGGTGCGAGCCCTGAATCAACTGCTCCGCTCTTTTCGAGACAAGCAGCACGTAACGAAACTTGCTGTCAACGCCCTCGGGCAAACCTTCCATCCCGTTCCTCCTTGAAGCGCTCCGCCATCTCGTGGATCGACTCGAGCGCTGTCTTCGTCTGTAGTTTCTTTGCGATGATCGCGGCCTTGAGGCACTCAGTCGCCTCCGCGAGATCATCGTTGATGATGATGTATTCGTAGAATCCTTTACCGGCGTCGATCTCGTCGAGCGCCTTTCGCAGGCGGATCTCGATCTCTTCTTCGGTATTCAGTCCGCGCTCGCGGAGCCTTTTCTCGAGCGCGTCGATGCTCGGCGGAAAGATGAATACATTCAATGACCGCGACTTCAGGTCGGGATCCTGGGAGATCTGCAGCGCGCCCTGGTAATCGATGTCGAGAATGACGTCCTCGCCCCGATCGAGCCTGCTGACGACCTCGGCTTTCGAAGTCCCGTACCGGTTGGCGTGAACGTGCGCATGCTCGAGAAATTCCCCCGCACGAGCCATCTCCTCGAAGCGCTCTGGGGCGAGGTAGTAGTAATTGACGCCCTCTTTCTCGCCTGACCGTGCCTTCCGAGTCGTGTGGGAGACCGAGAAATAGAGGTTGATTCCGATCGGCTCGAGCTGGTTGCGAACGCTGTTGATGAGCGTGGTCTTCCCTGCGCCAGACGGGCCGGAGACGATGAACAAGGTCCCATCCGAGTGAAAGTTACTACTCGACATTCTGTACCTGTTCGCGGATGCGCTCGACCTCGGTCTTCAATTCTACAACCACGCCGCGGATCGACGCCGCTCGTGACTTCGATCCCATCGTATTGATCTCCCGCAGCATCTCCTGCGAAAGAAAGTCGAGTTTCTTGCCGGCGGGCTCCCGGCCTGCGATCGCAGCGTTCGCCTGTTCGACGTGATGCGACAGACGTGTCAGTTCCTCGGCAATGTCGCCCTTCTCGACCATCAGCACGACTTCCTGCGCGATCCGGTCGGCGGAGACTTCGACTCCAGCGGCCGCCGCTATCTCGGCAACGCGCTGCTGATACGAAGCGAGAATCTCGCCGCGAATCTCGCCACGATGCGATGCGAGCCGCTCCTGAAGATCGCGGATCATGGTGATGCGCGCGGCGATGTCGGTGCGCAACGCATCACCTTCACGCTTCCGCATCGCGGCGACGTTCGTGAACGCTTCGCGGGTCAAAGCGACGAGCGCTTCGCGCTCTTCATCGCGGACTTCCGATTCGACCGCTTCTACCTGCAGTAGATCTGGAACGCGAAGCAGATCGCTCCCCGAAAACGACGCGCCGAGGCCCAGCTCTTCGGCGATTGCGCGAAGTTGCGGGATCACGACACCTGCGATCTGCTGATTGATCCGCACGGAGTACTCGGGCTGCTGCGTCCGTTGCACGCGCACCGAGACGTCCAGCTTCCCGCGCGAGAATGTTTCCGAGGCGAGTGCGCGAAGCACCGGCTCGAGCTCCCACATGTATTCAGGGAGCCGCACGGATGTTTCGAGAAAACGATGATTGACGCTCTTGGCCGTCACCGCGACGAAGAATCGCGCCGAAAGGGCACCCGAGGCGCGGCCGAAGCCTGTCATTGAAGTGATCATGAGTGGTTAACGCCTTCCCCTTCCTCCCAAAGTCTTTCGAACTCCCGATCCGCTTCGTCGGCGACATCGGTCAGTGCTTTCTCCACGATCACGCGCCACTCTGCGACGTTGCAGTCGCGCGGAATCGTAATGGTCGGACCGTAGAGGTAGATCGCGC
>JAENWF010000028.1 GCA_016650215.1 Thermoanaerobaculia bacterium
CGTCATTCCGGGCAACGACGACGCGATCCGCGCCATCCGCCTGTTTACGCAGAAGATGGCCGACGCGGTTCTCGAGGGATACAACCTCGCCGAGGAAAAGTACATCGGCGCCGAGGACAAGGTCGAGCCAGCTGCTGAGGCAATGCCTGTCCCCGCGGAAGCAGCTCCTGAACCCGCTGTCGCTCCGGTCTCCTAGTTCTTCCCCAACTCTCATCTGACTGGGTGCGCGGTCTTCGGATCGCGCACCTTCGCGGATGTCGGCTCCGATGGGTCATCGTCTGTCGAGGCTCAGCCCGGCACCCACTGACACCCGATACCCGACACCCCACCTTCAAGGAGCCCACAAATGACTGACATCACTCCTGCCATGATCAAGGAACTGCGCGAGCAGACGGGCGCTGGCTTTGCCGACGTCAAGGCTGCGCTGACCGAAGCGAAGGGCGATCGTGAAGAGGCGACGAAGATCCTCCGCAAGAAGGGTCTTGCCGCGGCGAGCAAGAAGGCCGGGCGCATCACCGCCGAGGGAACCATTCAGGCTCTCGTCAGCGGCAACACCGGCGTTCTTGTCGAAGTGAACTGCGAGACCGATTTCGTCGGCCGCAACGACCTCTTCAAGAACTTTGCTGCCGAGGTCGCGAAGGCGATCGCCGCGAGCAAGGCGAAGAGCGTCGACGAGTTTCTTGCCGAGAAGTGGCCGGGCACCAGCGAAAGCGTGAGCCAGAGGGTCGCTGAGATGATTGGCTCCATCAAGGAGAACATCTCGGTCCGCCGTTTCGAGCGTTACGAGGCGCCGGCGACCGCCGCGGTCGGAACGTACATCCACGGCGGCGGCAAGATCGGCGTCATGGTCGAGCTCGTCGCCGAGAGCGGTACCAGGAGCGCGAAGCTCGAGGAAGTGGGGCGCGACATCGCGATGCACATTGCTGCCTCCGAGCCGCGTTTCCTCAGCCGCAACGACGTGACCGAGAAAGACCTCGCCACCGAGCGTGAGATCGCGCGCGAGCAGGCTGTCAAGTCCGGCAAGCCGGAGAACATCGTCGAGAAGATCGTCTCGGGCAAGATGGAGAAGTTCTACGGGGAGACCTGTCTCCTCGAACAGCCGTACATCCGAGACGATAAGGCGACCGTCATGCAATACATCGAAAAGCAGGGGAAAGAAGCCGGTTGCAAGTACGGCATCACCCGCTACGTCCGCTACAAACTCGGCGAAGGCATCGAAAAGAAGCAGGAAGACTTTGCGGCGGAAGTTGCCTCTTACATGAAGTGACGGGAGCGCCGCGAATCAGCGGCGCCTTCCTTTTTGGCTCTCCCGTGACTGAACAGGGGCGAAGCCGGCTCTTCGTTTTTTGATATAACGCCCTTCGATATGACCGCTCCCAAGTACAAGCGCATTCTTCTCAAAATCTCAGGCGAAGCACTGATGGGCGGACGCCGCACCGGCATTGACGCCGAAACGCTCGCGAGCGTCGCCGATGAGATCGTCGAAGTCCAGAGAATGGGCGTGGAGATCGTCATCGTGATCGGCGGCGGGAACATCTTCCGCGGCGTCACGGCAGCGACCGAAGGCATCGACCGCGTCGCCGGCGATCACATGGGAATGCTCGCGACTGTGATCAATGCGATCGCGTTGCAGGACGCGCTCGAGCGCCGCAATGCGAACACGCGCGTGACGAGCGCGATCGCGATGTCGGAAGTCGCAGAGCCGTTCATCCGCCGCCGCGCGATCCGGCACCTCGAAAAGGGACGCATCGTCATCTGCGCCGCCGGCACCGGCAATCCGTTCTTCACGACCGACTCCGCCGCCGCGCTCCGCGCGAGCGAGCTCAAATGCGAGATCATCTTCAAGGCGACGAAAGTCGACGGGATCTATACGGCCGATCCTGAAAAAGACCCCAATGCCGTCCGCCTGCCGCACGTGACCTATCAGCGCGTGCTCTCCGACCGCCTGCAGGTGATGGATGCGGCGGCGATCGATCTCGCACGTAACAGCGCGATCCCCATCTACATCTTCTCGCTGCGGGAACGCGGCAACATCAAACGCGCGCTGCTCGGCGAAGACGTCGGCTCGATCGTTTCCGACGAGCCCGAGCACGCCGGCGCCAAGAGGTAAAACATGATTCAGGATGTGATCAAGGACGTTCAGCACCGCATGCACGGCGCGCTCGAGGCGCTGCACCGCGAGTTCAAGACCCTCCGGACCGGCCGCGCGAATGTGGCGATCCTCGACGGCCTCACCGTCGACTACTACGGCACGCCGACGCCGATCGCGCAGGTTGCGAGCCTCAAAGTTCCCGAGGCCTCGCTCATCATCGCCGAGCCGTGGGACAAGTCGATGGTCTCCGCTGTTGAAAAGGCGATTCGCAATTCAGACCTCGGGCTCAACCCGGCTACCGACGGCAAGGTCATCCGCATCCCGATCCCATCGCTGACCGAAGATCGCCGCAAGGATCTGGTCAAGCGCGCGCATGCTATGGCTGAGGACTCGCGCACCGCGATCCGCCAGGTCCGCCGCGACGGCAACGACCGCCTGAAGAAGATGCTCAAAGGCCACGAGATCTCCGAGGACGACGAGAAGCGCGGCCTCGAAGAGATCCAGAAACTCACCGACAAGAACATCAACGAGATCGCCGACGACCTCAAACACAAAGAACAGGACATCATGGCAGTCTGATCCAGTGCTGAGTGCTGAGTGGTAGGGCGGGACTCAGGACTCAGCACTCAGCACCTGATCGCCCCATCCATGAAAATCCTAGTGATTATCCCGGCGGCCGGCTCGGGCACGCGCTTCGGCGGTGAGTTGCCGAAGCAGTTTCAGCAGCTCGGCGGCAAGCCGGTGATCCAGCGCGTGATCGAGCGCTTCCTTTTTCATGAGGACGTCGTGCGCGTCGTTGTTGCGGTGAGCGAGCAGTTGCTCGCGTCCGTTGCGCAGGCGCCGGGCGACCGTGTTCGTTTCGTGCGTGGCGGCGACACGCGGCAGCAGTCGGTGACGCTCGCATTCCGTTCGGTCGAGGAAGAGTTCGACATCGTTGCAGTCCACGATGCGGTGCGTCCGTTCTTCGCGGACGCGACGTTCCGCGCCGCGATCGACGAGGCGGTGGCGACCGGCGCTGCTCTTCCCGCGATCTCCATGACCGACACCGTTCACACGGTCCGCGGCGATCTCCTCGATCTCACGCTCGACCGCAGCACGCTCGTGGCGGCGCAGACTCCACAATGCTTCACGCAGAAGGTGCTGCGCGAGGTTCTCGACCGTGCGGAGCGCGAGGGGGAGCAGGGAACCGACGAAGCAGGCCTTGCGGCCCGCTACGGGTTCCCGGTGAAAGTCGTTGCCGGCGACTCGATCAACTTCAAGATCACACGCGCCGACGATCTCGCGCTCGCGGAAACGATTCTCGCGCGCTGGAGCTGACGATGATCCGCATTGGACAGGGCATCGACGTTCATCCGTTCGACGAGTCGCGGCCGCTGATTCTCGGTGGCGTGCGGATCTCCGAAACAGGTGGGCTTGCGGGCCACTCCGACGCCGACGTGGTTCTCCACGCAGTCACCGACGCGCTCCTCGGCGCGGCGGGTGCGGGCGACATCGGGCAGTACTTTCCTTCCGAAGATCCGAAGTGGAAGGGCGCCGACTCGACGCGCTTCGTCCGCGAAGCGAAGAAGATCATCGCCGGGATGGACGGCGAGATCACCAACATCGACATCACGATCATCGCGCAGAAGCCGAAGATCGCGCCGCACCGTGAGGCGATTGCCGCTGTCATCGCGAATCTGCTCGATCTCCCACGCGGCCACGTGAACGTCAAAGCGACGACGACCGATCACCTCGGGTTCATCGGCCGCGCCGAAGGAATCTGCGCGATGGCGATCGTCGCGGTGAGCATAGACTCGCACGCATGACACGGGTTCGTTTTGCACCGTCACCGACGGGCCACCTTCACGTCGGCGGCGCGCGCACCGCGATCTTCAACTGGCTCTTCGCGCATCATGCCGGCGGCACGTTCATCATCCGCGTCGAAGACACCGACCAGGCACGCTCGACGCGCGAGTCGGAGCAGATGGTGCTCGACGATCTCCGCTGGCTTGGCCTGCAATGGGATGAAGGCCCCGACGTCGGTGGGCCGCATCAGCCCTACAGGCAGTCGGAGCGAACGGAGATCTACGGTCGTGTCACGCGCGAATTGATCGAGCGCGGAGTCGCGTATCGCTGTTACTGCGCCGAGGAAGAGCTCGAGGCGAAGCGGAAGCAGGCGGAGGTCGAAGGCCGCCCGCCGCACTACGATCTCAAATGCTGGCACAACCGGCGGAATGATGCAGACGTTTCGCACGCGGTCCGTTTTCACGTGCCCGACGACGGCGACGTGGAGATCGACGATCTGATCCGCGGCAAGGTCGCATGGAAAAAAGAATCGCTCGGCGATTTCATCGTCGGGCGATCGGATGGGCTGCCGACATACAACTTCACGGTCGTCGTCGACGATCACGACATGGAGATCACTCACGTGATCCGCGCCGAGGAGCATTTGACGAATACACACCGCCAGGTGCTGATCTATCGCGCGATGGGCTGGCGCGTGCCGGAGTTCGCGCACGTCTCGCTGATCCTCGGGCAGGACCGCAGCAAGCTGTCGAAACGTCACGGCGCGACGTCGGTGTCGCAATACGCGGAGGATGGATTTCTCGCCGATGCGATGCTCAACTATCTCGCGCTTCTCGGCTGGTCCTCACCAGATGGGGCCGAGATCTTCAGCCGCGATGAAGCGATCGCGAAGTTCTCGCTCGATCGCGTCAACGCTGCGCCCGCCGTCTTCGATCCGCAGAAACTCGACTGGCTCAACGGCCAGTACATTCACAGGATGAGTGCCGCGGAGCTGCGCCCTCTGGTCGCCAGGTTCTTCGATGCGCCGTGGCTCGAAGAGGGGATCGACGTTTTGAAGACGAGCGTCACGCGGTTGACGCAGTTCGGCGAGGCGCTGCGATTCGTGCGCGATTACGAGGCGCCGGAAGTCGAGCGGCCCTTCGCGGAGGCGCTCGCGAACGAGTTGCGCGAGAACGGCACGCCCGGAACGGCGGACGAGTACAAAGCGATGGTCGAGAGGCTGAAGACGTCAACGGGCTTGAAGGGGAAGACGCTCTTCATGCCGCTGCGGCTTGCGATCAGCGGCTCGGAGCACGGGCCCGAGCTCGTCAGGATGATTCCGCTGCTCAAACATGCGAGCGAGGCCGACGCATCGGTGCTCTCGCCACTCCAGCGCGCCGAGCGATGTATCCGCTGATCCGCAGCCTGCTGTTCCGTCTCGATCCGGAGGCGGCTCACGAATTCGCCGCCAATCAGATGCAGGCGCTGCAGCGGCTACCGTTCGCGCTGCGAGTCGTCGAGCGATTCTCGCGCGCGCCGGAGTCCGCGGGCCGCGATTTCTTCGGATTGCATTTCCCCTCGCCGATCGGCATCGCCGCCGGCTTCGACAAGAACGCAGTCATGATTCCGATGCTCGCCGGACTGGGTTTCGGATTTGTGGAAGTGGGAACTGTGACGCTGCATCCGCAGTCCGGAAACCCGAAGCCGAGGCTCTTCCGCTATCCGGAGCACCGCGCGCTGATCAACAGAATGGGCTTCAACAACGATGGCGCGGACGCGGTCGCGGTCCGCTTGAAAGCATGGAGAAAGGTTCGTGTGGCGGCGGGCGCCCGCCGCACTCCTCCGATCTTCGTCAACGTTGGAAAAAACCGCGACGTGCCGCTCGAAGCCGCCGCAGACGCTTACGCGAGATGCTACGAGCGCGTCGCCCCGCACGCCGATGCGGCGGTGCTGAATCTCTCATCCCCGAACACTCCCGGCCTGCGCGACCTTCAACGTCCCGAGCAGCTCGAGAACCTGCTCAACGTCGTTCGATCAGTCAAGGCCGGTCCGATCCTCGTCAAGATCGCCCCCGACCTGGACGACGTACAGATCGCCGAGATCTGCGAAGTCTGCGTGCGTCTTGCCGACGGGATGGTCTGCACGAACACGACGACCGACCGCCTTCCCGGCATGACCGAGGCGGGAGGGCTGTCGGGGGCGCCGCTGCGGGCGAAGTCGAGCGAAGTACTGCGAAAGGTAAGAGAACGTGTCGGTGCGAAGTATCCGCTGATCGGAGTCGGCGGAATCTTCACCGCCGGCGACGTGCGCGAGAAACTTGCTGCGGGAGCCGATCTCGTGCAGGTGTATACCGGTTTCATCTACGAGGGGCCGCGAATGGCGGCGAGGCTGGCGCGCGAACTGTGATCATCTACGGACTCAATCCCGTCATCGAGGCGATCCGCTCGAACCCGAAAGGCGTTCGCTATGTGGCGGTCTCGCGGATCCACGGAAGCAAACTGCTGACCGCGATCGCGGACGCGAAGAAGGCGGGCATCAACGTCAAGCAGCTCGAGCCCGAGCAGATCGACCGTCTCGCGGCGCGCGGCGTCCACAACGGAATCGTCGCTGAGGTCGCGGACGCAGGGTACGCGGACTTTGATGATGTGCTGGGGCGGGAGGGGACGAAGTTCGTGCTGATCCTCGACGGGATCACCGACCCTCAGAATTTCGGGACGATTCTTCGTGTGGCGGACGGATTCGGCGTCGATCTCGTAGTCATTCCGGAGCATGAGAGTGTCGGCCTGACGCCGGCGGCGGTGAAGGCGTCGGCGGGCGCGTCGCAGTGGGTTCCGGTCGCGAAGGTCACCAATCTGGCGCGCGCGATCGAGGCGCTGAAGAAGCGGGAGTATTGGGTTTATGGTGCGGCGGCCGAGGGCGAACGGCCCGATCAGATCGACTTCGGCGGTAAGGTCGCGCTCGTCATGGGGAACGAGGGGAAGGGGATCCGGCGGAACGTGCTGGAACACTGCGACCGCACCGTGACGATTCCGATGAAGGGGCATATCGACTCGTTCAATGTGGCGACCGCGGCAGCAATCCTCTGCTACGAGGTCCGGCGGCAAACTCCACGAACGGAATAACATGCCTATTGCGCCTGGTTGCCGGTTTTTGCTATAACCCCCAGTTCTTCGGCCCTCGCCGCTTAGCTCCCTCATGCTCAGTTGCGCCAAAGGCTGATGTGTCTTTGAAAACAAGTAGTTACGCTGGCATAGCTCAGTTGGTAGAGCAGCTGATTTGTAATCAGCAGGTCGCGGGTTCGAGTCCCGTCGCCAGCCCCAGCAACGTGAAGAGCACACTGGAGAGTTGGCTGAGCGGTCAAAAGCAGCAGACTGTAAATCTGCCGGGTTCGCCCTACGGAGGTTCAAATCCTCCACTCTCCACCAGCCCTGGAGTCATGAGCGGGAGTAACTCAGTTGGTAGAGTCACAGCCTTCCAAGCTGTTGGTCGCGGGTTCGAGTCCCGTCTCCCGCTCCAAATTTGGACTGAGTAGTGAGGACTGAGTGAAACTCAGCCGCGTTTCTCGGAGTCTTAAAGAAGTTGATCGCTGTACCGGGACCGAAGACTGAGAGTCGCTCAGCCGCGGTTCCCGAGGTTTTGGAAAAGTTGATCGCAGCGCAGTGAGCGTTCTGCGATGGCGGTGCAGATGCGAGGCGGAGGGAGAAGAAGCCGCGAGGCGTAGCAGAGCTACGTCGAGTCGGATTCGACGACCGACAACGAAGCAGATGCGCCGTCAGCGCAGAACGCGGATTAAGCCCTCGTAGCTCAGGGGTAGAGCACGTCCTTGGTAAGGACGGGGTCACGAGTTCAAATCTCGTCGAGGGCTCCACCGAAACAGGTTAGATAGAGCGGAGTTACATATGGCGCGTTCAGGACGAGAAATCATCACGCTTCAGTGCACCGAGTGCAAGAACCGTAACTACTCGACGAACAAGAACAAGAAGACGATGACCGAGAAGGTCGAGCTCAAGAAGTTCTGCCGTCACGACCGGAAGCACACGGTTCATCGCGAAACCAAGTAGAGTCGGCCCCCTCGGCGGGCGAGGATCATCCTGGGAATAACCGGACAAGGCTGTACTTTCTCAGCCTTTTGCGGCGATTTGCAGGCCAATAGCTCAATTGGTAGAGCAGCGGTCTCCAAAACCGCAGGTTGGGGGTTCGAGCCCCTCTTGGCCTGCCAGCAAGTTTCGAGTCAGAGGTAAATCGATGGAACAGAACGCAGTCGTATCGAAGCCGACGCAGTGGGTGAGCTCTACGAAGGAGTTCTTCCGCGACACTTCGGCAGAGATGAAGAAGGTCACCTGGCCGGCCCGCACCGAGGTCCTCGGGACGACGGTCGTTGTGATTGCCGCGACGCTTGTCTTCGCGGTCTATCTCTGGGGCTGCGACCTCGTCTTCTATAAGGCGATCAACTTTTTGTTCACACGCTTCGGAGCGAGCACTTAAGCCATGGCGACCGAAACCAGCGCCGCCAAGCAGTGGTACATCGTCCACACCTACTCCGGATTCGAGGAGCGGGTGCGGGAGAACCTCACCCAGCGCGTCGACGCCCTCGGCATGCGCCCGAAGTTCGGTGAAGTCAAGATCCCGACCGAGACGCTGGTGGAGATGAAGGGCGGCAAGAAGCGCGAAGTGCAGCGCAAGTTCTTCCCCGGATACATCCTCGTCGAGATGGAGATGTCCGACGACGCATGGCACCTCGTCAAGAACACTCCGAAGGTCACCGGCTTCGTCGGCACCGGCAAGAAGCCGACACCGCTGACACCTGAAGAAGTCGACCAGATCCTGACGCAGGTCGTCACGACGAAGGAAAAGCCGAAACCGAAGCACGTTTACGAGCACGGTGAGCACGTCCGGATCATTGACGGCCCGTTCTCGAACTTCACGGGCGTGGTCGAGGAAGTAAACCTCGACCGGAACACGCTGAAGGTCATGGTCACGATCTTCGGCCGCTCGACACCGGTGGAGCTCGATTTCCTGCAGGTCGCGCGCTACGACGCGTCGGACGAGCAGGGCGGTGGGTCGGGAGCGCAGAAGAGATAACGAGAATGTTGAATGTTAAATATTGAATGCACGCTAAGTCACTGCAACACTCAACATTAAACATTCAACATTTAACATTCGCTTTTAGGGAACTGAATCATGGCTAAAAAAGTAACCGGTTATATCAAGCTCCAGATCCCCGCCGGTCAGGCGACTCCGGCTCCGCCGGTCGGGCCGGCCCTCGGCCAGC
The DNA here is from genome assembly GCA_016650215.1 of Thermoanaerobaculia bacterium. Classification (GTDB taxonomy): domain Bacteria; phylum Acidobacteriota; class Thermoanaerobaculia; order Gp7-AA8; family Gp7-AA8; genus JAENWF01. The sequence goes on from JAENWF010000028.1 coordinate 9,129, forward strand.
ACGGCGTGAACATCATGGAGTTCTGCAAGACGTTCAACGCCCGCACCGGCAAGGAGCCGGGGCTGATCATTCCGGTTGTGATCACCGTCTTCTCCGACCGCTCGTTCACGTTCATCACCAAGACGCCCCCTGCCGCAATCCTGCTGCTCCGCGCCGCAGGCATTCCGAAGGGGTCGGGCGTGCCGAACAAGAACAAGATCGGAAAGGTCACGGCCAGCCAGGTCGAAGAGATCGCCAAGACCAAGATGCCCGATCTGAATGCTGCCAGCCTCGATGCCGCCATCAAGACGGTCGAGGGGACTGCGCGGTCGATGGGGATCGAAGTACAAGGCTAACGAGAGTGCTGGGTCCTGAGTGCTGAGTCATCCGTCGCGGTCGGGTGGGACTCAGCACTCAGGACTCAGGACTCAGCACTGACAAAGAGGCGCCACAGCGCGTAGCTGCGGCAAACAAGTAGGAGGCGCGATTCGGCGCCGTTAGAACTACAAGGAGAAAAATGGCCAGACACGGCAAGAAGTACCGTGCAGCGTTCGAGAAGGTCGAACAGCGGCCGTACCAGTTGGACGAGGCGTTCGCTCTGCTCAAGCAGATCACGTACGCAAAGTTCAACGAGACGGTCGAACTGTCGATGCTCCTCGGCGTTGATCCCAAGCACGCCGATCAGATGGTCCGCGGAACGACTCTGCTTCCGCACGGGACCGGACAGACCAAGCGCGTGCTCGTGATCGCCTCCGGCGACAAGCAGCGCGAAGCCACTGAGGCTGGTGCTGACCTCGTCGGCGGAGACGACATGGTCGAGAAGATCCAGGGTGGCTGGGTCGACTTCGACGCTGTCATTGCCACGCCCGACATGATGCGGTCCGTCGGTAAGCTCGGGAAGGTCCTGGGGCCTCGCGGCCTCATGCCGAATCCGAAGACCGGCACCGTCACATTCGATGTTGTGAAAGCGCTTCAGGAGATCAAGGCCGGCAAAGTGGAGTTTCGCGTCGACAAGACCTCGATCATCCACGTTCCGGTCGGCAAGATTGCCTTCACCGCAGACCAGCTCCGCGACAACGCATCCGCGATCATCAACGCGGTGCGCAAGGCGAAGCCGGCGGCGGCGAAGGGCAAATACGTCCGCACCATCTACATCTCTTCGACCATGAGCCCGTCGATTCAGCTCGACTCGGCCGTGGCCGAATTGAAGGCGGAGTAAGGAGAGAGCATGAATCGCGACGATAAAGTACAAGCGATCTCCGAGTTCACCGAAGGCATCGGGAAGGCGACCAACGCGTTTCTGATCGAGTTCAAGGGCATCACCGTTCCGCAGGTGACCGAGCTGCGCAAACAGGTCCGCGAGTCTGGCAGCGAGTACGTGGTCGTCAAGAACACGCTTGCCATGATCGCGGTCAAGGACTCGCCGCTCGTCGAGCTGCGCTCGAAGTTCACCGGTCCCACGGCCGTGGCGTACAACCGGACCGACGCCGTCGCTCTCGCGAAGGCGCTCACCCGCTTCGCCAAGGACGTCCCGGCGGTCACCTTCAAGGGCGCGATGCTCAACGGCCAGATCGTTCCGGCCGGCGAGATTCAGAAAATCGCGAACCTTCCTTCCCGCGACGAGCTGATCTCGAAGCTTCTGTACGTGCTTCAGAGCCCGATCCGCGGCCTGGCTACGGTGCTCGCCGCAAATATCCGCAACCTGGCGGTGGTCATCGACCAGATTGCCAAACAGAAAAACGAAGGACAGGCCAGCTAAGGCTTGTCCGACTCAAGACATTCGATCGTTTAGATCACTTTGGAGGATGAAATGGCTGTTTCGACTGAAGATTTCGTGAAGCAAGTTGAGTCGATGTCGGTTCTCGACCTCGCGAACCTCGTCAAGGCCCTCGAGGAGCGCTTTGGTGTTTCGGCTGCCGCTGCGGCGATGCCGATGGCTGCCGCAGGCGCTGCGGCGGCCGCAGCTCCGGTTGAGGTGCAGACCGAGTTCACCGTCGTTCTCGAGAGCGCCGGCGAAAAGAAGATCAACGTCATCAAGGCAGTCCGCGAAGTCACTTCGCTCGGCCTGAAGGAAGCCAAGGACATGGTCGAGGGCGCGCCCCAGACCGTGAAGGAAGGCATCTCGAAGGATGAGGCGGACAAGATCAGGAAGGTGTTCGAAGACGCCGGCGCCAAGGTCACCGTCAAGTAATTCGGCTTCAATTTCTTTCCGGGCGGAGCCTTCGCGGCTCCGTCCGGGATGCTTCTTTGTTGCACGTAGTGCTGAGTTCTGAGTGCTGAGTGCTGAGTAAGGCGGCCGACATGGCTTCCACTCAGCACTAGGCACTCAGCACTCAGCACTGAAAAAACGCCGGAACCGGAGAAGGGGGGAGCGGCCTTCTCCACATGGTTCCAACCCTGCGTTCAGCCTCACGCGTTGCCTGCGATGAGGTCTCGCCTGTCGTACCACCACAATTCAAGGAGTCCATCGAATGAACGGTGCAATGCCTAAACAGGAGCCGGTTCGTCACGACTTCTCGAAGATTCGCAGCTACATGGCTCTGCCGAACCTCATCGACGTTCAGCGGAAGTCCTACGAGCGGTTTCTTCAGATGAACCTCCTTCCGGAGGAGCGCGAAGACACGGGGCTGCAGTCCGTCTTCACGTCTGTCTTCCCCTTCTCGGATTTCCGCGAGACCTGCTCCCTCGACTTCGTCCGCTTCTCCATCGGTAACTGGGAGTGCAAGTGCGGACAGCTCAAGGGTCTCGAGCACCTCCGCATGACCTGCGCGAACTGCGGCAGCAAGATCATCACGGATCACCCGCACGAAGAGACGGTGAACTGCCAGAAGTGCGGCGTGATCAACAAGAATCGCGTCGAGGTCTGCGACATCTGCGGCAATCCCGTCGACCTGCAGATGAAGTACTCGGTCGAAGAGTGCCAGGAGCGCGGCATGTCCTACAGCGTTCCGCTGAAGGTCACCTTCCGGCTCTTCGTCTACGACAAGGATCCCGACACCGGCGTCAAGCACATGCGCGACGCGAAGGAAGAGGAAGTCTTTTTCGGCGACATCCCGCTGATGACCGACAACGGTACGTTCATCATCAACGGTACCGAGCGCGTCATCGTCTCGCAGCTCCACCGTTCGCCCGGCGTCTTCTTCACCAAGGAGAGCGCCCATACGTTCCTCTCCAAGATCATTCCGTACCGCGGCTCCTGGGTGGAGTTCGAGTACGACCAGAAGAACATTCTCTACGTCCGGATCGACCGCAAGCGCAAGTTCCTCGGCTCTGTGTTCCTCCGCGCGCTCGGTCTCACGACCGATGAAGAGATCCTCCGCCAGTTCTACACGCCGATCAGAGCGAAGGTCGGCAAGAACGAGGCGGAGCTGACGTTCGACCGCCGCGTCCTCGACCAGGAAGAGGCGAAAGAGCGTCACTCGATCCGCGGCCGCCGCACTGTCCGCACCGTCTTCGCCGGCATCAAGCTCGACCAGAAAATGGCCGACGCGCTGGCGAAGAACAACACGGCGACCGCGAAGGTCGACTTCACGGCGCTCGACAAGGCTGTCTTCCTCGGCGACGTGGTCGACTTCTCGACCGGCGAAGTCATCTTCGAGGCGAGCGAAAACGTCCCGGCCGACTGGGCCGACGTCCTCCGCTCGAAGGGCATCGAAGAGATCGAAGTCATCTTCCCCGAGTGGGACCTCGTCTCCGACATCCTCCTCAACACCGTCCGCAAGGACACTTCCAAGTCGTTCGAGCAGGCCATCATCGAGATCTACCGCCGCATGCGCCCGGGAGATCCTCCGACGCTCGAGTCGGCGAAGTCACTGTTCGAAGGGATGTTCTTCGATGCGCGCAAGTACGACTTCTCGCGCGTCGGACGCTTCAAGTTCAACATCAAGCTCGATCTCGCTTCGCCGGTCACGCAGAAGACGATGTCGGCCGAAGACTTCTTCGTCGTCATCAACTACCTGCTCCGCCTCCGCAAGGACGTCGGCCGCGTGGACGACATCGACAACCTCGGCAACCGCCGCGTCCGCGCGGTGGGCGAGCTGCTCGAGAACCAGTTCCGCATCGGCCTGGTCCGGATGGAGCGCGCCATCAAGGAGAAGATGTCGGTTCACCAGGACATCGACTCTGCGATGCCGCACGACCTCATCAACTCCAAGCCGGTCATCGCGGCGATCAAGGAGTTCTTCGGATCGTCGCAGCTCTCGCAGTTCATGGATCAGACGAACCCGCTCTCGGAAGTCACTCACAAGCGCCGTCTGTCCGCCCTCGGACCAGGCGGTCTCTCGCGCGAGCGCGCCGGATTCGAAGTCCGCGACGTTCACCCCACGCACTACGGCCGCATCTGCCCGATCGAGACGCCTGAAGGTCCGAACATCGGCCTCATCTCGTCGCTTGCGTGTTACGCACGGATCAACGAGTACGGTTTCATCGAGTCGCCCTACAAGAAGGTCGACAGCGGCCGCGTGCTCGACCATTACCGCGTTCTCAAGACCGGTGACACGAGCTTCAGCCTCAGCCAGATCGTCGAGAAGCGGGACCTCCAGAAGGAGAACAACCGCATCGCGAAGGAGAACGCCGGGCAGACAAAGAAGAAGGGAATGCTGCAGGCGGCGGAAGCCGAGCCGTACGCGTTCTACCTCTCCGCGTGGGATGAAGAGCGCTACACGATCGCGCAGGCGAACGTGATCATGGACGAGGAAGGCAACCTGTCTCATGACCGCGTCATCGCGCGGCAGTCGGGCGACTTTGTCTCGATCGAGAAGGAGAAAGTCGACTTCATCGACGTCTCGCCCAAGCAGCTCGTTTCGGTGGCGGCCTCGCTCGTTCCGTTCCTCGAGAACGACGACGCGAACCGCGCACTCATGGGCGCCAACATGCAGCGCCAGTCCGTCCCTCTGCTCCGCACCGACTCGCCTCTGGTCGGCACCGGAATGGAGAACGTCGTCGCCCGCGACTCGGGTGCCGTCGTCATCTGCAAGCGCGGCGGCGTAGTCGACCTCGTCGACTCGAACCGCATCATCGTCCGCGTCGAGAGCGAAGATCAGGAGACCGGCGAGACGAAGGAATTCGGCGCCGACATCTACCAGCTCATCAAGTTCAAGCGCTCGAACCAGAACACCTGCATCACGCAGAAGCCGATCGTCCGAG
>JAENWF010000029.1 GCA_016650215.1 Thermoanaerobaculia bacterium
GTGTCCAACGACGAGTTGCGGCATGCGATCGAGCGGGATGAAGAGCTAAAAGGCCGGCAACCGGGTCACGGTTAACCGTTAACCGTCAACCGTTAACCCTTCTCAAACGACTGATGAACGCAGCGATTGTTACTGAAGAAGAACTCACTCGGCTTCTCGACGCAGCGCGCGCCGGGGGGAAGCGTGTCGCGTTTGCGAACGGGTGCTTCGACGTTCTGCATGTCGGGCACATTCGCTATCTGCAGGGCGCGGCTTCGGTCGCCGACGTGCTCGTGGTCGGTGTGAATGGCGATGAGTCGGTGCGCGCGCTGAAAGGGGAAGGGCGGCCTGTGATGCCGGCGGCGGAGCGAGCAGAGCTGATCTCGGCCATTCGCGGCGTGACGTACGTGACGATCTTCAGCGAGAAGAGCCCCTCGCGTCTGCTCCAGACGCTCAAGCCTGACTTTCACTGCAAAGGGACCGACTACACGCCGGACTCGGTGCCGGAGGGGGAGGTCGTCCGCGCGTATGGCGGAAAGGTCGTGATCGTCGGCGATCCGAAGGATCATTCGACGACTGAGATGCTGCGGCGGATGAAGACCAAAGGGTGAGCGGATGAAGGCGCTGGTCTTCCGCCTCTCAGCACTCGGCGACGTCATCCACACGATTCCGGCGGTCGTCGCGTTGCGGGAGATCGCGGAGGTCTCGTGGGTCGTCGAGGCGGCGTATGCAGAGCTCGTCGAGGTCGTTGCCGGGGTGAGTGCGATTCCCGTGCGGATGAAACGGTGGGGGCGCTCGCCGTTTGCGTTGCGTGGCGAGATGTCCGCGGCGCGTCGCGCGATGCGCGGGTTCGATGTCGCGATCGATTTTCAAGGACTCATGAAATCGGCGGCTCTCGCGCGGCTCTCGGGCGCGCCGCTGCGATTCGGGTTCGATCGCGACGCGGTTCGCGAACGGCCAGCCCTCTGGTTCACGAATCGTCATGTGCCAGTCGATCGGTCGCAGCATGTGATCGACTGGAACCGGCAGATGGCTGCAGCGGTCGTGGGAGCTACGGGAGTCATTCCGAGCCGTGCTCGGGATGAGGCGAATTGGGATGCGTTTGCCGGGGATCGCGAGGGGAAGCTTGCGCCGCTGACGCAGCGGATCGTGTTGCTGCCGGGTGCGGGCAAAGCGGAGAAGCGGTGGCCTGTCTCGCGATTTCGCGAGATCGTCGCGCGGTTCCCAGGCCGCACGCTCGCCGTCTGGGGGCCGGGGGAGCGGGAGCTTGCCGGCGCGATCGGCGGAGAGGTCGCGCCTCCGACGAGTCTCCGTGAGCTCGCATTTCTGCTGAAGCACGCGAAGGTGGTGGTCGGAGGAGATACCGGCCCGCTGCATCTCGCTGCTGCTGTCGGCCCTCGCGTTGTCGGGATCTACGGACCAACCGACCCCGTCAGGAATGGCCCGTACGGTCAGATTGCTTCCTCTGTCAGCCATTACCATTCGACCGGTTCGGTCGAGTCAGTGACGGCAGACGAAGTGATCCTGAAAATCCGCGAGGTGCTGGGTGAGAGGCTGTGAACTGACGCTGAGACGATTCGCAGTCCTTATCTTGTCGTTGCTGGCTGCGGTGAACGCGTCCGCGGCCGTCGACGCCTCATTCGTCGCAGGCGAGACGCTCGACTTCAGCCTGAGCTGGTCGAAAATCGCGGGTGGCTCCGCGCGGATGACGATCGCTCCTTCCGGCGACGACCGCTACCGCATCACCTCGGTCGGCCGCTCGAGCGCCTTTTTCTCCCGTATCTTCAAGGTGCGCGACGAGATCGAGTCGGTTGTCACGCGTGACTCCTTCACGACCGTCCAGTACCGCAAGCTTCTCGACGAGCACGGCAGGAAGAAGGACGAGCTGACGACGATCGAGGGAAGCGCGGCGGTTCGCAAAGGAAAAACCGTCGCGGTTCCGGCTCCTGTCTTCGATCCCCTCTCCTTGATGTATTACATCCGCCGTCTCGACCTGGCGCCCGGCGCGAAGCATGAGTTCACGGTGATCGCCGATGGCAAGGTCTACACGCTCGCAGTGAGTGTGCTGAGACGCGAGACGATCACCACGCCCGCCGGACGATTCGAGACCGTGCTCGTCGAACCGAAGAGGACCTCAGGCGGAACGAATCGTGGCGAGAACAACCAGCTTCTGATCTGGTACTCCGACGACGAGCGACGCCTCCCGGTGAGAATCCGCTCGGAGGTCAATGTCGGGTCGATCACCGCGACGCTTCGCAGCGTTCACAGCGGTGTGGAGTCGACCGAGCCGGTGACGATTGGCGCCGAGGTGAAATAACTGTCGAAACTCGATCCGAGCTCCGCACGAATGGTACACTCGGCACCTCCAAACGACCGGAAACTCTCGCCGGTCAAGGCTTTGGGGGCGTGTGCCGAGCTGCCGCATGAAGCGGAGAACAACTCCTCGTCCACGATTCCAAAAGTGGAGTATAGACAAGCGATATGAGCGTACGGCTCGGTGAATTGCTGACCAAAGCGAGTCTGATCAGCCAGGATCAGCTCAAGGACGCCCTGAAGGTCCAGAAGGACACGGGCGGGAAGCTCGGCGAGACGCTGATCAAGCTGGGCTTTGTCACCGAGGAGGACATCACCGAGTGTCTCTCCCAGCAGTTCGGGGTCCCCTCCATCAATCTGGCCCACTTCGAGATCGACGCAAGCGTCATCAAGCTGATCCCGGCTGACGTCGCGCGCAAGTACAACATCCTCCCCGTCAACAAGACCGGCGCGACGATCACGATCGCGATGGCCGATCCGACGAACGTCTTCGCCATGGACGACATCAAGTTCATGACGGGCTACAACGTCGAGCCGGTCGTTGCATCCGAGCTCGGCATCAAGGCGGCGATCGACAACTACTACGGTTCCACCTCGGCGCTCGAGCTGAAGAAGGTCATGGAAGACCTTCAGCAATCGGAGAGCGCTGATCTCGAGGTGCTGGAGGAAGAAGAGGAGCTCGACGTTGCGGCGCTGACCGAGGGAGCCGAGGAAGCGCCGGTCGTCAAGCTGTGCAACCTGATTCTGACCGACGCGATCAAGCGGGGCGCCTCAGACATTCACATCGAGCCCTATGAGAAGGAGTACCGCGTCCGCTTCCGCATCGACGGCACGCTGTACGAGATCATGAATCCGCCGCTCAAGCTCCGCGACGCGATCACCTCGCGCATGAAGATTCTCGCGAAGCTAGACATCTCCGAGAAGCGTCTCCCTCAGGACGGACGAATCAAGCTGAAGATGAAGCTCAACGACAAGAACAAAGAGCTCGACTTCCGCGTCTCGGTCCTCCCGACGCTCTTCGGTGAGAAGATCGTCATGCGGCTTCTCGACAAGGACAACCTCCGCCTCGACATGACCAAGCTCGGCTTCGAGGCAGAGTCGCTGGTGAAGTTCGAAGAGGCGATCTTCAAGCCGTGGGGAATGGTGCTCGTGACGGGTCCCACCGGCTCTGGCAAGACCAACACACTCTACTCCGCGCTGTCGAAGGTCAACTCGCCCGAAGTGAACATCATGACCGCGGAAGACCCGGTGGAGTTCAACCTGCCGGGGATCAACCAGGTGCAGATGAAGGAGGGGATCGGGCTGAATTTCGCCGCAACGCTCCGCTCGTTCCTCCGGCAGGATCCGAACATCATCCTCGTAGGCGAGATCCGCGACTTCGAAACGGCGGAGATCGCGATCAAGGCTGCTCTCACGGGCCACCTCGTGCTCTCGACGCTGCACACGAACGATGCCCCCTCGACGATCAACCGCCTCATGAACATGGGGATCGAGCCGTTTCTGGTCGCAACGTCCGTGCAGCTCATCGCCGCGCAGCGTCTCGCGCGCCGCATCTGCGCGAACTGTAAGGAAGCCGTCGATGTCGCCCCTCAGGCGCTCATTAACCTCGGATACAAGAAAGAGGAAGTCGGCACCTTCACGGTCTACAAGGGTCGCGGTTGCGAGAAGTGCAACAACACCGGGTATAAGGGGCGTGTCGGTCTCATCGAGGTGATGGTGATCGACGACGACCTCCGCGAGCTGATCCTCTCGGGCGGCACGGCCATCGACATCAAGAAAAGAGCGGCTGAAAACGGCATGATCAACCTTCGCCGCTCCGGATTGATTAAAATCAAGGACGGAATCACGACAATCGAGGAAGTCGTCCGCGAGACGGTTTTGTAGTGAGTGGCCAGGGTTCAGGGGCCAGCGGTCAGGGAAACACTCTGACCACTGGCCCCTGACCACTGGCCACTAGCCACTAGCCACTAGGAGAACTCATGGCGGTCACTCTGCATCAACTTCTAAAGACGATGGTCGAGCGCGGAGGCTCGGACCTGCATGTCACGACCAACTCTCCTCCGCAGGTCCGCATCGACGGCAAACTCGTGCCGCTCGACATGCCGGCTCTGACGGCACCCGAGACCAAACAGCTCGCCTACTCGGTTCTCACCGATGCGCAGAAGCATCGCTTCGAGGAGAACCTGGAGCTCGACCTCTCGTTCGGCATCAAAGGTCTCGCGCGTTTCCGCGCGAACATTTTCAACCAGCGCGGGGCGACGGCGGCGGTCTACCGCCAGATTCCGTACGAGATCCTCACGTTCAAAGACCTCGGGCTTCCGGTGGTCGTCGAAGAGATCTGCGCCAAGCCGCGCGGCCTCGTGCTCGTGACCGGACCAACAGGCTCCGGGAAGTCGACGACGCTCGCGGCGATGATCGACAAAATCAACCGCGAGACACACCAGCACATCATCACGATCGAGGATCCGGTCGAGTTCCTTCACTCGCACAAGAACTGCGTCGTGAACCAGCGAGAGCTCCACGCCGACACGCATTCGTTCGCTAACTCGCTCAAGTCGGCTCTCCGCCAGGATCCCGACGTGGTTCTCATCGGCGAGATGCGCGACCTCGAGACCATCGAGTCCGCGCTTCGGATCGCCGAGACGGGCCACCTCACGTTCGGAACGCTCCACACGAACTCTGCGGCGCAGACCATCAACCGCGTCGTCGACGTCTTTCCCGCTCACCAGCAGCCGCAGATCCGCGCGCAGCTCTCCTTCGTTCTCGAAGGGATCCTGTGTCAGGCCCTGTTGCCGAAGGCGAACGGGAAGGGGCGTGTCATGGCGATGGAGATCCTCGTCCCGAATGCGGCAATCCGTAACCTCATCCGCGAGGACAAGGTGCATCAGATCTACTCGATGATGCAGACCGGCCAGGCGAAGTACGGAATGCAGACGTTCAACCAGTCACTCGCAACGCTCTACTTCAAGAAACTGATCACACTCCAGACAGCGCTCAGCCGGTCATCGAATCCGGACGAGCTGCAGGAAATGATCTCGCGCGGTGCGGGAGCGCTCAATCAGGGGACTGCATCTCCTGCGACGGCGCGTCCGCGGCCGGCGTCCTCGTAACGAAGCAGCCGGGAGGAACAGATGCCTACATTTGAGTGGAAGGGTCGCGGGCGGAACGGGCAGGACCAGACGGGCGTGCTGGTCGCGGACTCCAAGGATGCCGTCATCGGCATGCTGCGCCGGCAGCAGGTGGTCGTCACCGCAGTCAAGGAGAAGGGGAAGGAGATCGCGTTCCCGAAGTGGGGCGGTAGAGTCCCCGCTCAACTCATCGCGATCTTCACCCGGCAGTTCTCGGTGATGATCGATGCGGGTCTGCCGCTCGTGCAGTGTCTCGAGATTCTTGCGTCCCAGCAGGAGCACAAGAACTTCAAGCGCTCGCTGATTCAGATCCGTCAGGACGTCGAATCGGGCTCGAATCTCGCCGATTCGATGCGCAAGCATCCGAAGACATTCAACGACCTGTACACGAACATGGTCGCAGCCGGTGAGGCCGGCGGTATTCTCGATACGATTCTTCAGCGACTTGCCGCCTACATTGAAAAGTCGGTCAAGCTGAACTCACAGGTCAAGTCGGCGATGATCTATCCGGTCGCCGTCATCTCGATCGCGGTCATCGTCGTCATCGTCATTCTCTGGAAAGTCATTCCGGTCTTCGCGGCCCTCTTCAAGGGTCTCGGAGCCGAGCTTCCGATGCCGACACAGATCGTCATCGCAATGTCGAACTTCATCGCCGACTACTGGTGGCTCGTGTTCGGTGTCACCGCCGCGACTGTGTACTTTCTTCGCCGTTACCACGAAACCTACCGCGGCAAGCGCGTTCTCGACGGAATTATTCTGAAGGCGCCAGTGCTCGGCATGCTTCTCAGAAAAATTGCTGTCGCCCGCTTCTGCCGTACGCTCGCTACGCTCACGTCATCGGGTGTCCCGATTCTCGACGGTCTCCAGATCACGGCGCGAACCGCCGGGAACTCCGTCATCGAGGACGCCATCATGGCGACGCGCAAATCGGTCGAGGAAGGCAAGACGATCAGCGAGCCGCTCGCCGATACGGAGGTCTTCCCCTCGATGGTCGTGCAGATGATCGCGGTCGGCGAACAGACGGGCGCGCTCGACACGATGCTGTCGAAGATCGCGGACTTTTACGAAGACGAAGTCGACAACGCGGTTGCCGGCCTCATGAAACTCCTCGAGCCGCTCCTCATTGCATTTCTTGGTGTTGCCATCGGCGGCATCGTCATCGCGATGTACATGCCGATGTTCTCGCTGATCGGTGCGATGGGCTAACTTCAGAGGATTGAGGGCTGAGGACTGAGGGCCGAGTAAAGGCCCCGGAACTCAGTCCTCAGACCTCATCACTCAGTCCTCTCATGCCCACCATGTCCACCGACGCCCGGTTGCTGATCGCGATCCGGGTGATCGTGGTGACGACGCTGCTCCTCGCGGCGCTGATCATTCAGTACACGGCGGTGGAGATCCTCCCGATCAACTACGTCTACGCCATCACCGGCATGACGTACGTGCTGACTCTGGTTTACATCGGGCTGTCGAAAGTCATCAGGTCGCGCGAACTGAATCTGATGGTTCAGATCGGCGGCGATCTGGTGGTTGAGACACTTCTCGTCTATTTCACCGGCGGCCTCGACTCGCCGTTTTCGTTCCTCTACCTCGTCTCGATCATTACCGCGTCGATGCTGCTGTATCGGCGTGGCGGTCTGCTCGCGGCGTCCGGCGCAGTGATTCTCTACGGTGCGCTCGCCGATCTGATGTTCTACGAAGTGATCCCGATGCCGGAACGGTTGGTGTTTCCGTCGACGGCATGGAACTCATCGCGGCTCTATCTCAATATGGCGACGAATTTCGCCGGTTTCTACGCGACGGCCCTGCTGACGTCGGTGATCTCCGAGAAGCTGCAGCGGACGTTCAAGGAGCTCGATGCGAACCGCCAGAATCTCGCCGAGCTGCGCGCCCTCAACCAGAACGTCGTCGATTCGATCCCGTCTGGACTGATCACGCTCTCTCCGTACGGCACCGCCTCATTCGTCAATCCGGCCGGGGTGCAGATCCTCCAGTCGCAGATCGACGCGATCCTCGGCCGCCATATCACCGAACTCGCGTTTCTGTCGCTCGACGAGTGGAATGACGTTCGCGCGCAGCTCGCTGCAGGGATCTTCGTGCGCCGTGAGAAGACCGGCATTGAGATCGGAGGGGAAGCGCGCGTCATCGGATTCGCGCTCACCCCTCTTCGAACGCTCGACCGTCAGGCCGCCGGATACACGCTGATCTTCCAGGACCTGACCGAGATGAAGAAGCTCGAGGCGGAGCTGCGGCTGAAAGACAGGATGGCGGCCGTCGGCGAGCTGTCGGCAGGCATTGCGCACGAGATCCGCAATCCGCTCGCCGCGATCGCCGGATCGGTTCAGGTGCTGAAGAACTCGAAGTCGCTCAGCCCGCAGGAGCAACGGCTGATGTCGATCGTGCTGAAGGAGTCCGAAAGGCTCAACAAATCGATCGCCGACTTTCTTCGCTTCGTGAAACCGCAGGAGAAGCGGCCGGCCGAGTTCGACGTCGCAGCGAGTCTCGCGGAGACGCTCGATCTCCTCGCGAACTCTCCAGAGCTCAGCGAGAATCACGAGATCCGTCGCGACATCACGCCTCCATCGTTCACGATCATCGGCGACGGCGATCAGATCCGCCAGGTCTTCTGGAATCTCGCTCGCAACGCGGTGCAGGCGATGGCCAACGGCGGAGTGCTGACGGTTCGCACCGAGACTGATGGACTCGCGTATCGGATCATCTTCTCCGACAACGGACGCGGGATGTCCCCTGCCGATCTCCAGCGCCTCTTCCAGCCGTTCCGCACGAACTTTCCTTCGGGTACAGGACTCGGCATGGCGATCTCCTACCGCATCGTGCAGGAGCATGCGGGACGGATCGATGTGCGATCGCTCGAAGGCTTTGGTTGCACGATCACCGTGACGTTGCCGGTGCGAGCTGTTTCCCCCGCCCACCCTGAGCGAAGCGAAGGGTCAATGATGGCACCGCAGGGAACCGCGCCATTGGCGTGAGCCTGCCGGCGAGCCGCTTCCCACGCTAACCCTGAGCAAAGCGAAGGGTCAACGGTGGCACCGCGCGGAACCGCGCCATTGGCGTGACCCTGCCGATGCAACCAATGATCCTTCGCCGTCTTCGCGGCTCAGGATAAAGCTACACTTCGCTCAGTGACCCCTGACCGCATCCTCTCCGCCGAGCCGGAACCCGACGATCTGCAGGCTGAGCTGTCGCTTCGGCCCAAACGGCTGCGCGAGTACATCGGACAGCAGAAGGTCAAGGCGAACCTCGAGATCTCGATCGCGGCGGCGCGCAAGCGGAGCGAGTCGCTCGATCACGTCCTTCTCTTCGGACCTCCCGGCCTCGGCAAGACGACGCTCGCGAACATCATCGCGAACGAAATGGATGCGAACATCCGGCAGACATCGGGGCCGGCACTCGAGAAGCCGGGCGATCTCGTCGCGATCGTCACGAACCTCGAGCTCGGCGACGCGCTGTTCATCGATGAGATTCATCGACTCCCCGCGACCGTCGAGGAAGTTCTCTATTCCGCGATGGAAGACTTCTACATCGACGTAGTCATCGGTCAGGGCCCTTCCGCCCGCACACTGAAAGTCGAGATCCCGCGATTCACGCTGATCGGTGCGACGACGCGCGCGGGCCTGCTCACCGCTCCGCTGCGCTCGCGCTTCGGCATCGTGCACCGGCTCGATTTTTACGACGTTGACTCGCTGTCGATCATCATCCGCCGCTCCTCGGAGATTCTCAGCATCCCAATCTCGAATGAGGCGGCGATGGAGCTCGCGCGCCGTTCGCGCGGTACGCCACGCATCGCGAATCGTCTGCTGCGGCGCGTGCGCGACTTCGCCGAAGTGCGCCATCAGGGGACCGTGTCGATCGAGATCGCGCGCGAGGCCCTGCGGATGCTCGAGGTGGACGACTACGGACTCGACGAGATCGATCGCAAGCTCCTGACGACCGTAATCGAACGTTTCGGCGGTGGCCCCGTCGGCGTCAGCGCACTCGCGTCATCGATTGCGGAGGACCGCGGCACGATCGAGGATCTCTACGAGCCGTATCTGATCCAGATCGGCTTCCTGCAGCGCACTCCCCGCGGCCGGGTCGCGAGCCGCCTCGCCTACGAGCACCTTGGCTACCCGCTCAGCGCCGCCCGCAATCAGAAAGACCTGTTCTGAATCACTGCGGAGAGATCGTGGTGATCTGCTGCGTCTCGTTGTTCGTCACGGTCACGAAAGCCCACACTGGTGCGGACGCCGTGATGGTGATGCGTGTCGTCGCTTCTTCGATCTCGGGGAAATCGGTGACGACGGCATACGCTGGCTCGAAGAGATTGCGGCCCGGTTGCAGGGTCACGGTCAATCCCGAGAGCGGCGTGAACTGCTCCGGTCCTCCAGCAGCGACTGACTCGTCGCCGCTGAAGCTCACGACCACACGGAGCGGCTCGCGAGCGTAGATGCGCAGAGCGCTGCGAAAGAGATCGTCGAGGGGGACGCCGAGGAGTGTGATGGTCCGGTGGAAGTCAGACTCGCGCGCGACCGGGACCTCGGTGCCGAAGATCGTCTCCGAGCGTGAGACGTCGAACACGCGGAGATTCAACGCGACATCGCCGCTCGACTCGCGCGGCACGTAGATGAACGCGCCGGGATTGCCGGAAGAGATCGGAATCGCTTCCTTTCCGGCAGGAATCTCGAGCGTGCTGTTGAGAAGGTTGGGCGGAGGGCAGAGCGGGCAGGCGCGCGGGATGCCTGCGAGCGCCACGCGCTTGCTGCCGCGGTTGTACACGCGCAGCTCGGTTCGGAAATCCGACCCGAAGGCGCCGCGAACCGGCGGCGAGTAGATCGGCAGCAGAACCTGTTCGAGGACGGCCGTCGCATCACCCGAGTACGTAAACCCGCTGCGCTTGATCCCTGTGCCGTTACCCTGAAAGACTTCGACGTGCACGACTCCGGGCAGATGCGGCGGCGTGACCGCCTCGATCCTCGTGCTGTCGATGACGCGAACCTCGATTGAGCGGACTCCTCCGAACGTCACAGTCGGTAGCTGCGGCGGGATGCACGGGACGAGACATCCCTCCGCGAATCCTTCGCCGCGGATCTTCACCCGCGTTCCCCCATCCGCCGGTCCGTCTGCCGGCAGTACTTCCGTGATCTCCGGCTGGAACTGGGCCGAGAGCGAGGTCGAGATCAGTAGCGAGAGCAGGAGGATTGGGGCGCGCATAGCGGTCCGATGATAAGCCCTGCAACGTTCATTACTTGGTATTGTCAGGAATCCACCGGATATGAACCTGATCGCGACCTCATCCCGATTTTTCGCAGCTTTGCTGCTCGTTCTGCTTCCTTTCGATGCCGGCGCGGACGAGCGATTCGAAGCGGAGGAGCGACAGCACCGCGCGATACTCGCCTCCGATCCTTCGAATCGTGCGGGGCAGCTCGGGCTCGCCCGCGTGCATCTCTGGCGCGGCGAGTATCGCGAAGCGGAACGCCGGTTCGGCCTGCTGCTTCGCGATTCTCCGAACGACGCCGGCGCGCTGATGGGATGGGCGCAGGCCGCGTACTGGTCGGGCGACTATCGCGCGGCGAAGAAACGGTTCGAGCGCATTCTCGAGGTCGATCCGTCGAACAGCGACGCGAAGAAAGCGCTCGACGATCTTCGGATCGTTGCCGCACCACGCTACGAGATCAGTGGCGCGACATCAGACGACACGCAGCCAATGCGGCATCTCGGCACATACGCCCGCCTCTCGTACTTCTCCGATCCGCTGACGAGATGGGACGCGCGCATTTCCGCGGGACGTGTCGAAGACGATGCGACAAATGACGCATTGAATCTGCGCGGGCTTGCCGTTGGTCTCACTACGGCGATTCCGCGGTTCAGACTGACCGTTGCGGCGTCAGCGGAGCGAATTGCGTTCGAAGACGATACGAGCGAAACGCTCGCAAGCGGCTCGTTGACCTGGCGCGTGCGTAGCGCCGAGATCGCGCTTGCCGCAGATCAATACCCGCTCCTCGGAACCGCCACGGCGATCGTCAGTCGCGAGACCGCGACTCGCTTACGGCTGACGTATCGTCATGAGCCGGCAATTGGGTGGCAGGGAGCCGTGAACGTGGAGCGCGTTGCGTATTCGGATGAGAATCGCGGGAGGGGCGCCGATCTTTATCTTCTAATGCCGATTCTGCAACGCGCGGTGACGCCCGGCGCCACACAAACGCACGGCAGACTCGCAATACGGGCCGGATTCTCGGCTGCGATTCGGGACACTGAGGAGGACCGTTTCAGGTTCACATCCTTTCGCTCGGAGGCAATCGACGGCGGATTTGCCTACCGGTTCAGCGGTGTTTACGACCCGTACTGGACGCCGCACGATCTGCGCGAGGCTCGCGTGATCGGTGCGGTGGAGACGTCGCTGCGGCGCGCAACTATCAAGGTTCAGGCGGACGCCGGGATCGCACGGGAGCGTGCAAGAGCCTTCGGTCCCGCGACCGGCGAGACCCAGATCCCGCAATTCACGTTTCCGATCCTGCTCGAAAGGACGCATCATCCGTGGCGCAGCGCGATCGAGATCACGATTCCAATCAACGGGCGCGCAGAGTTTCGCGCGCGTTTCCGGCATGAGGCGGCGGCGTTTTACGACCTGAATGAGTTCCAAGCGAGCGTGGGCGGACGGCTCTGAGGTCTTCCGACACCGGCGAGCAGCGCCGGTGCGGCTGTGGGAACGTGTCGTCATCGCAGTCCTGATCTTCCTCGGTCTGCAGAGCGTTGCGCTCTTCGCACTCTGGTGGTTCCGCCTCGAGCACGTGGCGAATCCATTCCTCTTCGCGCTCCTGTCGCTCGCGACCTGGTACGGCATTTTCAGGATGCTGGTTGGCTGGTACAACCTTTTCCACCTCGAGCAGCCGGCGCCGCGCGAGGCGCCGCGCGGCCACTCGGTCGCGATCTTTACGACCTCGTCTCCGGGCGAGCCGTACGAGATGTTCGTCCGCACGCTCGCGGCAGCGCGCGACATCGCGTATCCGCACACCACGTACCTGCTCGACGACACACGCGACGCCCGCTTCGCCGCGCTCGCGGCGGAGATGGGAGCGGTTCACCTCCCGTTGATTGGCTTCCCCGGCGCGAAAGCGGGGAAGATCAATGAGGCGCTGAAGCAGACCTCGGAAGAATTCATCCTGGTCCTCGATCCGGATCACATCCCGTTCCCGCAAATTCTCGATCGCGTGCTGGGCTACTTCGACGAGCCGAGTGTCGGTTTCGTGCAGGTTGCGCAGGCCTATCACAACGTCGCGGTCTCCTTCGTGTCACGCGCGGCCGCGGAGCAGACATTCACCTTCTACGGCCCGATCATGCAGGGGATGCATGGGACGGGAACGACGGTCGTGATCGGTGCGAACTGCACGTTCCGGCGAAGCGCGCTCGAGTCGATTGGCGGACATGGGATCGGGCTTGCGGAGGATCTCGTCACATCGATCCGCCTTCACGCGGCTGGTTGGAAGTCGGTTTACGTGCCCGAGGTCCTGTCGCGGGGACTCGTGCCGGAAGACCTCGGATCGTTCCTCAAACAGCAATTGAAGTGGTCGCGCGGCGTGCACGATGTCCTCTTCCTGGAGTACCCGCGCGCGTTCCGCCGGCTGACCACTCATCAGAAGATTGCTTACTTTACGATCGGCAGCTACTACCTGGTCGGGTTGACGACGCTGATCTATTTCACGGTGCCGCTGATCTATCTCTGGTTCGGCGCGCAGCCGGCTGCCATCACGCTTTCGGAGTACCTGCAGCACGTCGTGCCGATCGGGATTCTCGGCCTCGCGATCTACCGGCTCTCGCAGCGGTGGCTTTGTGATCCGCAGCGCGAGCGGGGATGGCACTGGCGTGGCACGCTGATGAAGATCGGCTCGTGGAACGTCTACCTCAACGGATTGCTGCTCGCGCTGAGGGGAATTGCAGTTCCATACGTCCCGACCTCGAAAGAGCGGCGCAAGACACGGTTCTGGTCGCTGGCATGGGTACCGCTGACTGTCATCGGTGTGTCGTTCGTGACGGTAGCCGTGTCGCTCTGGCAGAGACTGTACGTGCTCGATGAGACGTACGTTCGCGTCACTACGGAGGCGACTTACGGCATGATTGCGTTCCTGATCGTGAACGTGATGCTGATGAGCGGACGCGTCTGGGCAGCGTGGCAGGACCGCGAGACGTGGGAGGACCGGTGACTCCGAGGCGCCTCTACGTCGGGACATTCATCGCCCTCGGCTGGCTGCTGGCGCTCGGCATCGCGTTTCATTTCGGACTCACGACCTTCATCGCGCGCGCCTACAACCGGCTCGCATCGCGCCTCGACTGGATCAGCCAGCGTGCTTCCGACGTGGAGGGGGCCGCACTTACACGACTACGGCATGGAGCGCGGCGGGACTATCTGGAGCCGATGCGCGCGGTGCTCTCCGATCCCAGGGCGCTCCGCGATCCGAAGCAGATGTTGTTCGGTGCGTACGACGGCGGATTCCCGCGCGATACCGCCGGCTTCAGCAAACTCGAAGAGCAGGTGCGCTTCCGCTTCCCGATCATCTCGTTCTATGCCGCCTGGGGAGACAAGGCCGAGCAGCAGTTTCCGATGCGGATGGTCGAGAGCATCGACCGCCTCGGATCGGTGCCGATGATCACCTGGGAGCCGTGGGTCACCGACTTCGACGAGCGGCTGCGGCCGAATCTCCCGTCGAAGAGCGAGCGCGAGTACGCGAGCCTCGCAGCGATCGGACGCGGCGACTACGACTTCTACGTCGCGCCGTGGGCGAAGGCGGCGGCTCAATTCAAGAAGCCGATTTACCTCCGCTTCGCACACGAGATGAACGACCCGTATCGTTATCCGTGGGGGCCGCAGAACGGCAATCGCCCTGCTGATTTCATCAAGGCGTGGAAGCGCGTCCGCGAGATCTTCGAGAAGATGGGCGCCACGAACGTGATCTGGATCTGGTCGCCTCACATCTCCATGCCGTGGTTCGAGTTCTACTTTCCAGGTGCCGATCAGGTCGATTGGATCGGTGTCGGCGTCCTCAACTACGGGACTTCCGCGAGCTGGTCGCGCTGGTGGAGCTTCCACCAGATCCTCGAGAAGTCATGGGGACCCCTGACCGCTCTGAAGAAGCCGATCATGGTCTGCGAGATGGGGACGATCGCGCAGGGCGGCGACATGGCTGAGTGGTATCGCCAGGCCTTCTATCACCTGGAGCACACGTATGGGAGAATCAAGGCCGTCGTTTTCTTCAACCAGCCTTCCGATGCAACGACCACCAGCACGCCGCTGAACTGGAGCGTGCTTCAGGATCCTCGAACAACTCAGTTTCTCGCGCGCGAGCTGGCGCGAATGGCCGCGAACTCGACATGACCATGCCAATGCGCCTCTCCGGGCTTTTCCTTCTCATCATCTTCGCGATCGCCGCGCCGCTGCAGGCGCAGGTCGGTCTCGTCAGCGGCACCGTCCGGTCGGCTGACATCAACACGCCGCTTCGCGACATGGTCGTGGAGGCGTACAACGCCGCCGGATTCCTCGCGACATCGACGCTGACGGACTCACAAGGCCGTTACCTCCTTTCCGTTTCGCCGGGCGCATACCGCGTGCTCGCATACGACTCGAACGGGATCTACGCAGTGAGCTTCTACGGGGACGCACAGTCGTTTGAGTCGTCTGAGGCGCTCTCGATCGCCGCGAATCAGACCGTCATCGCCGACTTCCGGCTTCCCCGCGGACTGCAGATCACCGGGATCGTCGCTAGCAGCACAAACGGCGGGGGAATCGGCGGCGCGGTCGTTGCTGCATACAACCTCGACGGCTCGCGGCGGACGTTCACCGACTCGAACGCCGACGGCAGCTTCACGCTGGTCGTGCCGGCGGGGAGCTACAGGGTCGTGGCCTATCACGAGACCCTCTCGTTCGTTCCCGAGTTCTATCGCGAGACAACGCTCTTTGTGAATGCTGCGACCGTGACGCCGCCAGCATCCGGTCTTGTATTCACTCTCGATCCGGGAGTGCGAGTCCACGGCGTCGTTACCGACACTTCGACCGGAACCCGCCCTGCCCGCATGCAGGCCATCGCGTATGACATGCAGGGAGCCGAGCAGTACAGAACTGACGTCAGCCTCTCCGGCGAGTTCAACTTCGTGTTGCCACCGGGCACGTACAAGTTCGCGGCGATCGATCCGCAGGGCCTTTATCAAACGACGTTCTATCGCAGCGCGACATCGTTCGCATCCGCCGCCAGCGTGCCGGTCACCAGCGCCGCGGTCACTCCGCCGGTCGACATTGCGATCCGCCGCACGGAGCCTGAAGCAAAGGTGACGCAGTGGATTATCGGCGCCGCGAATGCTCAAGGCGGAAGCGGTACGCTGCAGACCGACCTCTGGATCTATAACCCTTCGGCGGACGCAGAGATCGATGTGCTGGTGTCATTTCTCCGCGCGGGTCAGGACAACGCCTCTGCGACTCCGGTGCCGGTGCGCGTCGGTCCACGGCAGCAGGTGTCAATCGTCAACGTCATCGACGCTCTCTTCGGTACGACCGGCACGGGCGCGTTGCGGTTCGAATCGAACGCGCCGTTCCGCGTCAGCAGCCGGACGTTCAACATCCCGCGGGGCGCCGACATCGGTACGTTCGGCCTCGCACTAGTCGGCAAGTCGCTCGGCGACTCGCATTCGTTCGGAACTCTTCCGGGGCTGTCGAATACCGCGACCACGCGTACAAACTTTGCGCTTTTCAACCCGCAGCCCAACGAGATCAAAGTGACGATCGAGCTCTTCGCCGCCGACGGAACCCGCCTCGGCACTGGCGAAGTCAACCTCCGTCCCTCTGAGTGGATCCAGGCCGGCATGCTCGCGCTCACGAACTTACCGGCTGACACGCCGCTGGCCAGCGGCTACGCGATCCTGACCTCGACCGAAGGCTCCTTCCTTGCCTACGCCGCGACCGTCGATGCAAAAAGTGGCGACGCAACGATTGTTCTGCTCGAGTAAGTTCGAGGACTGAGGACTGAGGACAGGCGCCAGCATGATTAGCTTGCGGTTTCAGTCGGGAACTTGA
>JAENWF010000030.1 GCA_016650215.1 Thermoanaerobaculia bacterium
CCTTCATCCGCCGCCGGCTCTCGGTCTTCGAACCCATCGCCTCGATCGACTCGGGCGACGGACCGATGAAGATGAGCCCTGCGTCACGGCACGCACGGGCGAACGCCGCATTCTCAGCGAGGAACCCGTAGCCTGGATGCACCGCCTCGGCCCCGGTTTTCTTAGCAGCCTCGAGAATGCGATCGATCCGGAGATAGCTCTCGCTCGAAGGAGCGGGGCCGATCGGCATCGCCTCGTCCGCGTACACCACATGCATGGCTGCGCGGTCGGCCTCCGAGTAGACCGCGACGGTTGGAAATCCCATCTCGCGGCAGGCTCGAATGACGCGAACCGCGATCTCGCCCCGGTTTGCGATCAGCACCTTCACGGCGCGCATTGTAGTGCTGCGTGATTCGGAGGGCAGTGAGATCGCGCGCCACGGTTCCGAGGAGGATCCGTTCCGGAGACTTTTTTGCAGCCCGCATGAACGCCGGGCGTTCCCGGGGGCAGAGGACCCGCCTTACGGCTCCGCATGACGCTCTGATAGGATCGCGCGCATGAGCGACCAGATTGCGCAGCACAAGAATCAGATTCTCTCGGGTGTCGTGACTACTCTGCTGGGCGATCTCAGGAGCGGCAACGGAGACAAGGACCGCCGGCGTCAGGTCGAGGAGTGGATGCGTGCTCTTGCCGAAAAGTATCCCGAGTTCCAGATCGAATCGGGACTGCGCGATTACTATCTCGCCGAGGCTCAGCGCCTGCGCGACGACTTCGACAAGGCGGCCGAACTGACCGAGAAACTCACCCTCGGCCGCAGCATCGAGTCGTTCCTTGACCGCGCCGCCGAATACGAACGAAGAATCGCCGAAAAGTGATGGCTGGCTGCCGCGGCTCGGTCGGATAAGATAAAAGGACCACCGAAGCGGTCCAGATCGAGTTCGAATGGTGCCCAAGGCCGGACTCGAACCGGCACGGATTTCTCCACACGCCCCTCAAACGTGCGCGTCTACCAATTCCGCCACTTGGGCAGCGAATCAAAGAACGATGCTGCGTTACTTCTTGACCGGAGCTGAGGGAGCCGCCGGCGCCGGCTGACTCGACATGACCGAGCCGCGCGGCCGCGCCTGCAGAATCGCAAGCGAGATCGACGTCAGAACGAACAGGACGAAGAACGTGGTCGTCAACTTGTGCAGCAGAGTCGTTGCGCCACGCGCTCCAAACGCCGTCTGGGAGCCGCCGCCACCAAATGCTCCAGCCAGATCCGCACCTTTGCCCTGCTGAAGGAGGACGATGAGGATCAGAAAGATGCTGATGATGACGTGCAAAATTACGAGTAAAACGGTCATGAACTCTCCGGTAATGTGCTGCTAACCCACTGAGCCGACGAATTCTTCCCGGAATGGCCCGGCGAGTCAAGCCGCGTCAGTCCCGCCCCATCGCGGCCAGGATCGCGAGAAGTTTGCCCGAGTCGAGACTCGCCCCCCCGACGAGGAACCCATCGATTGCTCCGTGCGCCACGAGATCGGCTGTATTTTCCGGCGTGACACTGCCTCCATACAGGATCGCGGTGCTCTTCGCATGATTGACGGGCCAGAACCGCTCGAGAGACTCGCGGATTTGTCCCACAGTCTCCGCGAGCATCGCGCCGCTCGCATTCCGCCCTGTTCCGATCGCCCACACCGGCTCGTAGGCGAGCACGATCTCCTTCGCCGCTTCGAGTCCCGAGGTTGCCGCCGCCTTGATCTGATCAGCGAGGAAGCGCGACACATGACCGGCATCGCGCGTCCGAAGGTCTTCGCCGATGCACAGCACCGGCGTGAGGCCCGCAGCGACAGCAGCGCTCAGTTTGCGAGCGACGACCGCGTCCGATTCGCCATACAAGCTGCGGCGCTCTGAATGCCCGACGATCACGGCCCGTGCACCACACGCCCGCAGCATTCCGGGGGAGACCTCGCCGGTGAACGCTCCGCTCTCATGGTCAGCGCAGTTCTGGCCGGCGATGATGAGGTCCCCGCCCTTCCCCGCGGTCTCTTTCAGGTAGGGAAACGGTGGTGCCACCGCGATGGAGACCCGCGCCGACGCTGCACGATGAATCGCCTCCATATAGGGTCCAACCCCCTCGGGCGGGAGATTCATCTTCCAGTTGGCGATCAAATGACGGTTCGGCATGGCGCTGCGTATCATCTGCCAGCAGCCTTCGCGCCGCAACGGCGCACATATAATCCGACCAGATGCTGACCGAGGCGCAGGCGATCCCGTATGCTCCGGCGCCGTTGCGCGGCGAACGCCTCCTCGTGCTTGCGCCCCATCCCGACGATGAGGTGATCGCTTGTGGCGGACTGATCGCGCTTCATCTGCGCGAAGGACGGTCAGTCCGCGTCGTCGTCGCGACGGATGGATCGAAAGCGACAGGGGCGACAGGCGGAGAGGATGAGTACCGGAAGCTGCGCGAGGAGGAGTCGCGGCGCGGCCTTCGCTCTCTCGGCGGCGCTGATCTCCATTTCCTCGGCTTTCCCGATCGCGGTCTGAGCGGCGAGGTGATCCCGGCTCTGCGCGACCAGCTCACCGAGTTCCGCCCCGACCTGATCTGCGTTCCGAGTCCGGTCGAGATCCATCCGGACCACTACGCACTCGCGCGCGCCTTCTGCGATCTCATTCAGCGCGATGACTCGCTTTTCGCCGATCTCGCGATCGCGCGCGTGGCGTTCTACGAGGTGAGCCAGCCGCTGCGACCGAATACGCTGGTCGACATCACGAGCGTCGCATCGCTCAAGTACGCTGCGATCGCCGAGCACGCGTCGCAGATCGCACTGAAGGACTACGTCGCGTACGCACGCGGACTCAACGCGTATCGCGCCATGACGCTGCCGGCCGACGTGAAGGAAGCCGAGGGCTACTGGGTCGCACAGCTTCCGGAGCTGCGGACGACGCCGTTCTCAGAGTTGATAAGGAAGGTCGGGCATCCTCCGCCGATCGAGGTCGAGCGTGAAGAGATCCCGATCACCGTGGTGATCCGGACGAAGGATCGGCCATCGCAACTTCGCGAGGCGATCGATTCAGTTCGCGCCAACGAGTATGCAGCGCAGATCGTCGTCGTCAACGACGGAGGCGGAAGCGTCGAGGCCACAGGAGCTCACGTCGTCGCGCACGAGGCCCCACGGGGACGCTCGGAAGCAATGAACAGCGGCGTTCGCGTCGCAAAGACCGCGTTCATTGCATTCCTCGACGATGACGACCTTTTCTATCCCGAACATCTCCCAACGCTGGCCAATGCGGTTCACGCCTCTTCCGCAAAAACGGCGTGGTACACCGACTCAGTCGCCACGTACTTCGAGCCCGGCCCGAATGGCTCGTGGGAGGAGCGCTCGCGTCTTCGCCCCTATGGTGATGATTTCGACCGCGAGACTCTTCTCATCGACAACTACATCCCGCTGCCCACACTTCTCGTGACACGCGAGGCGTACTTAGGTGCCGGCGGCTTCGATCCCTCGTTCGACCTGTTCGAGGACTGGGATTTCCTGATCAGACTCTCGCAGCGTGGCGATTTTCTTCACGTACCTCGCATCACCTGCGAAGTGCGCCATTTTCGCGGCGCGGGATCCATCATTCTCGAGGCGCCGGAGGGTTCGAAACGCTTCCGCGACGCGAAGCTTGCCGTATGGAAGAAGCATGCGGACCGGATCGACAACGATCTCTTCGCAAACGTGTACGAGACACAGAAGCAGCGGATCGCGACGCTTCATGGATCCGCGGTCGAGGAGAAGGGGCGGCGCAGTCACGCGGACATCGATATCGCGAGGCTCGAGCGCGAGAAGACGCAGCTCATCGCCGAGATCGGATCTCTCCATCAGACCGCCGCGCAGCGGGTCCGCGAGCTCGAGGCGGAGATCGGCGCGCTTCAAACAACGATGCGGGATGACCTCGCGAGGAGCAGCGCCAGCGATGCGACACTCCGGCGTGAGCTCGACGCGACACGCATCACTGCGCGCGTCGCATACGCGGAGGTCGAGCGTCTTCAAGGTCTGCTCGATCTCATCTATCGCTCGCGAACCTGGAGACTCCACGCGATGGTCGAGAAGATCAAAGGGCGCGGATGAGCCGGGTTCTCCTGATCTGCCCGGAGCCGCTCGGGCATGGGCACCCCGCCGGGATCGGAATCCGCTTCACCGAGATGGCGCGCGTACTCCTCGCAGACGGTCATCTCGTGACGGTAATGAGTCCCGATGCCGGGGCGGTCGCTGGATGCGAGTCCGCCGCGCTGACGCCCGAGGCGCTCGCGCTCCATACGAGCACCTCGGACGCCGCGGTCGTGCAGGGCCACGCCGCAAACGCGCTCTTCGCGCATGGTCGTCCGCTTCCGACGGTCGTCGATCTCTACGATCCATTCATCATCGAGAACCTCCACTACTACGCCGGCCGCGGCGCCGAAGTCTTCACACACGACCACAAAACCCTGCTGCAATCCGTTGCGCGAGGTGACTTCTTTCTCTGCGCATCGGAAGCACAGCGAATGTTCTACGCGGGGCTGCTGCTCGCCGCCGGGCGTCTCAACCCGCTCGCGTTCGACGCAAGTCCGCGGCTCGATCAACTTCTCGCGATCGCCCCTTTCGGCGTTCAACCTGTGCGAGAGCGGGCAACGACAGACGTTCCCGCGATTCTGTTCGGCGGGATTTATGACTGGTACGACCCACTGCTCGCGATCGACGCCGTGATTCTCGCGCGCAAGTCGATTCCAGATCTCACGCTGACGTTCACGCGACATCCGAATCCTCAGCTCACCCCACAGGGCCGCACCGCGGAGGCGATGGCGCACGCACGCAGGAAAGGCGCCGATGGCTTCATTCACTTCGAGCCATGGGTCGCGTACGAGAAGCGAGGCGAGTTTCTCGACCGCTTCTCCCTCGCGCTGCTCACGTTTCCCCAGTCGATCGAAACCGATCTCTCGATGCGGACCCGCGTTTACGACTATCTCTGGGGCGGCCTGCCGATCGTGACGAGCTCCGCACCTGGAACTGACGCGCTGCTCGCTCATTACCACGCGGGGAGCGTCATCGCGATCGACTCTCCCGAAGCGTTCGCGACGGAGATCGTCGCGATTCTTCGCGATTCGCAGCGCCACCAGAAAATGGCGTCGGGAGCGCGCTCGTTCGTTGCTGATCACCAGTGGCCGCGCGCGCTCGAGCCTCTTCGCGAGTTCTGCCTCAGACCACGCATCGATCCCGCGAAGGAGGCGTTCGCGGTGCATCTCGAAGTCCCCGAAAGGGCGGCGTCCATTCTCGATCGGCTTCGACGGCGGATCGGAGGCTCGTTCTGAGCGCGCCGCGCGTCGAGATCATCATCGTCAACTGGAACAGCCTCCACGAGACGATCGAGTGTGTCACCGCCGTGAATGCGCAGCTCGCGGACGTGGAGTCGGCACTAGTGACCGTCGTCGACAACGGGTCGACTGACGGCAGCGCACTCGCCATCGCATCGAAGTTCCCGTCGGTCAAGCTGTTCGCGCTCAACGAGAATCGCGGCTTCACCGGCGGCATCTCGGCTGCGCTGCGCGGATCGGCCGCCGAGCTCGTGATCTATCTCAACAACGACGCGATTCCCGAGCCCGGCTGGCTTCAGGCTCTCGTTAACGCAATCGACTCCGCTCCTCCCGATGTGATCTCCGCCGGCGGAAAGATCGTCGATCTGAGCGGGCAGCTCATCGACTTCATCGGCGGCGTCCTCACCTTCGATGGTCACGCGTTTCAGCCCGGCTTTCGTTTTCCTCTCTCCTCGCGCGAAGAACCGGCGGCCGGTGATGAGATCCTCTTCGCCTGCGGTGGAAACATGATCTCGCGCCGAGCGCCACTGGCGGAGCTCGGAGGCTTCGACGACGATTACTTCGCTTACCTCGAGGACGTCGACTTCGGCTGGCGTTCCTGGATTGCGGGCTATCGGGTGATCTTCGAGCCGCGTGCCGTCGTGCGCCACGCGTCGGGAGCGACGAGCGAGCGTCTCGGACACTTCGAGCGCGGCGTGCTCTTCGAGCGCAATGCGCTTCAGACCGCCATGAAAAACTACGAGGAGAACGCGCTGCGCGAATCGGCCGGCGCTATCCTCTTCACGTATCTCCATCGACTCCATCACTACGCAACCATGCGCAACAGCGATACGGGCGAGCTGCGCCGTTCACCCTTCGCAGGATCGGGCCGGGAAGATGCGAGGAAGACCTTCATCGGACGCGTGCGCCGCCGCCTCACAGGGCCTCCGGCACTCGCGAGCATCGACGATCCGCTGACAACGATGCAGTTCCGCGCATTCGAGTGGATCGTGCGAAACGGCGAAAAGATCGCAGCGAAACGCGAGGCCATCCAGGCTCGGCGCCGCCGTTCGGACGAGGAGATCTTTCGCCGCTTCCCACTCCACTACGTTCCGACGTATCCGGGTGACGAGGGGTTGATGGCGAGTGCGCTGTTCCGGATGTTGCGGCCGCGCCTGCCGTCGATCGAACGATCACTGAGCGATATCATCAGATCGTGAACGGCTGGCGGCGGCGGTTTCTGGTTGGAGGTGTTGTGTGGCGGAACCTTCTCCGCTTCGGGGTGCTCAATCTCCCGATCTGGCTCGAGCCGTTCGTCATCGCATGTTGCGCTCTCTTCTTTGTTCTGTGGGCGCCCGGCCGAAAAGGGGTGATGCAGAATCTCAAGGCGATCAAACCAGGTTCCACTGCGCTCGTGAACTTCTTCCGGACCTACCGCGTTTTCTGGAACTTCGCATGGACGGTCACCGACAACATGCGCTTCGCCGAATCGCGCACGATCCCCGACTGGCAGTTCGAAGGCGCTGAATTCTTCGAGCAGCTCCTGGCGCTGGAGAGCGGCGCAATCGTCATGACAGCGCACATGGGGAGCTACGACCTCGGCGCTCACCTCTTTTCCGAGACGACCTCGCGGCGCATCGTGATGGTGCGCGCGCCGGAAAACGATCCGCAGACCCAGCAGTTTGAAGAACAAATGCACGAGCGCACGCGAGCAGAGGGACTTCGGATCGATTTCAATACGGGCGCCTCTGCGCTCGCTCTCGATCTTCTCGACGCGGTCCGCGAGGGACATTTCGTCGCGATTCAGGGAGACCGTGTGACGCCGGGCATCGCGAGCGTACGCGCGACGCTGTTCGGAAAGAGCATCGACCTCCCCTCCGGACCGTTCGCGCTCGCGATGGCCGCGCGCGTCCCGATCTTTCCACTCTTCGTGATCCGCCTGGGAAGGCGCAACTATCGTTTGCTCACCTGCCCGCCGATCCATGTCGAGCGGCGAAGCCGTAAACGCGATGACGATCTCGAGAAGGCCGTCGGCGTCTGGACGGCGCAACTCGAAACGGTTATCGCAGGCTCATGGCACCAGTGGTTTTCGTTCGAGCCATATTCGGCGGAGCACGCCGGTTGAGAGTCGTCCGCGACCGGCTGGAAGCCCGATGGCTCCCCTCGAGATCGCACTTTGCGATTTTCAAGCTTCTCGCCTTGATCCGTCTCCGTGTAGCGACCCGGCAGGTCCGTCCTGGCGTGATTCTCCTGATCGATCAGTACCAGAACGCCGCGGAGAGCTACGTGCTTTCGGTTGCAGCACCCCTCGCGATCGCCTGCTACGCGGGAGCCTTCGTCGCGCCGCGCATCGGTGCGCTCGGAGCTCTCTTCGCCGGTCTGTCGGCGCTTATCGCCCTCGTCTTCATCGCGCTGGTTGCGTCGACGGCGGTGCGCATGATCGGAATCCGCCCGGTGAATCTCCATCGTTTTAACGGCGGGACAGTGTTGACCTTGCTGGCACTCGCCTCATCGTACTTTGCGCTGAGCGAGCTCTGGGTACGCTGGATCGGACGAACGTTTCTCGCGGGACTCGGGTTGAATCTGATCGCCGCCGTTGTGCTCTGGCTCGTTCGCGATTACCTGACTGCACTCGAGCGAGAGTACGAGGGAGGATCGTGAGAAGGGCAATTCTTGTCTTTGCGCTCGCTGCGCCCCTGATCGTGATTGCGCTCTGGCGCCTCTCCCCCGGAGCGGCGATCTCCGTTCTCGCGCTCTCGCATGCATTGCTCCTCTATCCGACTCTCCGGCCGAACGTGCAGTGGCTCGGCCCGGTCGTCACCAACTTCCATACGGAGGGTCGCGAGCTCTGGCTGACGATCGATGACGGACCGACAGGCGACACGCTCGCGCTGCTCGATCTGCTCGAACGTCGCAAGGCAAAAGCGACGTTCTTCGTCAAGGGAAAGCTGGCTCTCGAGAATCCCGGCCTCATCCGCGAGATGGTCGCGCGCGGCCACAGCGTTGCAAATCACTCGCAGACGCATCCGAGCGGTTCGTTCTGGTGCCTCGGCCCGCGGCGTATCGCGGGAGAGATCGACGCGTGCAACGCGGAGCTCGCGACGATCACCGGAATTGAGCCGCAGTGGTTTCGAGCACCGGTCGGAATGAAAAACCCGTTCGTCCATCCGATTCTCGATCGGCGCGGGATGACTCTCATCGGATGGTCGGGGCGTGGGTTCGATGCGACGATGAGCAACGCGGAGGGAGTTCTCCGCAGGCTCATGCCCCACATCTACCCGGGTGCCGTCATCGTTCTGCATCAGGGGCGCGAGTGGTCGCTGCGTGTCATCGAGCGCGTCATCGCGGAGATGCAGGACCGCGGATACGAGTTCGTGATTCCAGATCAGTCGCGGCTGAAAACGAAGAGGTAGTTGTTGAAAGGTGTTCCTCCCCAGGCCGGAATGATCTCCGAACGAAAGCCGCGCGTGAGGAAAGGTTTCTCTATCAACTCTCGCGTCGGAAAGTTCAGCCGCTCCGCTTTGAGCCAGCGGATCGCGCGCGAGAATCGCTCCTGAATCGCGGTCGCGCGATAGCGAAGGCTGCCGTCACGAACAGCATCGCGAAGAATCGCAACTCCCCCGGACGGAACGGCGTCTGCAATCGCGCGGACCATCGCATCCTGCTCGCCTTCCGTGAAGTAATGCAGAACGTCGAGCGCGGTGACGTTGCATCCGGACGGGATTGCATCGCGCGCATCACCTGCTCTGAACTCGATGCCGGGATACTTCTCGGCGATCGACCGCGCGGTGGCGATCTTCCTTGCATCGTGATCGATGCCTGTCATCGGCTGCGAAAAACCGTTCTCGCGAAGGTAGAACTCGAGCAAGCCGACGCCGCATCCGATGTCGTAGAGAGGCTGCGCGCGGCCGCGAAGCGCGTCCATGACACTCCGATAGAGCGGATCGCTGCGAAGTTTTCCCCGCGCGTAGCCGCGAAGAAAGCGCGTCGGAAGCTGCGCGGCCACGCGCTCTGCGGCGCTGTCACGGTTCACTGCGACAGATGTTCGATCAGATCGATCAGTTCCGCAAGATTGAATGGCTTCGGAAGGATCGCCGAGACACCCATCTGCAGAACCGCCTGCGGATCGACGCGAAGATGCGCCGAGACGACGATGATCGGAACCTTGCCGAGCTGCCCCGTCTCCTGGAGACGCTGCAGGAAGTCCCATCCATTGACTTCAGGCATCGCCAGGTCGAGGAGGATCACGTCCGGCTTGTGAAGCTTCAGCGCGCGGTGCCCTTCGCCGCCGTCACCCGCCAGAAGCACCTGGAACCCGTGTTGCCGGAGCGCCGCGGCAAGCATGCCGCGCAGAGGCAGATCGTCGTCGATCACCAGTACGCGCTTGCGGTCGACATCTGCGACACGTTTCGCGCGGACTCCACCATTCTGTTGTCTCAACTCGCCCATCGGCCGGCTGTTTTCCGTCACTGCTGAGAACGTTCTTGCAGGAGCCGAACCAGAATTTTAGAAGAGATCACTGTCGCCCATCGTGTAGTAAAGCGACTGGCGCATCCGCTCCGTCGCATCCTCCAAAGTAAAGGGGACACACATGACCGAGAGATCCTGGGGTTCGGGCGCCGAGTCGAAGATCGCTTCAAGCGCCGGCGCAAGCCATGCGGGACGCGAAGGGAACCACCCATCGACCCGTTCCACGGGAAAAACGTTTGCGAGGTGCCGGACCGCGAGTGCGAAGCCGGCGATGTGAGAGGGATCGATCAGTGCATCGCCGACGGTCAGCCGATTCTCACGCACACGGGCAACGATCCACCCGGCGAGGCGGCCCCACCTCCGGATCGCGACCACTGCGTATTCGACGCCGGGACACCGCAGGTAGCGCCACGTGACGTAGCGAGCGTCGCGGCGGACGAGAAAACCATAGTGCGGCGAAATTCTCTCGAACAACTCATCCCAGTCGGCCCCGGCATCACGAATGAGCTCGAACCGGTAGCCTCGAGCAAGGCGCTCCAGGCGCGATGGCTTCCGCAACGGCTTCGTACGGAGGTCTCGGACTCTGTACGCGACAGGCTCCATGCGGTCGCTGCGAAGAAACCGAAGGGAGAACCTCTGGATGTTCGCGACATTGAATCCGTAGTTGAATCCGACGCGGCCTTCGCAGAACTGGGCGTAGAAATGCAGCGCCGTACGCCCGAGGATACTCGTTGGACCGCGTCCGATGTGCCGGATCGCCGGATCGGTCATCGTGTCGCCGATCTGATGCGCGGCGATGCTCTCCCCGTCAAGCGAGAAGAGGACCGGATACGCACCGTAGTGACCGACGAGCTTTCCGTCAGAATCGAGCGCGATACTGATCCGCTTCGCGCCGAAAGGGTCGTCGATGAACTTCCAGCGCCAGTGTTCGAGCGACCGATGCGTGTGAAACGATCGAGCGAAGAGATCGAGGATCGCCGTTTCGTCGCCGTCCTGATACGAGCGGATCAGGAACCGTCCGCCGTCGTCAGCGGGCATGCGTCGGCTCGACCGAACGAATGGCGCGAACGTTGGCCGGCGGTCCTGCGCGCCGCTTGGCCAGAATGCGGATCGATCCGGTACCGACTAGCAACGGTTCCGGCAGAATCTCGAGCAACATGCGGGCGATCGGAGCGACCGCCGGCCATCGGCTCGATACGACATGACGAAGAAACTTCCGGTCGCGATACTCGAAGTCGGGCACGATGGCGTCGATCTCGAAACCTGAATTCTCCAGCAACTCGATGAGCGCCGACCGCGAATAGAGAATGAGATGCGTCCTGAAGTTCTGCGCCATTCTCTTCCGTTCGGTCAGCAGGTAGAGCAGCCCCTCGGTATCGAATGTCGTCAGCAGCAGAAGTCCGCCGGGCTTGAGCAGATCCTTCATCCGCGCCAGCGCGTCGTGCGGATCGGGCATGTTCTCGAAGACATGGAACAGCGCGATCCCGTCGAAGGCCGGGCCTGTGTTCACGAAGTTCGCGAGCGTGGCGCAGTAGACCTCGAAGCCGCGTCCGCGCGCCTGACGCGCAAGCGTCTGCACCGGATCGATGCCGACGTACTCATAGTCGCGAGATGCGGCGGAGGCGAAGCTTCCATCGCGAACTCCAACTTCCAACAGACGCGCGCGTGCCGTGAGCTGCCTGCGGAGAATCGCGACACGCCGCACGCTCGTCTTGCTCCGCGCCGAGTCCGAATGCGCATCCTCCGTTGAGTCGCCTTGCGTGGCGGCAGGTCGCATGACGCGCCTCACCGGATGCGTATCGTCTTCATCCGAAAACTGATGGAGATATCGGCACTTGCAGCGCCTGCAGGAGCGGATCACGTTCCCCGTTACCTGCCCGCAGGTCCAGACCTCTTGCGAGAAGCAGACCGGGCAGCGGCGCGCGGCGCGATACCCCATGTTCCGATTCGTGAGGCGGATCCGGACCGCCGCCGCGACCTGCGCGAAGAAATTGAGCGTCGCATCGTGTGCCGGCACATCGACGGTCAGCGTTTCGATCCGGAAACCGTACTTGTTCACGAGAAATCCGATCTCGAGAGCGCATTCAACGCCATCGAGCTTCGTCTCAGAAACGACGCGCTTTCCCGCAGTTGAGGAAAAGCCGGCGAACCGCAAACCGGGATCGGGAAGAGTGGGTACGAGCAACCAGCGAACGAGGCTGCTGCGGCGCGTTCCGCCGGTGCCAAAAACGACATCGGTCGCTCCCGACTCGATCATCGCGACCACGTCACCGATCGCACTCACAGGATATGGGAGCTCCGGATCGACGACGACGATCACCCGCCCGCGTGCGTCGGAGACGCCGCGCCGAAGGGCTGCTCCATACTCGAGAGTCGCGTCGAGCGCGACGATCTCGAACTCGAGGCCGGTCGTCTCGAGAAAGCCCGTGATGGCCGCGCGCGCCTCGCCAGGCGAGGAAGCTCCCCCCGGAGGAAGGAGGACGGAGACGGTCGTTGGGCCGCTCATTGCTCAATTCTAATCAGTTCTGCTTCCGCGCCCACGTTCCGGCGATCCTCCCGCTCGCGAGCTCGACGCTTCGCAAGTACAACACAGGCGCGCGATAGGCCTCCCACACCTCCTGCGGCACTTCCACGGAGGCACTCCTGGGAAAATGCCCGGCGGCTGTCGAAAAGCCTGCCAGTGGCGATGCCTCGATCAGAACCTCGCCGGGACTGACGGCAAGCGGACCCTTCAGGTCGGCGGCCCGAACTGAAGTCGACGGACGCCCCAGGCTCGCAATCAGGCGCGGTACCGCACTGCCATACCATTTCTCGAAGTAGAGCCGCTCAGAGGCATCGTAGAGCTTCGCAGCGCGCTCGCCGTCGCTGCCGGCGCTTTGGTTGTAAATATGACGGCAGCGGGCCTCCGGAACGTAGAGGATCTTCAATCCGCGCCGTCGAAGGCGGCGCAGAAGATCGGTCTCTTCGAAATAGAGCGCGAACCGCTCGTCGAATCCGCCCGCGGCATCGAACTCCATTGTCGGAATCGCCATCACGGCGCCGGAGATCGCGGGGACCGCGGTCGTCTGCTTCAAAGCCCAGAACGCGAGTCGTGCGCGGGTCCGGCGGACGTCGCGGCGTTGATGCCACGACTCCATGCGGCTCGCGAGCGCTTCGTCGAGCTTGCCGCTGAGAGTCGGCGAATCAGCCGGCGGAAGAATCCACTCATGCGCGTCGTCCCAGTAAAGCGCGGGACCTGCCGCACCAACTCCGGGTACGAGCGATCTCACGAGCCGGTCGATTGCATCGGCCGCGAATGCGACGTCGGCATTCGCGATCAGCATCACCGACCCTTCGACGTGTTTTCGCGCATCATTCACCGCACCGCCGTAGCCGCGATTCGACGGCGATGCAATCACGAGATCGGCGTGCGCTCGCAGCTGCCGTACCTCATCCTCGTCGCACGAGTTGTCGACGACGATCGTCTGAAGCTGGCTCGCGCAGGATCTCCGCGCGCTCGCGATCGCCTCGATTGCAAGCGCCGCCGACCGGTAG
The DNA here is from genome assembly GCA_016650215.1 of Thermoanaerobaculia bacterium. Classification (GTDB taxonomy): domain Bacteria; phylum Acidobacteriota; class Thermoanaerobaculia; order Gp7-AA8; family Gp7-AA8; genus JAENWF01. Next base: position 13,280 of record JAENWF010000030.1, read on the forward strand.
TTGACGATGACGAGCGAAATCATCGCCCCGCCGGAAGCAGGGGCGTCGAGGAGCGCACTTCGTCCCAACGGTGTCGCACCCCGATCAGTCCGACCTCCCACTTGTCACCGCCGATCGAGAAGCCCGGCCGGAGGTCGCGGCGGTCAAAAACCGTGAGCGCATGCTCATCGCCCACGAACGCGATCACCGAATAGTCCCCGCGCGTGAGTGGCACCTCCGAGAGCTGAAGAAGCACCTCGTAGTCATTCTGTCCAACGAGCGGAGGAAGGCCGTCGGGATGGGTTCCCGCGACGAAGCACTGCATCTCATCCGCCGATCGAACGACCCCTACGAGCAGATGCACCGGTTGCTGCGAGTCGTCCGCATGCACGCGGATCCGCACTGACATGTCGTCGCCGCGCGCGAACAGCGTCTGAGGCTCACCCGCTCGATTGCAGACCTCGACCAACGTGAAGCGGGCAGGGGACACGCGCGAATCGGGCAGTGTCTCCTCCGCGGGATGCGTCCGATCTCGCTCGAGGAGAAAACGCTCGTAGTCGTGGATGACTTCGAGCGAGGGACCGTACGACATGACACGCCCGCCATCGAGCCAGAGCGTTCTACGGCAGATCGACGTCACGTAGTAGAGCGCATGGGAGCAGAAGAGAATCGTCTTCTCGCGCTCCTGGAACTCACGGATCCGATCGATGCACTTCTTCTGAAAGTGGCCATCACCGACGGCGAGTGCCTCATCGATGATGGGAATGTCTGGATCGATGTTGACCGCCACCGAGAATGCGAGGCGCATGTACATCCCGGAGGAGTACGTTTTCACCGGCTGGTCGATGAAGCTGCCGAGCTCCGAGAACTCGAGGATGGCTGGCAGACGCTCGCGGATCTCCTCGGGAGGGAGGCCGAGGATCGCGGCGTTGAGCGCCGCGTTGTCGCGTCCAGTGAACTCGGGATGGAAACCGGTGCCGAGCTCGAGAATCGACGCGATCTTTCCCACGGTATGGAGGGTGCCCCTCGTCGGCTCGGTGACGCCGGCGAGCAATTTCAGGAGCGTACTCTTGCCGGCGCCGTTCTGCCCGACGATGCCGATCGTCTCCCCCTTCTCTACCTCGAAGCTGACGTCTTCGAGCGCAGCGAAGGCTCTGTGCCGCTGCCTTCGCGAGACGAGCTCGATCAGGCGGTCCGCTGGCCGCCTGTAGACCCTGTAATGCTTGGTGAGCCGGTCGGCCCGGACAGCAGGTTGCATCGGCGCCATTGTACGAGACAAAAAAATGGCGGGCCGAAGCCCGCCATTTCAGATCGTTCGAAAACTGTGGATCAGTGCCGCGCGCCGCGTCTCCGGGTAGTGCCGCTCGGAACTGTGCTGATCTCCACCTGCTTCGTCTTGGTAGCCTGTGTTGCGCCGCTCGCCGACTTTGCAGTGACAGTGACGCTGAAGCTGCCTGTGGTCGAATACATGTGGAATTGCGCGCCGAGGCCGGTGGCGGTTCCTCCGTCACCAAAGGTCCACTGGTACTCCTTCACCGCCGAAGCCGGATCGGCAACAGGGGTGAACTTTACCAGTTTCGGATCCGACTGCTTTTCGGAGCTGAAGTCGACAGTCACGGTCGGCTCGACCGGGTTCCCGCCGCCAACGCTGACCAGCTTCTCCATCGTGACTTCCTGCTGCGAGTTCTTGATGGTGAGTTTGACGTTGTACGTGCCCTGGTTGTTGAAGATGTGCGACGGATTCTGCGCGGTCGAGCTTCCACCATCGCCGAACGTCCAAGCGAATGTATGCGCGCTGCAGGCGTAGTTGTAGCCGAAGCTCGATCCGGTGAAGTTGATGTTCTCCGCGACCTTGCAGCCACCCGAACTCGCGGTGCAGTTGCTCTCTGCACCCGTGTAGCCGATGTACACGGTGTTGCCGGCAACCATGCTGGGGCACGCGCCACCGCCACCCGTGACGACTTTCACCGCTTTATTCAGCGTGACGCCGTTGACCCCGTTGTTCAGCTGGAGCGTGAGGGTGTGCGTTCCCGCGGTCGTGAATGGATGCGCAACGGTGGAGCTGTTTGACGTCCCTCCATCGCTGAAGTTCCACTGGTATGTGTGCGGTCCGCAAGCTGTGTTGTAGTTGTAGCCCTGCACGTAGAATCCGATGTTGTCGTTCGTCTTGCACTCTGCGCCAGGAACGCAACCGGCGGTCCCCTGGTAGGCGATATAGACGTTCTGCTCGGCGTACATCATTCCGCAGCCGGGAGGAGGCGGCGGAGGCGTGGTGCCGCCGACGGTCACGACTTTCGAGACGACGCCGGTGCTAAGGCCGCCGGTGACCGTCAGGGTGACAGTGTATTGGCCCGGTGAGCTGAACGAATGCGTCGGAGACTTCTCGGCTGAGGTTCCGCCGTCGCCAAAATTCCAGGCGAAGACGTCGCACGAGCCGGACACCCATCCAAAGGGAGACATGGTGAATGTGACCCCCTCGCCGGGAGCGCATGCAGTCGAGGAGCCGTTGCTGCAGCGGCTGGTGCCGTTGCCCTGATATCCGAGACCCATGTTGTTGTTTGCCGGAGCGCTTGCGCAGAGAGGCGCCGCGATCGAAATCGGCTTCGAGATGGTCGCCGTCCCGATGGCGTTGCTCACGGTCAGCGTGGTTGTGTACGACCCCGCGACCGTGAATGACGGTGCGTAGGTTGTGGCATTTCCTGATGCGACCAGGCCAGGCCCGGTCGTCGTCCATGTGTAGCTCCAACCCGTCGTGTCGGCACCTGCCGGAACGCTCGCAGTCATCGAGCAGCCGCCGCCGACATTGGCGCAACCGGTCGCGACGATGCCATTCAACTGGGGACCGCTGAGAAGTCCTGAATCCGCCTTGGTCGCACGGTACAGGCCACACGGAGCGCTGACTCCACCCACCACGTTTAGGCTGAGACGGACGCGCCAGTTCGTTGCTCCCTGGAACGTCGACTTGGGAATCACAAAGGCCGGGACCTGCCCGACGGCGATGGTTCCGGTCGTTGAAGTCACCACCGAGAGATCGGAGCGTAACAACTGCCAGGTGTATTCGACCGGCGTCAAGGCGCCGCCCGGATTATCCACTGAGCTCGTCGAGAGCCGGGTCGCGCTGCTGAAGATCACGTTGGTCGCATCGGCGACCGGCGCGCTCACACCCGCGGAGATGGCGCGCACGGTGTACGCGACTCCGTTGATGCCGAAGGACGCCGGGGTGCCGATGGGTGTGATCGAGGTCGTTGCGTTGTAGGGGCCATATTGGCCCGTGAAGTAGAGGGTTCGTTCGCCGCAGCCACCCACCGGGAATTCCTGGTCGGGGTTGAGGAGCGTGGATGCTGAATCAGAGCTCCGCTTCCACTCGGAGTAGTGCCCCTCGATCGATCCATCGGACGCATCGAGGAACTGATCGGTCGAGACGATCGGAACCGGAGAGCTGGCGTCGGGCTGCTTGAAGAGAAATGCCGTGCCCTTGAGAGCCACACGCACTTCGGGCTTCTTCAACGTCACGTTGAGCGTGTCGATGAGCGAGACGTCGAGCTGGCTCGTGGCGACGACCTGACGCGAGACGGGAAGCTGCGCCGCGGGGACACCGCCGAACTGGTACTTCACATCGGGGTTCGAAACGGTCGCGTCGGCAAATCCGCCGTCACCGAAGGTCCAGCGGACCGGAGGCTGAGCATTCGACGTCTGACTCGTGAACGTGACTTCGTCACCGTAGTACGGTCCGCTGTTCGGCAGAGCCAGCGAGTTGGGATTGACGAAGCGCTGCGTGCTCTTGACAGTTGCCTTGATCGACTCGCCGGCGCGAAGCTCGTATACGTCGCCGAGGCCGAAGTTGCCGACGATCAGGTAATACTTCTTCGTCTTCTCGCTGCGATGAACGACCGCATCGTAGAGCAGGGCGTACGGCGGGTTGACATACTGGCCACCCCCCGCTCCGGTCGAATAGAACTTGGACACGTAGTTCTCCAGCTCCGTCACTTCCTGGAGACCGCTGCCGCCGCCCGTGATCTTGTAGAGGCGTGCGTTCCAGCCGGCG
>JAENWF010000031.1 GCA_016650215.1 Thermoanaerobaculia bacterium
ACGGCGCCACACAGAGGCGGGATCTGTTCACAGCCTCTGAATGAAGCAACGGTGGGCCGGCCCAAGGATGGCTTCCCGGGTTTACCGACGCCGTTTGCGCCGTCGCGTTGGAGGCGGCGTTTCCTCCGTCGAGCGCCGGACGCGTTGCGCGAAGGAGTGCCACTGGCGGTACTGATCGACGTAGCGGCCGGACGAGAGCGCATAAAGCTCGAGGAGCGCGAGCGCATCGCTGAAGGGCTCGCGGAAGACGAAGCGGAACTGTGCCTTCTTGTCGACCGGTGGCTCGAGGAGGCGCCAGAGTGTTTCGAGCGCCGTCTCGATCTGGTGTCGCGTCCCCGCCGCGAGGGCCATGCGCGCGCACGCCGGCTGGATCAGATCGCGGATGAAGAGAATCACTTCCGCGATCCGCATCTTCTGCTCTCGACGCGCTCCCTCCTTCTCCAGCTCCTCCATGATCCACGGAAGGAGAAGCACCGAAAGGAGAACCGCGTCGGAGATCTTTCTGCCGGCCTGCACAGTGCGGTCGACGACCTCCAGCATTTTCCAGAAGTACGGAGCGCGGTCGACGGAGATTGCGTGGAAGATCTCGGGGAGAAGCGGCTCGAGGAGGGCCGTCTCGACCAGGAGCCGCATCGCATCGCGCGACCATCCGCGTCGCAGCAGCTCGAGTATCTCCTCCGACACGCGTGGCGCCGACGCTTTGAGGATCTCGTTGCGATGGCGGAGCAGCCCCTCGTAGGTTTCCTTTTCGATCGCGAAGTCGAGACGCGAAGCGAATTCGATGGCACGCAGCATCCGCACGGGATCCTCGCGGAAGCGGAGGTCGGGATCACCGATCACCCGCACCTGGCGACCGTCCATGTCATCGAGACCACCGACGTAGTCGATGACCGAAAAGTCGGCGATGTTGTAGAAGAGACCGTTGATCGTGAAATCGCGGCGCCGCGCATCCTGCAGCGGCGTCCCGAAGGTGTTGTCGTCCGTAACGAGCAGTTCGGCGTTCTCCTCGGTCCCGCGCTCCGGTTCCCGACGAAACGTCGATACCTCGACGATCATGTCCTGAAACATGATGTGCGCCAGCCGGAACCGGCGTCCGATGATCCGGCTGTTGCGGAAGAGGCGGCGAATCTCGGTAGGATGCGCATCGGTCGCGATGTCGAAGTCCTTCGGCTGCCGGTTGATCAACAGGTCGCGCACGCTGCCGCCGCACAAGTACGCACGGTACCCGCTCCGGTGCAGCCGGTAGAGGACCTTGAGAACGTTCTCCGGAATGCTGCGTCGCGAGATCGGATGATCGCTCCGGTCAACGACGACGCCGTCGTCGGTAACGAGCTCCTCGGTCGTCACCCCCGGCGCGTCGCCGCTCTCCGCGGGCGTCGCCGAAGGGGCGAGCTCTACGCCCTTTTCTTCTTCACTCAAAACCATATGGACTGCTGCTGCCCTCGCCCGGCTCTGCAGGCGTGTAGTGGTACTTGCTGTCTACGATGAAGAACGTGCGGTGCCAGCGGGTCTTCGTGAAGAAGTGCGCGACGACGCCGACGAGCTCCTTCAGCCGATCGATCGGAGGGCTTCCCTGCGGCGGCGGCTCTTTCGCGAACGACCAGTAAACCATGAACGCGCGCCCTTTGATCATCGATCGCGGAACCGTTCCCCAGTAGCGCGAGTCGCTCGACCTGTCGCGGTTGTCCCCCATCGCAAAGTACGAGTCAGGCGGCACCTTGTAGGGGCCGTACTGATCGCGGGATCGATAGGGCTCAGGCAACGCTGGCTGCATCGGATAGGTCTGCGGATCTTCGTGGACGACGTACGGCTCGTCGAGTGGCGTGCCATTGATCGCCACCTTCTTGTCGCGGACCTCAAGTGTGTCGCCAGGCATCCCGACCACGCGCTTAACAAAGTCTGTGCTCGGATCGAGCGGATAGCGAAAGACGATGATGTCGCCGCGCTTGACGTCGCGGATGGGAAAGAGATTGTCGAGCGGACCATGGTTCGGGCCGTAGATGAACTTGTTGACGATGATGTGATCGCCGACCTTCAGGTTGTCTTCCATCGATCCGGTTGGGATCTTGAACGCCTGAAAGACGAAAATCCGCGCGAAGTTCACGAAGATGACCGCGATGAGCAGCGCCTCGTAATACTCGCGAATCGTCGATTTCTTTTCGGATGCCTCAGTGGCCACGGGGAGAGGTTCCCTTCAACTCGTCTGCGATGAAGCCGGCAGAGAACGATTCTACGACAGCAGGTTGCACGGCGATCGAGTTCGTTCCGCGGCGGAAACGTCCGGGTCGAACTGTCGAGTCGCCACGGATCGTCAGCGCGCCCTCCCGCGGAACGGAGTGGCCGGACGCGTCGACGACGTAAGTGCGCGTCCGTTCCGCCCACGGGAGCTGGCCGATCGCGGTCCACAGCGTCTCGTCGGGAGCACGGTCGGTCACGATCGTGGCAGCCCGCACGCGCTGCATCAGCTCGCCGCGCGCGTCGCTCCATCCGTTGCGCGGTCCGTCCGATATCCAGATCACAAGAGGCAGCCGCTCGTCGTATGCGATCGATTGCGGCTGGAGCAGAAGCGCGTTCCCCGCGAGCGGAACGATCTCGACGTCGAGTTTCGCCGCCGGAGTCGCGGTTACCCGCCGCTCTTCGCCCCCGTACTTCATCACTTCAGTGCGGGCCGATGAGTCGGGCGAGTCAGCCGTGACCGTAAAACGCTCGGCAGCCGCATCCCACTCGAGCGTGCGCAGAACCGAAAAGGGGAAGTCGATCGTCAGCGCCGTGGCCGTAGGAACGTGAACGGTGCGAACGAGATCACCGCCGGGCGAGCGAACGAAGTAGCTGATCTTGTTGCCGCGCGGGGCCCAATGCACCTGCACCTCGTCCGCCGGATCCTCCGGAACCCAACTGATCGGACTTCCGTCGAGATGCACGAGGCCGATGTCATATCCGCGCTCCCGTTTCGCCGAGAACGCGACCTCGCGGCGATCGAGCGAGACATCGAACGACTCGATTTCTGCAAACGGCTCCGTCAGATCGACTCCCTCGCGCATCAGTCTCGCTCCGCGCGCGTCGCGAACAACCACCACACCCGCGCGATCGTTCGCGGGCTTCATGACGCTTCCCGTCTCGAGCCTGCCAGGCGCAGTCATCCATGCCGCGGGGATAGGAGAATCGATCGTTCGGCAGCCGGCGCAGGCGAGCGGAAGCAGTGTCAAAATAACCAAAAGGCGACTCATGCGACCGCGCATTGTAAATCATTGATTCAAAAGAGCACATCGTCGAGGCGATCATTGACAGGCACGGAAATGTCGATCGAGTCCGTGTCATCAAGGGTCTGCCGATGGGATTGTCTGAAGCTGCCGAGCGCGCCGTTCGTCAGTGGAAGTTCAAGCCCGGGACGCTGAACGGCCAGCCGGTCGACGTCATCTTCAACCTGACGGTGAACTTCAAACTGAACTAGCGCTCCTCAACATTGATCCACGATCACAAGGCGTGGCGCAAGCCGCGCCTTAGTCGTTTAGTTCACTGATTCTGTGTGGCTCATGTCACTTAATCTGTGTGGCGCCGTCGCCCCGCGGCGGCGCTCTTTAGCCCCTACACTCGTCCTCGAATCAAAGGCGCGCCGCCGCGGGGCGACGGCGCCCCACAGAATCGGTGCGCTCACCCTTACTTCTTCGTCGCGATCGATTTGGCCTGCAGAAACAACCCGAGGTAATCGCGTCCGCCTGCCTTCGAGTCTGTTCCAGACATGTTGAACCCGCCGAACGGGTGCACGCCGACGAGCGCGCCGGTGCATTTGCGGTTCAGGTAGAGATTCCCGACGAAGAATTCCTGGCGCGCTTTTTCCAGCTTCGCCTCGTTGTCGGTAAAGACGGCGCCGGTCAGCCCGAATTCGGAGTCGTTCGCGATCTGCAGCGCGTGATCGAAGTCCTTCGCCTTGATGACGGCAAGCACCGGCCCGAAGATTTCTTCCTGCGCGATTGCGGCCTTCGGATCAACATCGGCGATGACGGTGGGCTCGATGAAGAAGCCATCCTTGTCGTTGACGTTTCCGCCGGCCACGAGCCGCCCTTCCTTCGCTCCCCGGTCGATGTACTCCTTGATCTTCTTCATCGCCTTCTCGCTGACGACAGGACCGATCTGCGCATCAGCCGTTTCGGGCGCGCCGATCTTCAGTCTCTTCGTCTTCTCGACGACCATCGGCACGAACTCGTCGTAGATCGCTTCGTCGACGATCAGTCGCGAGCAGGCCGAGCACTTCTGACCCTGGAATCCGAACGCTGACGCCACGACAGCAGTCGCTGCATCGTCGAGATTCTTCGTCTCGCGGTCGACGATGATCGCGTCCTTGCCGCCCATCTCGACGACGACGCGCTTGATCCACAACTGTCCCTTCGGAGTCTTCGCCGCCTCTTCGTTGATGTGCAGACCGACTTCCTTCGAGCCGGTGAATGCGATGAAGCGCACTTTCGGATGCTGCACGAGCGTATCGCCCACTTCCGCGCCAGGGCCGCTGACGAAGTTGACGACGCCCTTCGGCATCCCAGCCTCCTCGAGTAGCGCGAAGAAGCGATAGGCGATCCACGGCGCCTCGGACGACGGCTTCAGCACGACGGTATTTCCGGCGGCGACCGCAGCGGTCGCCATTCCCGCCATGATTGCGAGCGGAAAGTTCCACGGCGGAATCACGGCACCGACGCCGAGGGGGATGTAGACGAGCTTGTTCTCTTCGCCCGCGATCCTGGTCGTCGGATGCTCGCCGCCCCACCGGTACGCTTCGCGCGCGTAGAACTCGAGGAAGTCGATCGCTTCCGCCGTATCGGCATCCGCCTCGACCCATGTCTTCCCTACTTCGTAAACCATGGTGGCGGAGAACTCATGCTTCCGCTCGCGCAGCAGTTTCGCCGCTTTCAGCAGCAGTCCTGCGCGCACATCGACCGGCTCGCGTTTCCAGCTTCCGAATGCCGCGAGGGCAGCCTCGACCGCCTTCTCGGCGTGGGCCTTCGTCCCCTTCTGGAAGCGACCGACAACCTGCGACTTGTGCGCCGGGTTGATCGAGTCGGACGTCTTGAGGCCAGTGATCCGCTCGCCGTTGATGACGAGGGGATAATCGCGGCCGATCTCCTGCTTCACCTTCGCAAGCGCCGATTCCATCGCGGATCTGTTCTCGGGCTTGTTGAAATCGACCAACGCTTCGTTCTTGAAATCACTGAGACTTGCCATTGAGAATGTGTCCTTTCGAACTGCTGAGCACCCCATTTGCACAAGGCGCAGGCGAGACGCGGCATGTTACCGAAAACGCACCAGACAGCAACAACGGGGTTCCTGCTGATTCTTCTCGCGGGATGCCGGACGTTCGGGCCGTGGCGCGATGATCCGCCACGCCCGGAGGTGAATATCGTCTTTACCGTCGAGCGCAACCTCCTCCGCCTCCCCTCAGTGGAGATCAACGGCCGCGCCGGCCGCTACTTCCTCGGCTCGGCGCACCCGCGCAGCGTGTTCGACCCGTCGCTCATCACATCGCTCGCAGGCGAGAAGCCGCGCCTGCATCTGACCGCGCGCGAATCGCTCCCGCTCTCCCCGGTACCGATCGCGCTCGGCCCGATCGGTGACGCAATCATCGGCGCCGAGGCGTGGGGCAGGAAGTCTCTCACCATCGACTACTACGCGGGACTCGTGACGTACCACAAGAGCGGAAGCTACACCTCGGACATGAAGCTGCACCGCTTCACCGGCGAGCCGTCGATCGTGATCGAAGTCGACGGCGTGCGGATGGACGCGGCGGTCGACACAGCGCTTCCCGACACGCTCGTGATGCCGCGAGGCGCGCGGCCGGCCGGAAGGACGCGCGCGAACCTTCGCATCGACGAAGCGCAATTCAGCAACATCGACATCGCGCTCGGCAACGTTTCTCACGCTCGCATCGGCAACCGGCTTCTCTCCCGATTCCTCGTCACGATCGACTACGGCCAGAAGCAGGTCGGCCTCTGGCGGGATCCCCGTATAGGCCCACCGTGAAGCGTCTCGCGCCTGCCTCCGCCTCCCTGTTGCTCGCGATCGCGGCACACGCCGAAACGCTCGATCTTCGCGCATATCTGACCGCGCGCGCAACGCATGCGAGCGGGCCCGCCTCGGGGCGGACGTTGACCGCGGAGCTGCGCTACAGCTTCAGGTAATCGTCGAAGGTGTCGATGTCGACGCCGGCCTCTTCGAGCCGGATCGGCACAACGTGCTCGGCGTGCGCTTCGATGATGCTTCTAGCGCCGCGGTCGCCATCCAGCGCGCTCAGCTCCATCGCAAATCGGGGTGCAAACGCAGCCGGAACGCCGGTCACGCCGCGGTACTCGGTCGCGACGATCGGCGCGTCAACGCGAATCATGTCGCGCAGATGTTCCGCAGTGACGAGGGGCTGATCGCAGAGCGTGAACAGAACGCGGGCACCGTCCGCAGCACGCACGGCGGCACGGATCGATGAGCTGACGCCGCGCTTCCAGTCAGGGTTCTCGATGCGCGTCACACCAAGGCCGTCGAGCTCGGCCGCGAAGCTGTCGGGGGGTACGATGACGAACGTCTCATCGCAGCCGGCGGCTGCCGCCACGAGAGCGGCGTGGCGGATCAGCGGCTCGCCGCGGTACTCGAGAAGCTGCTTCGGTCTTCCGAGCCTGATCGAGGCACCGGCAGCGAGGACCACGGCAACTACACGCACGTCTTTGGTCCTTCCGCCAGCTCGAGCAATCCGCCGCGCCCTTCGCGGACGATTCGCTGAACCGCCCGCGCGATCGTTTCCAACTCGTGCATGCGCCGTTATAGGAATACGTATGCAACCTCTGAAAGTTAGGCCAACGCAAAAAACAATTCCTTTGGCACGTTCTCGCGAGTCCTCGGCCATTACGTCCGCGACGAGAAGCTCATCACGCTCGAGGAGCGATCCGCGAGGACCGCACCACTTCTCGGAAGGGGTCACGGACGTCCTCGTCAACGGGCAGCCTGTGCTGCAAAACGGCGAGATGACGAGGGTATTGCCGGGAGAGATCCTTCTCCACCAGAGCTCGGAATGAGTCATGGCACGCCGATTGAGTAAGTTATGAGCGGAGAACCCACCCAATGAACGGCAAACAGATCCGTACTGCAGCTATCGCAGCCGCCGCGGTCATCGCGATTGGCGCAGGAATCACGACGATGATCCTCCGTCACGACGCGCAGAAGTCAGTCGACGCGTATCGTTCCGACAGTCTCGGAACAGGTCCGCAGATCTCCGATTCGAAGATCGTCGAAGCGCTGACCGCCCAGAACCTTGGGATCAGCAAGCTGTCGGTACGCAGCTTCAACGGCATCGTCATTCTGCGAGGCAACGCCGATGCAGTGACGGCGGCACGCGCTGTCAGCGTAACGCGCGGTCTGGGTGTGGAGCGCGTCGCGAACCTGATCACGCCGGCAACGGCGATCGATGATGATGCAATCCGCCGCGAGGCCGAGCGAACCCTTGCGAACTCGACCTCGCTCGAAGGCACGTTGATCAGCATCTCGGTCGACAATGGAGTCGTCAGCGTTTCGGGACGCGTGAAGAATGAATACCAGCGCGAAGCCGCACGAAGCATCCTTCGTTCGGTCCGTGGAGCGAAGGAAGTTAGAGTCGACCTCGTAACCGGTTGATCGGCCAGGCTGTTAATCCTGAGCGAAGCGAAGGATCTTCTGATCGCAACAGAAGAGACGCCGCCAAATGCATCGCGCGCGCATCAGAAGATCCTTCGCTTCGCTCAGGATGGTGCTGCTGACCTACCGCCGAGTCGAGCGGCGTTTCTTGCCGGGCTGCTGAACCAGCGGCGCGTACGTGTAGAGCGTCGTCGATGTCACTGACTGCCCATCGGGATTCGTCACGCTGATCGAGACCGTGCCGGCGTTTGCCGCCGGTGCAAAGACCGTGATCTGTGTCGTGCTGTTGACCGTCACTCCGAGCGCCGATGCGCCCCCGAATCGTACGGTCGCGTTGTTCGCGAACCCGGTGCCAGTGATGACGACCGCGTTGCCGCCAGCGGTCGAGCCGCTGAGCGGCGTGAAGCTGGTGATCGTCGGGGGATCGGTCTGCACCGCATTGACGGTGAAGATTCCGCTCATCCGGCTGTGTCCCACGCCGCAGGTCGGCTCGACGCAGAAATAGGTGAACGTCCCGGGCGTCGTCGCAACAAACGCGATGGTCTTGGGCGAGCCTCGCTCGACCAGCACGCCGTTCAGCATGTAGTTCTCGATGAAGAGCCCATGATCCACGTCGTTCGACGTGAGGGTGATCGTTACCGAATCCCCTTGATTGACGACGAAGGGACCTGGCGACACGTCGAACACCCACTGCCGGGCAACGACTGAAAACGCTTTGGTCGCCGACGCGTTAAATTCGGCCGGGACCGCGGGGAGCTCACGCTTAAACTCGACGCGGGGAATCAGTTCCGCGATGGGAGTCGCCTGGTGAAGCGCCCCTGCGAGAGCGGGGAGAACCGTGAGAAGGGAGATGGCAATAACAAACTGGCGCATCGCACGATCATACCTTGAGGATCCAGCCCTTTCTGTGAAGGATTGCCAGTATCCCGAGCCACAGCAGCACGAAGGAAATCGCCCATAGAAGCGACCCAAAATGGGGCGTAAAGTACGGCTCGAACAGCAACTTGTAGCTCGCCTGCTGCGCCGGGACTCGCTTGCCTTCGAAGTCAACTTTCCAGAGCGACCCGATGATCCTCGCCATGATTCCTGTTCCGAGAAACGCGAACATCGGATTGACGCCGTAGATCACGAACGGCTTCGTCCAGCCGCGGTATCCACGCACGTCGATGACCCAGATGCAGAGCGCCAGCACGACGCACGCGAACCCGGCAGTAAAGACCACGTACGAGCTGGTCCAGAGACCCTTGTTGATGGGAAACAGGCGATCCCATGCGAGACCGATCGCGAGCCCGGCAACTCCGGCGATCACCAGCTCGCGCAGCTTCCGCTCGCGAATCCACGATGCGGCGAGCGCGCCGCAGAGCGCCGTCGCGACCGCTGGAATCGTCGACAGCGGCCCTTCCGGATCCCACGTCTTACTCGACGACCAGATGTGCTTTTCGCCCAGCAGCGCTCTGTCAACGCTCGCCGCAATCGTCGCCTCGGGCGGCTCGAGCGGACCGCGCGTCAGAATCGCCCAGTATCCAACGAGGATCAACACGACGATCACGACCTGCGCACGACGCGAGGTTCGAATCGCGATGAGCGCGGCGATCGTGTAAACGACACCGATCCGCTGCAGAACGCCCGCAAACCGGAGGTGATCGAAGCGCCAGATGATTCGGTCCAGCAGCGTCGGATCGTCGATCCCAGGCGTCTTTCCCCACCAGAGGAACGGAAACGCGTTGAGCAGCAGCCCGAGGAGAACGATGAGAAATCCTCGGCGCAGAATCTTGCGCGTCGCCTCAGCGGGCGGGCGTCCGCGCAACGAGAGCTCGGTCGTCACACCGACGATGAAGAGAAAGAAGGGGAAGATGAGATCGGTCGGAGTCCAGCCGTGCCACTCGGCGTGACCCAGCGGCCAGTAGACCGCGCTCCACGTCCCCGGATTGTTCACCAGCAGCATGCCGGCGACCGTCATGCCGCGGAATACGTCGAGGGAAACGAGGCGCTGGTTCAAGGAACTAGTTTAGCGAGGAGGAGGACGAAATGCAGAATGCTTCCCCCACCCCCTCACTGCCGGAGCGCCCTGCACTCCTTCAAATGTCGCACGGCCGCGGCTTTGTCTCCGCGCTTCTCGAAAATGCCGGCGAGGTTGTAGTGCGCATCGGCGTTCGAGGGATCGATCTCGACTGCGCGCAGATAGGCGGCGATCGATTCATCGTTCCGGCCGAGGTCCTGAAGCGCGACGCCGAGATTGAATGCGGCGGTGTCGTGATCGGGATCAGCTTCCATCGCGGCGCGGTAATGCTTTGCGGCGACGCCGGTCGCGCGCTGTTCGTGAAGAAGGCGGCCGAGGTTCACGTGCGCATCGGCATGACTCGGCTCGAGCTCGATCGCGCGCGCGTACGCCTCTTTCGCCCCTTCAATGTCGGTGATCTCGAGCTCGCACGCGAGGTCATACCAGTCGGCGGCGCTCTGCGCGTCTTCCGCGGCACGCGCGATGAAGGGTGCCGTCTGTGCAGCGATCTCCGCGACACCGAAGTCGAAGAGCGACTGCCCCGACTCCGGATTCCAGACCGTGCTGCCGTCACGCACGACGACGCGCTCGCCGTCGGCAGAGATTCGAATCGCCGTCAGCGAGCGTCCGGCGGGAAGCTGGTCGCGCAGACTCTCGAGAACGCGGCGCACTTTCCGCTGCGGGATGTTCGCGCTCTTCAACTCCCCCGCCGTCCGGAGGATGATCAGATCGCGAAAACCGAACCGCAGCTCGCCGCGGCCGCCGCGCTCCGGCTCGAGGAATCCATCTTTCGCATAGGTGCGGATCAACGCCGGTGAGAGCCCGAGCATCGTCGAGACCTCACGGAGGGAAAAGGACATACCGGGCTGATTGTAGTCATTCCGAGCCGCAAGCGGCTCGACGACGACTCAGCGGGCGCGCGATCGTGCGGTGCTCGCACTCTTGCGCGGCGCGGCTTTCGCTGGTTTGCGCTTCGCGTCGGCCCTGGCCTCCGCCTTGGCCGCCGGCTTCGACTCCGCGGCCTTCATGCCCCGCGGACGATTTCCCGCGAGACTTGCCTTCAGCGCTTCCATCAGATCGATGACCTGCGCCTTCGGCTCGTCGGCGAGCGCGCTCGTGATCTCTTCGCCGTCGATCTTCTTCTGGATGATGGCGCGGATCCGTTCCTGCACTTCGTCGCGATAATTCTCCGGATGGAACTCTTCGCTCGCGCCCATTTCTGCGAGCTGGATCGCCATCTTCAACTCGTTGTCCTTCACCACCGGCTCGCCGAGATCGAGCTCGTCCATCGAGCGGATCTCATTCGGGTAGAAGAGCTGCTGCATCACGAGCCCTTTGCCGACGGGGCGGATGACGACCAGATACTGCTTTCCTCGCGCGGCATAGCGGGCGAGCGCCCAGCGGCCTGTCTGCTCGAGCGCTTTCGCGAGCAATGTGTAGGCGCGGTCGCCCCCTTTGTCAGGCGCAAGGTAGAACGCCTTCGCGAAAAAGATCGGATCGATCCGGTCGCTCGGCAGAAACTCGGCGATGTCGATCTGCTGCGTCGCCTTTTCCTCGAGCGCCTTCAGCTCTTCATCGGTGAACAGCACGTACTGCCCCTTGGAGAACTCGTACCCCTTCACGACCTCGGTGCGATCGATAATCCGCTCATCTTTGGTGCAGAAGAGCTGCTGCTGCACTCGGCTCCCGCACTCCTGATGCAGCATGTTGAACGAGATGCGCTCGGACGATTCCGCGGCAGAAAACAGCTTCACCGGAATCGAAACGAGTCCGAAGGCGACCTGGCCGGATGCAATAGCTCTTGGCATGGGTTAACTAGAATAGCACAGGGGTTTGGGCACCAAGAATGGTTCCGGGTGAGCGGTGCTCGATCGTGCGCGGGCGGAACGTCGTCAGCGACAGCGGCTCAACCCGGGCTGGTACGAAGTGATCTTCACCGGCGACATGACCGGCGGCGTCTATCAGGCCACGATCGGTCGCCCCGGCACCTCCACCGAACCACCGGGCGAGATCTGTGTCGCCCTGCGCTGGGGCAACAACAACGGTATTTGGATCGACACGCACGATTCCGCTGGCAACTACAGCGATCGAGCATTTCACGTGATGGCGTTCACCGATTAGGTGACGCCGCATTGACAAGAGTCCGGGCCTCGGCCGCGATTCTTGTCAGCGCGTGGAACCTCTCTCCGTCGGGCGTGCTCGTTCTTTGTCTCCCCGTGGCCGGCAGTTGGCTGCCGTGAGGTTGCCTGGTGTAACCCGGTCGAAGCGCGAGTCTCTCGCGGGAGAGCATCTCCGGCCCCATAGAATGGCGATGTGCTGCCCTTGCCTGGATATCGCCGAATCGCTCGATGGACCGCTCTTCACGTGGACTTCATCGTTCCGAACATCGTCTATCAGATGGGCAAAGTGGGGTCGAGCGCGATCGTCGAAGTCATCGCGCGCACAGGGCGTCCGGTGTTTCACGTACACCGGATGGAGGCTGGACATCTAAAGCGGATGCGCGACGAACGCCAGGCTCTGGGCTGGCTCAATCCGCCGATTCCGCCACATGACAAGCTGGGATTGATGTTGCGCGAGAAAGTGATCGCTCGCGGACGGCGTGCGAAGATCATTACGCTCGTCCGCGATCCGATCGCGCGCAACTTATCGTCGTATTTCGAGCACCTTGATGCAATCTGGCACACTCCGGATGCCCACCAGGTCATTCCGCTCGATCGCCTCATCGCCGGTTTCTTCGAGCGCTATCCACACAACGATCCTCTGACGTGGTTCGATGAGGAGATGAAGCCCGTCTTCGGCATCGACCTCTACGATCATCCATTTCCACCCGGCGGCCATCTCACCGTCCGCACCGATCGCTTCGAGCTACTGATCCTGAAAAGCGAGGCCACGCAAAGCGTGAAGCAGACAGCACTCTCGCTTTTCCTCGGCTCGGATGTCGTCGTGTCGCAGGCCAACGCGACAAGGCTCACGCCGAAAGGCAGTGTGTATATTGAATTCCTGTCGGCGATCCAGTTCAGTCCCGCGTACGTAAGCGAAATGCTGAACGCGCGCTACGCGCACCATTTCTACGGGGAACAGGAACGAGACGCGCTGCGGCACAAGTATCATCGTGGCGCCCGGCCGGACTGACCATGCTCGAAGACCGTACCTCGCTCGTTTTCGCCGCTCACCCCGGTCATGAACTGCTGATCTATGGGTGGCTGAGGCGTGCCAGACCGCGCGTTCTCATCCTCACGGATGGGTCGGGATACATGGCCGAGCCGCGCATCGGGGCGTCGCGTCGGCTTCTGGATTCGATTGGTGTGCCCACGGGAAGCGTGTTTGGGAGATTCAGTGATCAGGAGATGTACGCGGGCATTCTCGGCGGAGACGTGGACCTCATCACGGGCATCGTGCGCGGAGTGGCGAATGAGTTGGAAGGAGTGTCCAGCGTCGTAGCGGATGCGTCCGAGGGATATAACAGCGTCCACGATCTCTGCAGGTTCATCGTCGGAGCGGCATGCGCGCTCGCCGGCGGCGTGAAACACTACGAGTATCCAGTCGTGCAAGCGCCGGCCTCGTTTGATCTGTCGTTCGAACTGGACGACGCGGAACTGCAGGAGAAGCTATCCGCCGCGCGCAGTTACTCGTCGATTCGCAACGACACGAATGAGCTCATCGAGCGTTTCGGCGAAGCCGCCTTTCGTGTCGAGTCATTTCGCCGCGTGGAGGAATGGGCAGCGCCGGGATGGCCCGCCGCCGAAAAACCGTACTACGAGCGCATCGGCGAAGAGCGTGTCACAGCCGGCCGCTACGGTCGCGTGATCCGTTACGCCGAGCACATGCGGCCGCTCTGCGGGAAAGTGCAGCAGTGGGTGAACGGTTTCCGATGCGCGTCCTAATCACCAACGCCCTTCTCGATCGCGGCGGCGGAACACAAACCGATGTGCGCGATCTCGCCGTGTGGCTTCTCTCTCGCGGGCACTCTCCGTTTGTCTACAGTCCCGTCCTCGGCGACGGCGCAGCGCAACTTCGGCGTCACACCGTCCCCGTGACCGAAGATCTTTCCACCGTCGGCGCCGTACCCGACATCATTCACGGAAATAGCTCGGTCGAGACCGTCATCGCCATGCTTCGCTTCCCCACGGTGCCGGCGATCTTCGTCTGTCACAGTTGGAATGGACTCATGGCTGCGCCGCCGAAGTTCGCGCGCGTGCGGCGGTACGTGGCCGTCGACGAAACATGCGCCGATCGTCTGCTCGTGGAAGAAGGTTTGTCCGCTGACAAAGTCTCGGTCCTGCTCAATGCAGTGGACATGTCCCGCTTTCCGCTGCGCGGACCGCTTCCGCCTCGACCGAAACGCGCACTGGTGTTCGGTAATCCGGCCCATGAGCTGACGTACCTTTCTCTCGTGCGCGAGGCCTGCCGCAAGGCGGAGGTGGATCTCGATGTCGCCGGCGCGCTCGCCGGCAATTACACCACTGAGCCGGAGACCCTGCTCGGGCAATACGATCTCGTGTTTGCGAAAGCGAAATGCGCGATGGAAGCGATGGTTGCCGGCACCGCCGTGATTCTCTGCGATGGCCCGGGCATCGGAGGGATGGTGCGATCGTATGAAGTCGAGCGTCTCCGCCGTTTCAACTTCGGCGTGCGCACGATGACCACGCCGCTTTCCGTCGAGGCATTCTCACGCGAGATCGAGGCCTACGACGCAGCGGACGCGCGAAAAGTCTCCGACATGATGCGCCGCGCTGCGCCGGCCGACGCCCGGCACGAAGCGCTCGTGGCACTCTACGAAGAAGTCATCGCCGAGCAAGAGCGAGCCGGCGATGGCAATTGGGCTGACGATAGCCGCGCCGCCGCCGCATTCATCGAACGGATGGCCCGTGGCTCGCGTCTCGGTCACGATCAGATCCATGTCGCTTTGCGCGCAACACAGAGGATCTTCTCGATTCCCATCCTGGGACCTGGAATGACGAAAGCGGCGAAATGGCTGCTGGGCAAAGGTGAACGCGGCAGGTAAGCCGAGTGCGGCCGGCCGAGCGTTGTAGACAATTTTCGAACCGTAGCACTCGTGATGGGGGCGGCTGGCGACTTACGGGCAGGTCGCAACACTCGCGGGGCTCGACGGCCACGCGCGGCAGGTCGGGTACGCGCTGCACAACCTGCCGGAAGGATCGACGATCCCGTGGCATCGCGTGGTGAACGCGCGCGGCGAGATC
>JAENWF010000032.1 GCA_016650215.1 Thermoanaerobaculia bacterium
CCCTCTGATTTCATCACCTCTCCCGTGGCGCCTCGCGCCATTCGCTTCGCTCAGGATGAGGTTGCTGCCGACATCTTCCTGATCCCCTCGGCGGTTCCGCAAACCCAGAGCACATCCTCCGCATCGAACGGAACGCTCGGGTCATCCATCAGGCGCACCGTACCGTCGCGTTCCACGGCGAGCAACGAGCAGCCGGCTTCGCCAAAGCCGAGGTCGTGAACTGCGCGGCCGGCGAAATGCGCGCCTGAGAGGCGAACCACACGGCGATGTTCGTCACGTGCGCGCGTGGTCTTTCCGAGCAGACGCGACGAAAGCATCTCGCCGGAGACGTCACTGATCGAGAGCGCGTAGTCGGCGCCGGCCCGGTGGATGTTCTCCAGATTCCGTCCGTGATTCACGCGCGCGATCACCGGCACATCGGGCGCGGCATCACGCGCGATGACGGTCGCGAAGAGCGTCGAGTCGTCGCTGTCGAGCGCAAGGATCAGACCGCGTGTGCGGCGTACTCCGGCACGCTCGAGTACCGAGGAGTCAAGAACATCGCCGGCGATATCGACGCCCGGACCCTCATGCCGCTCGATCACCCGCACTTCCTCCCCAACATCGGTCAGCAGCTCGTGCACTTTGCGTCCCACCTCACCGAAGCCGGCGATGATGAATGGCCCCTCCTGATTGAGAAAGCGCGCCTTCGCTCGCTGGGCGGCGCGTGCGAGTGCGGCCTCGTCACCGACGAGCTCGAGAATCGCCCCCGGCTCGATGCGCATGTCGCGCGTGCAACGGGTCTCGAGATGACTGCGCCACCACCGCCCGACGACGATCGCGCCGAGCTGCGCTTCCTCCAGCGTCTTTCCGGCCAGCGGGCTGTCGGCCGCAACACGGATCTCACGCCGCATCAGTCCCGCCGCATGCTCCAGCCCTGGAAGGCGCGGGCTGAGACGGTCACTCGCATGCGCGGCGAGCGCAGCGGCGACGATGTGGCGCGGCGTGTAGGCCGCCGTCGCGCCGGCGAGTTCCATCGGCTTGCGGTGCGCTGGATCCTCGACAAACGCGTAGATCACGCCGCGGAAACCCATCTGCCGCGCGCGCAGGATCAGCGCGGCGTTCTCCTCGTCGCGGCCGTTGGCGACCACCGCACGCGCTTTGTGGATTCGCGCGACGTCGAGCGCGTCTTCCTCCGACGGGCTGTAGACCACTGCCTGCTTCGCGTCGATGACGCGGCGCGCCTGCTCTTCATCGGTCTCGACAACCAGTGTCCGCACACCCGCCGCGTCGAGCCGCTGCACCAGCGACTCGACGGCCGGTCCGTAGCGGAAGACGATTACATGATTCGCGAGGTGCTCGTCCGCGACGCGCGGCACGCGCTGTTCGAATCGCGCGGCGAGAAACGGCAACAGAACGATCGGGATGATCAGGAAGACGAGAAACACGCCGACGAACTGCACGAAGATCACGAGCGCGACCATCGCCGGATGCGTCCACTTCGAATCCGCACCGTAGCCCGTCGTGCTCAACGTCTCGGCCGCCCACGCGAGCGAGTCCAGAAACGAGCGCGGCTTCCCTTCGAGCGTCGCCATCCCCACCTGATAGAGAAACGCCGCGACGAAGAGGAACGCGATCAGCGCCACAAACACAAGAATCAGCCGGGCGCGGGAACTTCGCACGAAGAGATTGTAGAGTCTTCGTGCTTGGTCACGCTGCTTTGTACGGTTCGCGGATGCCGCGCGGCGCTCGTTCGGGATGAGCGGCGAATGATCTGCACGAACAAACATTCGTTCGACATCGCGCGCAGCGGCTACTGCAATCTCCTCCAGCCGCAGGACCGGCGCTCGAAAGAGCCGGGTGACTCACGTGATGCGGTCGCGGCGCGGCGGCAGTTTCTCGACGCGGGTCATGGGGCGCATTTCGTCACGCCGATGATCGAGATGACTGATGGCGCGCAACGCATCCTCGATGTCGGATGTGGCGAGGGACATCACCTCGACGCACTCCGCGTTGCGACGAATGCCGAGGCGCATGGGGTCGATATCTCGACGCCGGCGATCGATCTCGCGGCGAGGCGTTATCGCGATTGCTTCTTCGTCATCGCGAACGCCGACCGCTTCGTCCCCTACGCCGATGCGTCGTTCGATCTCATCACCTCGATCACTTCGCGACTCAATGCATCCGAGTTCCGGCGTGTCGTTGCCGCCGGCGGACGCCTTCTCATCGCGCTTCCCGGGCCCGACGATCTGATCGAGCTTCGCGCCGCAATCCTCGGCGAAGGAAAAGTCATCGACCGCGTCGATCGGACGCTCGAGACATTCCGCGGCGGATTCGAGCTGCTTCGGAACGAGCGCGTGCGCGTCACGGCTCAGCTCGACCGCGACGCGATCGAGCAGGTGATGACCTCGTCGTATCGCGGCCTTCGTACGCGAGAGCGCGAGCGGCTCGCTGAGATCGGCGCCATGCAGGTCACACTAGCTCGCGATCTGCTACTGTTCCGCGCGATATGAGTGGAGCCATCACCATCGTCGGCATTTTCGCTGCGCTCGGAACCACGTGCGCGTGGCTGCCGCAGGTAGTCAAGACCTGGACGACGAAGAACGCGCGCGACTTCTCCTGGGGATACCTCGCGATGTTCAGCGCAGGCGTCGCACTCTGGATGGTCTACGGGATCCTGAAAAAGGATCCCGTGATCATCGGCGCGAACGCGATCACGTTGGCGCTCGTGACGTCGATCGCGTTCGTGAAGAAGACCGGCTTGTCATCCTGAGCGGCTGTCATCCTGAGCGAAGCGAAGGATCTTCTGATAGCGCTGGGATGGACGCAGCCACTTGCATCGCCCATACATCAGAAGATCCTTCGCTTCGCTCAGGATGACCAGGGCAAGTCCCCTACTCGAAGCTCACCTTGCGCACGTAGTGACACGTGTACCCATTCGGGTTCTTCTGCAGGTAATCCTGGTGATAATCCTCGGCAGACCACCACTCGGAGGCGGGAACGATCTCGGTCACGACCGGGCGCTTCCACGCCTTCGACGCGTCGACCTTCATCTTGATCCGCTCTGCGGCTGCCTTCTGCGCATCGCCGTGGTAGAAAATCGCCGAGCGATACGACGAGCCGACGTCGTTTCCCTGGCGATTCATCGTCGTCGGATCGTGCAGCTTGAAAAAGAACTCGAGGATCTCTTCGTACTTGATGCGGTCGGGATCGAAGGTGATCTGCACCGCCTCGGCGTGCCCTTCATGATTCTGGTACGTCGCGTTTTTGACCTTGCCGCCCGTGTAGCCGACTTCGGTGGCGGTCACACCCGGCATCTTGCGGATGAGCTCCTCAACGCCCCAGAAACAGCCGCCCGCAAGGGTCGCCTTCTCGGCCTTCGCCCCCTTCACGGTCCCCTTCTTGAAGAGCGGCAGATACTTTCCGTAGCCCTCTTTCTCCAGGTTCTCGACCGGGATGAAGCGCATCGCCGCCGAGTTCATGCAGTAGCGCTGGCCGGTCGGCGCCGGACCGTCATCGAACACATGGCCGAGGTGTGAGTCGGCCTTCTTCGAGCGCACCTCGTTGCGCGCCATGAAGAGCTTCCGGTCGGTCTTCGTCGCGAGGACGTCGGGCTCGATCGGGCGCGTGAAGCTCGGCCAACCGGTGCCGGAGTCGTACTTGTCGAGCGAACTGAAAAGCGGCTCACCGGAAACGATGTCGACGTAGATTCCGGCCTTCTTGTTGTCCCAGTACTCGTTCTTGAACGGAGGCTCGGTGCCTTCGTGCTGCGTGACCTGATACTGAATCGGCGTGAGCTTCTGCTTCAGCTCCGCATCGTTTTTCTTGTCGCTCACGGGAACTCCTTTCGAGCGCGGCGCGAGCATGATCGCAAGCACCACGGCAACTGCAAGGGCGATAAATACAAGGGGTTTGTTGCGCATGGCACTCGTAACCATCCGGGAGAGAACAATGTTTCCACCCAGGACTGAGTGCTGAGTCCTGAGTGTGAGTCCTGAGTCCGAGTCCTACTCAGCACTCGGCACCCAGCACTCAGCACTCGTCTAGACCATCCCCTCAGCTTTGATTTCGGGATGCGCGCGAACGAACGCGATGAGGTTGGGGAGGTAGTCGCGGAAATGCGGGACCGTGATTTTTGCTGTGGCGAGGGCGCGCTGCGTGTTCGTCGTGTCGTACGTCGTCGGGTGGACGAAGTAGTCGACCGCGGCGCTTGGGATCTGCATCAGTCGATAGACGCCGGGGACGCGGTCGAGCATGGTTTTGGCGACTTGGCGCGGCATCGGAATCCGGAGTACACGCTTGTTCATCGCCTCGCCAATTGCATCGATCGTCTCATCGACCGTGAGCGGATCGGGATCGGCGAGATGGAAGACCTTGCCGCGCGATTCGGGATCTGAAGCGAGGCGCTCGATCGCGCCGATGATAAAATCGCGCGGCACGACGTTGAAGAAGAACCGCGTGGGATCCCCCACGACAGGCAGCCCTGCGACACGCGGCTGCCGCAGCAGCCAGCGGATCACGACGTAGGGGCCGTCGTACTTTTGTGTCGCGCCGGTTGCGCTGTCGCCGACGACGACCGATGGGCGGTAGATCGTCGCGGGCAGGCCGTCGCTCATGCGCTTCTGGACCTCGAGCTCCGCGAGGTATTTCGTCTCTTCGTAGTAGTTGTTGAACTTCTGTCCCATCGCTAAATCGGACTCTCGGAAGAGACCTTCGTACGGCCCGCTGACGTAGCAGGTGCTGACGTAGTGGAAGCGTGTCAGCGCGGGACATCGAGCGGCGAAGTCGAGCATGTTGCGCGTTCCTTCGACATTGACGCGCATTCCGACCTCACGCGAGACCATGAGGTCGTAGACGGCAGCAAGATGGAAGATCGCGGTCACGTCATCGCTGCGTGCGCTGATCGCAGTCGTGATGTCTCCCTCCACAATCTCGATGCGATTCGCAAAGAGTTGCATCGCGGCGACGCGCTCGCGCGCGAGCGCTGCGAACTTCGGCTGCACGAGGCAGCGCGCGACGGCATCAGGCGACTGAGTCAGAAGACGCGGCAGGAGCTCCGCGCCGAGGAATCCGGGGAAGCCTGTAAAAAAAATCGCCGGCATTGGCCGGCGATTTATCACGTATGCATCCGGCGACCTAGCGCCGGTACGATTCGTTCGCCCGCGGGTCGCCCGCCTTACGGAAAGCCTTGTACTCGCTGTGCCGGGAACTCCTCCACCCGCATGACGCACGTCATACCGCACCGGAGCCAACGCGCGGATGATCTGGCGCATGACCGCGCTCCGCGTCACCCCTCTCGCCATCAGTGCGCTCGTCCTCGGTGCTCACTTTTACCGGGGCGGCAACGTCGCACTTGCCGCAATCGTCGCGGCCTCACCGCTCCTTCTGCTTGCCCGGAGAACCTGGGCCGTCACGGCCCTCCAGATCGGACTCTTCGTCGCCGCGGCTGAGTGGATCCGCACTGCCTCCTCCATCGCTTCCCTGCGGGCAGCCGCGGGCGTGCCGTCGACCCGGATGTTCGTGATTCTCGGCTCGGTCGCTCTCTTCACCGCCTTGTCAGGCATTCCTCTCAGCCGGCTGCGCCAGGACTGATTTCTTTCCTCCGGCAAGGCGCCGAACTTGCAGCCGGACGGCTTCCGGCCGTTCAATGCATGAGCTCGAGGTGCCTGCAGATGCGAATTTTTCGTAGCGCTGTCCTCTTTGCTGTACTTCTCTCGTTCCTTTCCTTTGACGCCGAGGCGCAGTACTTCGGCCGCAACAAAGTGCAGTGGGAGAGCTTTCACTTCAAGACTCTCCGCACCGAGCACTTCGACATCTACTACTACGACCGCGAAGAGGATGTCGTGCACGACATCGGGCGGATGTCGGAGCGGTGGTACTCGCGCCTCTCGCGCGTGTTCAATCACTCGTTCAACCGGAAGCCGATCGTGCTCTACGCGAATTCGGCCGACTTCCATCAGACGACGACCACCGGCGGGACGATCGGCGAAGGGACGGGAGGCTTCACCGACTCCTTCATGAACCGCGTCGTTCTTCCGCTGACCGGCAGCTACGCCGAGAACGATCACGTGCTCGGACACGAGATCGTTCACGTCTTCCAGTACGACATCGCGGCGAACGCCGCCCAGAACCGCCGCCGCTTCAACCTCGAGCAGCTGCCGCTCTGGCTCGTCGAGGGAATGGCGGAGTACCTCTCCAAGGGACGAATCGACCCTCTGACCGCGATGTGGATACGCGACGCGACAATCCACGACCGGATGCCGAACCTCAAGGAGCTGACGCGCGACTCCCGCTACTTCCCCTACCGCTACGGTCAGGCGCTCATGGCCTACATCGGCGCGCGCTTCGGCGATGACGCAGTCGTCCGCTACTTCATGGCGGCCGGCACTGTCGGCATCGAGCAGGCGTTCCCGCGGGCGATCGGCATCACCGACAAGCAGCTTTTCACGGACTGGAAGGAAGCGTCACGCGAACTTTACAACCCGGTCGTCCAGACGCGCACAGCGACGCTGACGCAGCCTCTCATCGGACGCAAGCCGGTCCTCGGCGAGAAGAAACGTCGCCGCGCCACGGAACTCAATGTCGGCCCCGCGATCTCGCCCGACGGCAAGTACGTCGCGTTTCTTTCCGCGCGCGAGCTCTTCTCGATCGATGTCTTTCTCGCGGATGCGCAGACCGGCAAAGTGATTCGCCGTCTCGTCTCCGGAGACCGTGACTCGCACTTCGAATCGCTTCGCTTCATCGAGTCGGCCGGAGCATGGTCCCCGGACGGCCGCCGCCTCGCTTTCATCACGTTCGCAAAGGGTGACAACCTGCTCTCGATTGTGGACGTCGAGAGCCGCGACACCGAACACATTGCCATCCCCGGACTCGAGGCGATCATGAACGTCTCCTGGTCGCCGGACGGAAAAACGATTGCGATCGCAGGTCAGACCACCGGCGTCTCGGACCTCTTCCTCTGGGACCTCGAGTCGAAGAATCTTCGCCGCCTCACAAACGACCGTTACGCTGATCTGCAGCCGTCGTTCTCTCCGGACGGGCGCACTCTGGCGTTCGTGACCGACCGCGGCGCAGGCAGCACCATCGAACAGCTTCAGTTCAGCCAGATGCGCCTCGCGACGATCGACATCGCGAGCGGCCAGATCCGCGACATCCCGACCTTCAA
>JAENWF010000033.1 GCA_016650215.1 Thermoanaerobaculia bacterium
GGCTACACTCGGTGCCGTGCTCACCGGCCGGCGCACCTTCGACGTGGCCGAAGGCTGGGGCGGAAACCACTGGTGGGGACCAGCATTCGTACTGACTCACCACATCCCCGCTGGATGGCCGCGACCCAACTCGACGGTACACTTCGCGACCGCATCGAAAGCGCCGTGAACCAGGCCAAAACCGCAGCCGCCGGGAAGTCCGTTGGCGTCCACGGCGCCGACACCATCCAGCAATTGCTGAATGCTGGGCTCCTCGACGAAATCTACGTCGACATCGCGGCGGTTCTTCTTGGCTCCGGAGTTCGACTCTTCGACCGCCTCGCCGGCACGCCATCCGTCCTTGGCAACCCGACGGTGATCCAGGGCGTCGGCGTTACCCACCTGCGCTACCCGGTACGCAAGGCGTAGTCGGACCCCACACCCTTTCTCGCCCGGCGGTGAGCTTCAGCTCGGTGAGACGTTCACACGCGAGGGCCCCAACGACGTCTTCGACAAGTAGCGCGCCGCCCAACTTGGATATTGGATATCAGCCGCATCTCACAGCCCACGGAAGAGGACCACGCCCGCATCAAAGTGTATGAAGAAGTCCGAACGATTCTCCTTTCCAAAGATACGCGCTGGTCGTCGTCATGAACCGCCCCGCGTTACCTGGCCGAGTATCGCGCCCTGAGGGCCGCGATGACATCAACACACCAGTGCGTGGCGCGCGCCCCAATCCCGGTCGCACCTGACGCGGCCCGCTCGTGCCCCGGCGCTTCCGCGCCCCGCTTCCGCTCGCGGACACAATCTATCCTGCCACGGGGAACCGGCCGCGCGGGTGAACGCGTGGTACGTTGGGCCGACATGAAGGCGAAGGGGGAGGGCCGATGCCGTTCTACTTGACCCGGTTCAGTTACACGCCAGCAACATGGGCGAAGCTCATCAAGAACCCCGAGGACCGCCGAACGGCAGCCAAGCAGTACATCGAAGCGGTCGGCGGAAAGTCGCACGGTTTCTGGTATGCCTTCGGCGATCATGACGCATACAACTTGTGGGAGGCTCCGGACAACGTCTCGATGGCAGCCGCGGCGCTCGCGATCACCGCCGGTGGAGCGCTGAGCTCTTTTCAAACGACTGTCTTGATGACCGTTGAGGAGACGCTCGCAGCCATGCAAAAGGCCTCGAAGATCAGCTACCGGCCACCGGGCGAAAAAGGATAGGAAAGCCTCGAGTCGATATAATGAAAACGGCACAAGAAAAAACGAAGCGGAGGAACTTCAGATGAAACGCCCGATCCGAATGGTCGTCGGTACAACTCTTTTTGCTGTGGCCCTGATCTCCTCTTCGTGGGCACTGAAGGGACATCCTGCGGGAGACTGGGTTGACGCCGCTATCTACATTGGGCTTGGCTCTTTCCTGGCAGGCCAATCAGTTCTGGCTCCAGGGGTTTGCGCTCCCGCTCGCCGCGATTCTTAGGCGAAGTGTCACTGCCTCTTCCGTTGCCTCAGCCGGTGAACTGCGGTCCGTTAGACCGACCCGCAGTTTCGTGAATGGGGCGCTGAGTTCAGGCTGTCGAACTCGGACGCGAATCTCGGAATCGTCGCGCCTTTTCACGTCCCTCAGCCATACACCTCGGGCACGAATGTCTGGTCTTCGATCGGCGTCCGTTTGTAACGGCTGGTCGTGCGGCGCCGCGCGAGCTTCGGGGGCGGCGGCGTCAGATCGACATAAGGGATCACCGACAGCATGTGGTGGATGCAGTTGAGCCGCGCGGCCTTCTTGTTGTCCGCATTGACCACGTACCACGGCGATTTCTTTTTGTCGGTGGCGACAAACATGTCATCTTTCGCCTTCGAAAACTCGTCCCACCGGCCGCGTGACTCGAGGTCCATCGGGCTCAACTTCCACCGTTTCGTCGGCCGTTCCAGCCGTTGCTGAAATCGTTTTTCCTGCTGCTCGTCACTCACCGAGAACCAGTACTTGATCAGAATGATCCCCGAACGAATCAGCATCTGCTCGAGCTCCGGACAGGAGCGCAGAAATTCCTCGTACTCCTCGTCGGTGCAGAAGCCCATCACGCGCTCGACACCGGCGCGGTTGTACCAACTCCGATCGAAGAGAACCATCTCGCCCGCGGCGGGCAGCTGCTCGACGTAGCGCTGGTAGTACCACTGCGTGCGCTGCCGCTCGGTCGGCGTCGCCAGAGCCACGACGCGGCAGATGCGGGGATTCATGGCGTCAGCGATCCTCTTGATCACGCCGCCCTTTCCGGCCGCGTCGCGACCCTCGAAGATGACCACGACGGTCTTCTTCTCGGCCTTGATCCACTCCTGAAGTTTGATCAGCTCGAGGTGCAGCTTGGCAAGTTCCTTCTCGTATTGCTTCGTCGTGAGTTTCTTTTCGCCACGTGCTTCTTTCTTCTTTTTCTTGTCTTTCATGGTCCGCCCGTCCGATGCGCGGGAATGCTAGCACCGGAGCTGAACAGCTCCCACCACTACGACGTCTCTGGCGGCCTGCGCGCTTCTTCATATCATCCTCGGTCGCCATCGGGATTTGGACGGACTCAGAGCAGGTGCCCGAGGTTTCTCTGGCCTCGGTACAATGACCGGCCATGAAGAACGCTTTCCTTCTCCTCGCCTTCATTTCGCTCACGGCTTCCGCGGCTACCGTTCCGAATGTTCCGGAGAAGAAGCTGGCCTCCGCCACGATCGAGAAGAACGCGGATCAGCTGACCGCGCTCAGCGATGAGGTGTGGCGGTATGCCGAGACCGCACTGAAGGAGACGCGCTCGTCGAAAGCGCTCGCTGACTTTGCCGAGAAGAATGGTTTCAAGGTCACGCGCGGTGTGGCGAGCATGCCGACCGCGTTCGTCGCGGAGTACGGATCGGGAAAGCCGGTCATCGGGATCATGGGTGAGTACGACGCGCTCCCCGGGATCTCGCAGAAAGCGGAGTCATCGCGCGCGGCGCTCGAAACAGGCGCCCCCGGTCACGGCTGCGGGCACAATCTCTTCGGCGCCGGCAGCCTCGGCGCGGCAGTCGCGGTCAAGGAACTGATCGCCTCCGGGCAACTCAAAGGAACGATCCGATTCTTCGGCACCCCCGCGGAAGAAGCGGTCGGGGGAAAGCTCTACATGCTCCGCGAGGGCGTGATGGACGGCGTCGACGTAATGGTCGTGTGGCATCCGGCCGACAAGACCGAGGCGGAGACGAGGAGCTCGCAGGCACTACTCGATCTCGAGGTCGAATTTCGCGGACGCTCCGCGCACGCCGCGTACGATCCGTGGAACGGCCGCAGCGCCGTCGACGGGCTCGAGATCTTCACCCATGCGGTGAATCTGATGCGCGAGCACGTCAAGCCGACTGCCCGGATGCACTACGCGATCGTCAGCGGCGGGGACGTGCCGAACGTGATTCCCGAATACGCGAAGGTCTGGATCTGGCTGCGCGATCTCGAGATGAGCTCCGTCGAGGAAATGCTCGCGCGCATCCGCAAGATGGCCGAGGGAGCAGCGCTCGCGGCTGACGTGCAGTCGAAGGTGACGCTCCGCGGCGGCGACTGGAACATCAACGTCAACATGGCCGGCCAGCAGCTCATGCACTCCAACCTCACGTGGCTCGGACCGCCACAGTTCACGAGCGCTGAGCAGGAGTTCGCGAAGGAGATTCAGCGCGCGACGAATGTTCCCGCAAAGGGTTTGAGCACGGAGGTGAGTCCGTTCGAGCCGAAGCCGGGACCGGCCGAGGGAGGATCGACCGATGTCGGCGACGTGAGCTGGAAGATTCCGACGATCAACCTGTCGGTGACGACTGCTCCGATCGACGCTCCGTGGCACGGCTGGCCCGTCGTCGCATGCGGCGGCATGTCGATCGGACACAAGGGGTTGATCTACGCAGCAAAGGCGCTCGCTGCGACGATGATCGACCTCTATAAGAGTCCGAAGACGATTGACGAGATCCGAAAGGAGTTCGCCGCGGATGTAAAGGACAGCAAATTCAAGTCGTATATCCCCGACGGGCCGCCTGTGATGCCGCCGTCGAAGTAGTTCGAGCGTCTGTAACTTGCTGTAGTGAAAGCCTGTGCTAGGCTTCTCGCCTTCCCATAAGGAGGCCAAGGTTATGGACGTGCACAGCGCGCGTGGCAAGTCTTCTGCTCCTTCGACCACCACAGAGAACCTCAACCCATACGACATCGCGCAGCAGCAGTTCGATCTGGCGGCGCAGTATGTCGTCGATCTGCCTGACGGACTGCGAACGTTTCTTCGCGGGTGTGGGCGCCTGCTCAAGGTGGAGTTCCCAGTCGAGTGCGAAGACGGAACGGTCCGAGTATTCTCCGGATACCGCGCGCTGCATTCGCGCGTGCGCGGGCCGGGAAAGGGCGGCATCCGCTATCACCCTGAAGTGAACGCGGATGAAGTGCGCGCACTCGCATCGTGGATGACCTGGAAGTGCGCAGTCGTGGACATTCCGTTCGGCGGCGCGAAGGGCGGGATCATCTGCGATCCAAAAAAGCTGTCGCGGAACGACCTGCGGAAAATCACGCGGCGCTTCGTCGTGGAGCTCGGCGACTCGATCGGACCGCACAGCGACATCCCGGCGCCCGACGTGAACACCGACGCCGAGATGATGGCGTGGATCTACGACACGTACGACATGATGCATCCAGGGAAGAACAATCTCCCGGTCGTCACCGGCAAGCCGGTCGCGATGGGTGGTTCCCTCGGGCGCAACGAAGCGACCGCACGCGGATGTCTCTTCGTCACCGCGCGTGCGATCGAAGAAGGAGCCGCTCCGGGAGTGCGGTCGATCCGCGGAACGCGCGTGGCCATCCAGGGATATGGAAACGCGGGAGCGATCGCGGCGCGTCTCTTCACGGAGGCGGGCGCCGTCGTGGTCGCAATCAGCGACTCAACCGGCGGCGTCGCTTCGGAAAATGGAATCGACGTCGAGGCTGCGTCGAGGCACAAGAAGCAAACAGGCTCGGTCGTCGGACTTTCCGGAACGAAGAACATTTCCAACGATGACTTGCTGCACATCGAGTGTGACGTGCTGATTCCCGCGGCGTTCGAGAATCAGATCCGGAACGACAATGTCGCCGGCGTGAAAGCAAAGCTGATCGCCGAAGCGGCGAACGGACCTACGACGCCCGCAGCCGACAAAGCGCTCTTCCAGCGCGGGATTCCGGTCCTCCCTGACATCCTCACGAATGCAGGCGGCGTGACGGTCAGCTACTTCGAGTGGGTGCAGAACATTGAAAACGAGCACTGGACCGAAGCGCACGTCAACGGCGATCTGAAGCAGAAGATGGAAGCCGCAACCGACGCGGTGCTTCAGATGCAAATCGAGATCAAGGATCGCCATGACGCCTCCGTCGATTTGCGCACGGCCGCGTTTGCGCTCGCGATCAAGCGCGTAGGAGCGATAGCGAAGACGAGGGGAATCTGGCCGTAGATCGCAGAGAAGACGACTGAGGATGTCGCACAGATTCTGCATGGAGATTCCAATCAGGAGGCTCTGATGCGCATAGCTTCGGCAGTCTTGATGGTTTCTCTTCTTCTGATCGGCTGTTCGTCGTCCTCTGCCGGGAATGGTGTGTCCACCAACGAAGGCAGAACAGGATCCGCGGAGTTGCGCGATCTGGAGAAGCAGTGGATCAGCGCTCTCATCCGCGTCGAGCGTCCTCTGATCGACCGGTTGCGTGGAAGCGGATTCGCGAGCGAGGTGGCCGGCGATCAATCGGATCCCGTTCCGCCATGGCTTCTTGCCTCCGCGGCACTCCCCGGCCGCGGAACGTGGATCGAATCAAACCTGATTGTTGATGACGTCACGGTGCGCGCCGAGGGCGACGCGGCGGTCGTTACCTCCATGCAGACCTACCACCCCCCGCCGAGCGGGCAGCCCTCGTTGGAGCCAAGGCAGCGTTTCTACGAGGTGGAGGATCACTGGCAGAAGCGCGCAGGGCGCTGGCAGGTAGTTCGCCGCGTGGTCCGGCCGATCTAGGCAAACCGCAGCCCAGAGATTCGACTCCGAACGCCGTTCTGCGGTCTACTTCGTCATTACGTAGATGGAGGAATGACATGACCGCTCAAACATCGTCTCGCAAGAAGGTTTTCCTCGAGACATTCGACCGCGAGTTCGCGACGACTCTCAAACTGCTTCGCGCGTTTCCGGCGGATCAGCCCGATTTCAAACCGCATCCGAAAACCAAGAGCGCGCGCGAGCTCGCATGGACATTCGTAATGGAGCGCGGCCTCGGCCTCAAAGTCTGGAACGACGAGCTCGCGAAGGGCGTCCCCTCTGGCAGCAAGCCGCCATCCGCGCCCGAGAAGTGGAGCGACATCATCGCTGCCCTCGAGAAGGCGAACGCGGATTACCGCGCGGTCATCGCCGCTGCATCCGACGAAGATCTTGCGAAGAACGTCCACTTCTTCACGGCGCCGAAGACGATGGGGGAGCTGTCACGCTTCAACTGGATCTGGTTCCTGCTCCACGACGAGATTCACCATCGTGGACAGCTGTCCGTGTACGTCCGCGCTTCGGGGGCGAAGGTTCCTTCCATCTACGGGCCGACCGCCGACGAGCCGTGGATGTAGGCGCGATTGGGCCGGGGGACGAGTACCGCGCACAACTGGTGACCGAGCTCGTCGTTCCGAGTCTCGATGAAACGCTCGCGTTTCTGACGGCACTCGGCTTTCGCATCACGCGCAGGAGCGGAGGGTTTGCCGTTCTGATGTGGGAGGACGCGTACCTCTTCGTGGCAGAGGATTCGAAGGCGCGCGTTGAGGCTCGGTGGACGAATGTCCGCGTGATCGTCGGAGACGTCGATCGCATGTGGGCCGCCGCCGCAAGCCTCGGCGCGCACGTCGTGAACCCGATTGGAGATCGAAGCCACGGCCTGCGCGACTTCACGATCGCCGGGCCGGGGAACATCGAGATCCGGTTTGCAGAGGTTCTGGGCGGGAAGTGATCGTTCCCGGTGAAGTCGCCGCCACGAGGAGTCTGGAGTGCAGCTCAGCGGGTGCTGCCTCAGCGAGTGCTGCCTCTGTGTGGGAGCGGGCGCCTCGCCCGCTCGCTAGTGCGGGGCGGAAACGCGGCGGGCGAGGGCGCCCGCCGCCACACAAACAGGACGCGCCGAATCTTTCGTGCCGCTCGCACCGGCCGCAGGGCGTGAATTGGATTAGACCGATGCCCTCTTCCGCGGCGACATCATTTCGATGACGATCGCCGCCCCCACTCCCACACCGCACCCGATCACGTTCCACCAGAGGTACGCCATCGGCGTGAAGAGCCAGCAGTAGACCACGGCGGCTTCGCCGAGGATGGCGCCGAGGAATGTGGCGCGGCCTCCGACTCGCGGGACGTAGAAGGCGAGCAGGAAAATGCCGAGGATCGTGCCGTAGAAGAGCGATCCGAGGATGTTGACGGCTTCGATGAGGGAGCCGAGACGGCCGGCGAAAACGGCGAAGCCGATGGCGAAGACGCCCCAGAAGACGGTCATCAGCTTCGAGACTCGCACATAGTCGTGATCGGTCGCGTCGCGCGCGATGAAGCGGCGATAGATATCCACGACGGTTGTCGAGCCGAGGGAGTTGAGACCGGACGCGGTGGCGGACATCGCGGCGCAGAAGATTGCCGCGAGAACGAGTCCGACGAGTCCCGGCGGCAGATTTCCCATCACGAACGAGAGGAAGACAAAGTTCGCATCGCTGGTGTCGGCGAGAGGGTCGTTCTTCCGGATCAGCGCCGCCGCCGACTTTTTCGTCTCGGCGTCACGCTTCTGCAGACCTCGTACGGTCTCCGTAGCGGAAGCGGACCGCGCTGTGTCGCCGGAGTGCATCGCTTCGGCGAGCTCCGACACGCTCGCGCGCTTCGCCTCGAAATTCGCGCGATAGTTTTCCTCGAGCCTCTCGAAGTCGCGCGCGTGCGGGCTCGCGGCGATCTTCGCCCGTTCGACCGGGTTGAAGAAGAGCGGCGGCGCGTTGAACTGATAGAAGACGAAGACCATCGCGCCGACGAAGAGAATGAAAAACTGCATCGGCACTTTCACGAGACCGTTGAACAGCAGGCCGAGGCGGCTCTGCGCGATCGTCTCGCCGGTCAGGTACCGCTGCACCTGCGACTGGTCGGTGCCAAAGTACGAGAGCGCGACGAAGAGTCCGCCGACGAGCCCCGACCAGAAGTTGTAGCGGTTGGTGAGATCGAACGAGAAGTCGATCGCGTTGAGACGTCCCATCCGCCCCGCGATGCGCGCCGCGTCGATGAACGTGACGCCGTCGGGGAGCTTGTTCACCGCGATGAAGAGCGCGATCGCCATCCCGCTCAGCGCGATTACGAGCTGATGCATGTGCGTCCAGCTAACCGCTTTCGTCCCGCCGCTCGCGGTGTAGATGATGACGAGCACCCCGATCACGACGCTCGTGATCTGAATGTTCCAGCCGAGAATTACCGAGACGATGAGCGCGGGAGCGTAGAGCGTGATCCCGGTTGAGAGGCCTCGCTGGATGAGAAAGAGCGAGGCGGTGAGCGTCCGCGTTCCGACGCCGAAACGAGTCTCGAGGTACTCGTACGCGGTGAAGACTTTGAGGTTGTGATAGATCGGCACCGCGGTGATCGAGAGGATGACCATCGCGATCGGCAGGCCCAGGTAGAACTGCACGAAGCGCATGCCGTCCGCGTACGCCTGGCCGGGCGTCGAAAGGAACGTGATCGCGCTCGCCTGCGTCGCCATGATCGAGAGCGCGATCGTGTACCACTGCAGCTCGCGCCCTGCGAGCAGGTAGCCTTCGAGGCTCTTCTGCTTGCGCCCCTTCCAGACGCCATACGCCACGATGACGAGCAGCGTCGTGACGAGCACCACCCAGTCGATCAACCTCATTCAAACGCTTTCGTGAACGCGTAGAAGATCGCGATCATCACGACGAGATTGATGAGAACCACGGCGTAGAGGCGGTTCCATGTGCGGCCGATGGGTGGCGGTGTTTCCATAGTGCTGAGTTGATCACAACCCTGAGCGAAGCGAAGGGTCTACTGAGAGCACAAGCGCTGCGCGTGCACGTCTCGAAGAACGTGTCGCGTGCAGATAGCGACCTATCGCTCGTGCGATCAGAAGATCCTTCGCTTCGCTCAGGATGACATGAGGACTTACCTGGCCGAAACCAGATTCGCAAACAATCGATACGCTCCCGGCACGCCAGCGGGCAGTTGCCGGAACCAGGAGTAGCTCGTGTAAATGAAGACGCCTTTGCCGTGGCGGACGTAGATCTGGCCACCCTCGCGCTCCGGCTCGTCTGGATCGTTCGACGCGAGCGTCGTCGCGTACTTTTTGTCGTACTCCGACGTGAAGTAAAGGCCGCGCTCCTGCACCCAGTTGTCGAAGTCCTGAGGTGTGATTTTGTTCGGTGTCGTGAGCAGCGGGTGTTTCGGATCCACGAGGCGCACCGGCGCGTTCTCGACCGTCACGCGGTCGCGTGAGATTTTGAACGGATACGGGCCGGGAACGGCGGCCGCGAGGTCATCGCCGCTCGTGTTGTACTGAGTGACGACGGTCCCGCCGTTCTCGACGTACTGCATCAGCTTCGCATGCGCGAGCTTGAGGCGCTTGCGCGTGTTGTAGGCGCGTACGCCGAGGACGACCGCGCTATAGCGCGAGAAATCGCCGCGGTCGAGATCGTCGTCGCTCAGCAGCTCGACCTGATAGCCGATTTGACGGAGCGCGGCTGGGACATCGTCACCCGAGCCCATGATGTAGCCGATACGCTGGCCGAGTTTCTTCACATCGGCGCGCACAAGCCGCGTCGTCGATGGGCGGACGATCCGCTGCGCCGGAATGTGCGCGTAGTCAATCTCGGTCAGCGAAGAGAAAATCTTCTTCCCGTTCGCGAGCTCGACCTCGATCGCCGCCTGCACGCTCTCCGTTGCCGTCGGAGGCGTGACCGTGAACGCAACGCGCGTCTCGTCGCCAATCGCGTCGAGCTTCACCGGCGCGGATGCGGGCACCGCTTTCCATCCGGCGGGGAGCGCGAGCCGCACGGTCGCCGACTGCGCGGCCGCGAAACTCTTCAACTGCACGCTGATCTCCCTCGGCTTTGCATCCGGGAACAGATACACGCCCTCGGCGGCATTCGCTGCCACTTCCGGCACGACCTGCACGGGCCGCGTTTTCTCTCCGGCAACCGGATCGGTCCAGCGATAGATCAGCTCCGGCCTGAAGACGAGCGTCCGCAGTTGCGGATCCTGCAGGGTGACTGACAGTGATAGCGCCGCGGCGTCCTCATTTGCCTGGGCGTACGGGTAATCGTCGGGCAGCTTGATCGAGATGTCGGTCTTGACCGGCTGATTGTTCTTCAGCGCGGTGCCTGGCGCTTTGCCAGGATTCGCGTACGGCGAAACGACGACCGAGAGCGTGAATGGATAGTCCGAACGGTTCACAACAGTGACGCTGACCGGGATCTCACCGCCGGGTACGATGAAGCTCTGCGATGCGGCGACATCGATCGCGATGCCGGCTGCTGCGCGGATCACTTCCTTCAACTCATCCTGCTTGGTCGCGATCCATGAATTGCGTTTCGGCGCCCACTCATCGGATGCGCCGAGGCGTTGAAGCTCGTCGTAGGCCTCGAAGAGGACCGGAATCGACTTCTGCGGATCTGCGGGATCGAATGTCGCGTCGGCGCGCGCGAGAATCTGCGACAGCCGTTCGCCGCCGGGATAGCGCGACCAGGTGAGATCGACTCCTTCGAACAGGTCCTTCTGCGCCGGCGCGCCGCCGGTCTGTTTGAAATAGTTGATCAGCGATCCGCGGCGCTCGGCCGATCCGAATCCCTGGCTCTTGTGCTGGCTTCTGCTCTCCGCAGCGACTTCGGTGTACGCGCGGCCGAGGAGCGGGTTGTAGGCGCCGATGTCGACGCGGATGTCGTTCGCGACTTCAGGCGCGTTCGGATCGATTCGCTGCCACGAGAACCGATTCCAGAAAATCCGTTTCGGTGTCCATGGCGCGAGCGTCTGCAGTTGCTCGGGAAACTTCGTCGGATCGCCCGCGGCGGTGAATGCTTCCTGCGCAAGGATCGCGGAGGCGGTGTGGTGACCGTGGCCGCCTTCGCCTGTCGTCGGAAAACGGGTCACGATGACGTCAGGCTGAAGCGTGCGGATGACGCGGACGACGTCGGCGAGAACTGCGTCGTGATTCCAGATGGTGAGCGTCTCACCGGGCGTTTTCGAGTATCCGAAGTCTGGCGCGCGCGTGAAGAACTGTTCGGCGCGATCGATGCGGCGCGCCGCGAGCAGCTCCTGCGTGCGGATCACGCCGAGGAGCTCACCCTTCTCGTTGCCGATCAGGTTCTGGCCCCCTTCACCGCGCGTCACGGACAGATATGCGGCGCGAACGAGCCGCTCGTTACCGAACCACGCCAGCAGCGCGGTGTTCTCGTCGTCGGGATGCGCCGCGATGTAGAGCGCGCTGCCGACGACATTGAGCTTGCGGATCGCGAGCTGCAGATCGGCCGCGGTCCGTGCTGAGGCGAAGATGGGTAGTGCGAGCGCGACGAGCGCGACCGCGATTCGAATCCGGCGCATGAGGCTCCTTTTAGACAGGTGACGAGTAACAGTGACGCGGCAGGATAGCGTGAGGTTCTGTCGTCGTAAACTCCGCTTCGGATGACCTACGACGTCGTGATTGCGGGCGCGGGAGCCGCGGGACTGATGGCGGCGATCTTCGCGGCGCGCGGCGGAGCGAAGGTGGCCGCTCTCGACGGAGCGCCGAGACTCGGCGCGAAAATTCTCATCGCCGGAGGGGGGCGCTGCAACGTCACGCACGACATCGTCCGCCCTGAAGACTTCAACGGCAGTCGCAATGCGATTGCGAAAGTTTTGCGGACATTCACCGTCGAGGAGACGATCCACTTCTTCGGAGACCTCGGCGTCGTTCTCAAACGCGAGGAAACGGGAAAGCTTTTTCCCGTGACTGATCGTGCGAGAACGGTCCTCGATGCACTGACGAATGCCGCGCGCGAGGCAGGGGCGGAGCTGTTCACGAACGCGCGCGTCGAGAGCGTGCGCGCAGGATTCGTCGTGGAGACCCCGTCGCGAACGCTCTCGGCCGCGAGGCTCATCCTCGCGACCGGCGGGCGAAGCGTGCCGAAGACCGGCAGCGACGGGCATGGTTACGAGCTTGTGCGCAGCCTCGGCCATACGGTCAGCGAGACCTTCCCCGCGCTGGTCCCGCTCGTCATCAGAGAAGAGCATTGGCTGAAGGAGCTGAGCGGAACTGCCGCAGAGGCGGAGATGATGGTGACGACCGCAACGGGGAGGGTCATCGCTCGCGACCGCGGCTCATTGCTCTTGACGCACTTTGGTTTGAGCGGACCGCTCGCGCTCGATCTGAGCCGGCACTGGATCGCCGCGCGCCGCGACGATCCGCAGTCGAAGCTGCTGCTGAACTTTCTTCCGGGCGTGCGATTCGAGCAGTGCGAGGAGATGCTGCTCGATGCGGCGGATTTGAATCCGCGGGCGACGATCGCGAGCGCGTTGCGCGGGCAGGTGCCCGAGCGCGTGCTGGCTCGCGTGTCGGAGTCAATTCCGATCGCGAAGATGACGCGCGAGGCTCGGCGCGAAGCGATTCGGATGCTGACTTCGCTCGAAGTCCCAGTGTCACGCGACCGCGGATTCGACTACGCCGAGGTGACGGCGGGCGGCGTGCCGCTCACCGAGATCGATCTTGCCAGCATGGAGTCGCGAAAGTGCCCTGGGCTCTATCTCTGCGGCGAGATCCTCGACGTCGACGGAAAGATCGGCGGCTACAACTTTCAGTGGGCATGGGCGAGCGGGCGGCTCGCGGGGATGGCGGCGGCGGGGGTTAACTGTTAACCGTTAGACCGTTGTACCGGTAGACCGCTCGACGTTCTCGCGCCTTTGTCATCCTGAGCGCAAGCGAAGGATCCCCCGCGTCCGGGCGATGATCGTATCTGCGCTGGGGATCCTTCGCCGTCTTCCCGGGCTCAGGATGACAAGGCCCTGGAATTTACTTGACCAGTCAACCATTGACAGGTACAGTTTCGCCGCCGTGAGAAAGCCCGTGACCGACATCCAGCACGACATCAAACAAAGCAAGCCGTTCCGCTCGAAGGCGGAGGAGGCGGCAGTGTCGCTCATGCGGACAGCCGATCTCGTTCGCCGTTCGGTTGCGCGCGTCGTCGAGCCGCAGGGGATCACGACCCAGCAATACAACGTCCTGCGGATTCTGCGCGGGGCGGGGGAGCGGGGGCTTCCCACGCTCGACATCGCCGAAAGGATGATCGAAGAGACTCCCGGCATCACACGGCTCATCGACCGTCTCGAGGCAAAGAAGCTCGTCTCGCGCGAGCGCTGTCCGACCGATCGCCGTCAGGTGTTCTGCCGCATTACGACTGAAGGTCTCGCGCTGCTTGACCGTCTCGACGAGCCTGTGCGGGACGCTGACGCGAACGCGCTGGCGACCCTTTCGAAGAAAGACCTCACGAGTCTCGTCGTGCTGCTCGACAAAACCCGTCATCTGCTCACCGCTTCGCTTACCGCGGAGCGGATCGATCTACGTACCATCAACAGGAGGAAGCCATGAAGTCGTTCAGAAACATTGTTCTCGCCGCGGTTGTCGCGGCACTCCCGGTCATCGCCTCGGCGGAGACTTTCAACATCGATCCGGCGCACTCGGAGGCAAAGTTCCGCGTCAAGCACATGATGTCGAACGTGACCGGCGGATTCTCGGAGGTTGCCGGCACCGTCGAAGTCGACCGAAAGAATCCTGCGGCCTCGTCGGTCGACTTTACGATCAAGACGTCGAGCGTCGATACCAACAATGACAACCGCGACAAGCACCTTCGCAGCGCCGAGTTCTTCGACGCGGAGAAGTATCCTCAGATCACCTTCAAGAGCGCGAAGATCGCTCCCACCAAGAGCAAGGACGTGTACAGCGTCACCGGCGACCTCACGATCCGCGGCGTCACCAAGCAGGTGACAC
This sequence comes from Thermoanaerobaculia bacterium, assembly GCA_016650215.1. GTDB lineage: Bacteria > Acidobacteriota > Thermoanaerobaculia > Gp7-AA8 > Gp7-AA8 > JAENWF01. Next base: position 13,969 of record JAENWF010000033.1, read on the forward strand.
TCCCGGTCGTCTTTCTCGGCTTCGGGAAAGATCCGTGGGGCAACGAGCGCGCAGGATTCGAGATCGAGACCACGCTCAACCGCAAAGACTACGGCGTGAACTGGAACAAGGCGCTCGACCAGGGCGGCTTTCTGCTCGGCGACGATGTGAAAATCACGCTCGCGATCGAAGCAGTCGTGAAGAAGTGATTTCAATGAGGCGCCGCCCCGTCCGGCGGCGCCTCATCTCTATCAATCCGATTTTGCCTTGAGGGGCTTTTTCGCTGCGGCGGCCAGCGCCTTCTCGGTCGCGTGCAGCAATGCATCGGCGCCAACCGGCGCGCCGGTCGCGGCTTTCATCCACTGATCGGGCGTCACGCTTCCAATCCGCGACATCCTCTCGAACTCCGGGCCGATCTTGCCGCTCTTCTCGATCCGCTCCTCGATCTGATGCGCGATCAGGTGTCCGATCGGATAGTCGGGGAGATAGAGGAAGTTGTTGACCATGTGAGCGTAGACACCGAGAAGCGTCACGTCGCGTTTGCCGAACACCGGCGCGTAGTACTTGTTCCAGAGATCCTTCGAAATCTGCACGACGGCGCTCTTCAGCTCAGACGGCGTTGCGTTCGGATGCGCATACATCCAGCGCCACATCTCCATGTCGACGAGCGCAACGCCGGCGATCTCGTACGTTCCCCAGAAATCGTTCAGGGTCTGCAGCGCGCGGCTCTCCGCCGATGGAGTCGCCAGGCCGAGCAGCTCGAGGTCCTTCGCTTGAAACACGAACGCAAGCGCCTCGGTGAATGCGGTGTTCGGAACGCTCGAGAGCATGTAGTGATCGATTTCCTTGAGCGAGAAGACCTGCTCCACGTTGTGGCCCATCTCGTGGACTGCGATGTTGAAGCCCTTGTAGTCCATGCCGTCGGCGCCTACGCGCGTGCGGAGGCGCGGGTTGTCGCCGCGCCGCGCGGCCGGCATCGCGTGCCCTGATCCACGAGCGGCATCGACTTCGATGTTGTCGGCGAGATACTTCGCCCGCTCGGGTGTGAAGCCGAGGCCGGTGAGAAGATTCGGCATGTCGCGCTTGTACGCCTGCGCGTTCGGATAGCGCTTGCGCACGATCTCGTCGAGCTGCGCCTCGGTGTACTGGCCGCGGGGGCGGAAGCCGTTGTACCAGATGTCGAACGGCTCGAGCTTGCGGCCGAGACGCTGCTCGATCAGTTTCGCGACGCGCGGGACGAAGGGGGAGGAGAGCACTTGCTCGAGCATCGCGCGGACGCGTGGCTCGGGAATCTGGCGATCTTCGTCGAATCGCCGCGCGATGTGCGTCGGCGCAGTCGGGGCGTACGGATCGACCAGCTTCGCCGCGCGGAACGTGCGGAGGATGATGTCGTAGCGTCCGTCGGACGCCTTCGACGATCCGCCTTTCACTTCATTCGAGTAGGGACTCCAGTCGACGTCCGGGTTGTCCACCACGACATCGGGGATACTGCCGTCGACGATCCGCTCCATCACTCGCTGGATCATCCGCTGCTTCGGCAGTCCGACCTTCGGGTCGAGGCTGTAGTTCGCCTTGATCTCGTCGCGCAGATTCCAGTGCTCGAGCAGGCGCAGTTTCGGCGGGAAGAGACGGTTGCCTTTCTCGTCGAGGAGCTGATTCATCCAGATGTTGTAGGTGGCGACGAACTGATCGGCATCGCCGCGCGCCCTGGAGATCGCGAGGTTCACGTCGGCTGGAAGACGACGGGAGAACCGCAGTGCGAGTTTCGATTCTGCCCATTGGCGGCGCGACCACTTCTCACCATCGTTGAGACGCTGCTCGAGCGTGGTGAGCGGAAAGTTCAGCAGCACGACGAACGCGAGCTTGTTCGCGAACAGATCCTCGCTGACGTGCGCCGAAGGGTCCCACGCCGCCATCGTTTCGTCGAAGGGGTAGACGGTGCCGAGGTCGAGATCGGATTGCCAGCGCCAGTCGCGCCCGATCTCGTTCATGTGACCGTCGAGCGACTCGAACGCGAACTGCAGGCGATTGAAGAGGGCGTCGAGCGTCTGCTGATCGCCGGCAAAGCTGCTGCGCGCGAACTCCTGGAAAGTGTTCGCGTCGCCGTCTTCGGCGCGCCAGAACTGCGCAGCCTGGTTGAGTCCGCGCGAAGTCCGCTCACGCTCGCGCTCGCCGTACTTTGCCGTCAGTTCGGTTTCCAGCGCTTTGATCGATTCGCTCATTGCAGGTGCCTGTTGCTGTGCAAGTCCAGCGGTTGCCACGAGTAGTGCGGCGGCCGCGACCATTGTTCTCAGCATGGTTGCCTCCGCCGCGCATTGTATGTCCCACCCGGACGGGTGGGATCGCACCCGTCTAGTCATGTCGGCACGCCACTCCGCCCGCACGTGTACTGATGCCCTGTGATGAACGACACTGACCGCGGTGATGAAGCATGACGGAGGAACCCAAATGAGAACGCCCTACAACCTTTCAGCAAGCCACGACTGCACGATCTGCCCGGAGCGCGAGAACCGCCGCTTCTGCGACATGCCCAAGGACACGGTCACGCGGATGAACGAGATTACGTTCACGAGCTTCTATCCGAAAGGATCGCTCCTGTTCGTTGAGGGAGAAAAGGCGCGTGGCGTTTTCATTCTCTGCTCCGGCCGTGTGAAGCTCACGACGTCGTCGGCCGAAGGACGAACACTGATTCTTCGCAACGCTCAAGCGGGCGAGCTCCTCGGCAGCAGTGCCGTCATCAGCGGCAAGCCGTACGAGACGTCCATCGAGACAGTCGAACCGTGCCAGGTAAACTTCATCCGTGCCGATCACTTCATGACACTGATCGAAAACGACCGGGTAGCGATGCTCGCCGTCGCGCGCCAGCTCAGCGAGGACTACCACGCTGCCCAGCGCGAAGTCAGAACGTTCGGTCTCGCGCAGACGACCGGCGAAAAGCTCGCGCGCCTTGTGCTCGACTGGTGCACGACCGGCGAGAAGACCGACCAGGGCGTGCGCCTCAAAGTGCTCATGACTCACGAAGAGATCGCGCAGATGATCGGAACCACGCGCGAAACCGTCACGCGTCTGCTCAGCCAGCTCCGGCGGAAAAAGATTCTCGAGATCAAAGGCTCCACGTTCCTCGTGCCCCATGTGGAGATGCTCGAAAGCATGGTCAGCGTCTGACGGGAGTCACCCGGACGCGGACGATCCTTCTGAGGATGTGAAGAAGTCCGCCAGTGACTCAAGGGGCGCCGCCGCGGGTCGGCGGCACCACACAGAACCGGCGCCACATCGCTCGCGAATGCTGCCACGAGCCATGCTGGATGTGGCGCCGGCTCTCAAGCCGGCGGTCTTCCGTCCTGCCGAGCTTATTCACGTGCGAATGGCGCCACGAGCCATGCTCGACGTGGCGCCGGCTTCAGCCGGCGGTCTTTCGTCCTCTTTTGAGTTACGTCCGCCGTTTCGTTCTATGCGTCGGTTGCGCCGTCCATGGATCATCCGGCCATGGATGCTTCGGGTATCGCCCGCGTAGTTCCTTTCGCACTTCGGCGTACGTCGTGTTCCAGAAGTTGCGCAGATCCTGGGTCACCTGCACCGGTCGTCCGTTTGGCGCGAGAAGCTCGAATGTGATCGGCGTGCGCCGCGGACCGATGCGCGGCGTTTCGGCCAGGCCGAACAGCTCCTGCAGTTTTGCCGAGGCGACGACCGAGCCATTCTCGCGATAGTCGAGCCTCGTGCTCCGTCCGCTCGGAAGCGTGAACGATGCTGGAGCGAGTTGCGAGAGATTTCGCGGCAGATGAGGCTCGAGGCGGATCTCGCTCAATCGCGACTGTCCCATCGCCGCCTGCTCCGCGACTGCATCCCAGTCGACATCGAGTCCGGCGAACTCGACGCGATGCAACAGCTCGGGATCGATCGCCGACCGCAACGCGCGAGCGAGAATCACGCGCGTCTCCCCCGGATCCGCCGGCACCTGCTGCTGACGCAGCGGCAGCTCGCCGTAGTAGGAGCGCTCGAGCGCTCGAACGCGATCGCCGTCCAACTCATGCGTCACCACACGGCGGTCCGCCGCGATCCACTCGCGCTCGATCGGAAGCACGCGATGCGCGTACTCGCCACGCACCTCGAGCACGACAAAGAAATCGCCGGGTGTGTGCTCGATTTCTCTCGCGAGCGTGACGCCTGTGCCGGTCGCGAGGAGGAGTCGCGGCGATCCGGACTCGCGCCTCATCGCGACGCGATCGGGGTAACCGGCCAGCGCGGCGCGCGCGAGCGCCGGTCCTCCACCAGCGATCCGTCTCCTCCCGCCTTCCGCGATTTCGGTCGCGAGATCGAGAGCCTCCTGCGATCCGCCGGCCGCGATCACCATCCGCGCGAGACGCGGATGCATGGGCATTGCGCGCATCTCGGCGCCGAGAGTCGTGATGCGGCGGCCGTCGATCGCGCCGAGGCGCTCGAGGAGGCGGAGAGCATCTCCGAGGCGCCTCGTGTCCGGCTTCTCGAACCAATCGAACGTTTCGGGCTCGCCGCCCCACGCGATGATGTCGAGCGCAGGGCCTGCGAGATCGATCCGGCGCACTTCGGGTTCGCGCTGAGGCTCGAGTATCGCGCGCGCGTCCCAGAGCCGCGTTGCGCGACCCGGCCCGGTGCGCCCTGCGCGGCCTGCGCGCTGATCTGCCGAATCTCGTGAGATCTGCTCGGTGACGAGATGATCGACCGCCGTCTCGCTGTCGTAGCGGAGGATCTTCTGCAGGCCGGAGTCGACGACGTCGGTGACCCCTTCGACCGTGAGCGAGGTCTCCGCGACGTTCGTCGCGAGGATCACCTTCCGCCGCCGCGAGGGCGCGAGCGCGCGCTCCTGCGCGTCGATGTCGAGCGTGCCGTGCAGCGGAAGAACGTCGGCGTCGATGTCCGCAAGACCCGCCGCGGTGCGCTCGATCTCCCGCACACCGGGAAGAAAGCAGAGGATGTCGCCGCGCGCGGAATGCATCAGCTCGCGCACGGCCGCGGCCATCGAGGTCTCCCGGTACTCGATCTCGATCGGGTGTACGCGCGTCGGAATCTCGATGATCTTCGCGTTGATGAATTCCGCGACCGGCCGCGCGTCGATCGTGGCGGACATGACGACGATCGCGAGGTCGTCGCGCGAAGCAGCCGCCTGTTTGACCAGCGCGAGCGCGACATCCGCATGAATGCTCCGCTCGTGAAACTCGTCGAGGACGACGACGGAGAAATCGCTCAACAACGGGTCGGACTGGAGTCGCGCGGTCAGAATCCCCTCGGTCGCAACAAGCAGTTGTGTGCGCGACGAGAAGCGGCGCTCGAGCCGGATCTGCCAGCCGATCTCTTCGCCCACGGTCCAGCCGCGCTCCGCGGCAATGCGCCGCGCGAGCGTACGAGCGGCAACGCGGCGAGGCTGGAGAACGATCGTCCTGCCGAGGACTGTGAGTGCCGGTGGGATGCGCGTCGTCTTGCCGGAGCCGGGTGGAGCGACGATGACCGCGGCTCGCCTCTCGCGCACGGTTGCAACGATTGCGTCAATGTGCGCGTCGACCGGCAGGGCCGCGAGATCGATCGCTTTCGATTTCTGGTTCAATGCGTCGTCCGATGAAGTCGCTGCGCCCGCTGATTCTGCTCGCGTTTCTCGCCGCCTGCGCGAAGCGGGAGAGTGACGTCCCGAGCATTGTCGCAACGAATGCGCCGGTCATCGTGATTTCGATCGACACCCTCCGTGCCGATCACCTCCCGGCGTATGGCTACAAAGGGGTGGAGACCCCGAACTTCGACACGTTCCGCCGCGATGCGATTCTCTATCGAAACGCCTACTCGCACGTGCCGCTCACGCTGCCGTCGCATGTCTCGCTGCTCACCGGGCTGCTGCCACCCGATCACGGAGTGCGCAACAACATCGGCTTCACGTTTGATGGGTCGAAGCACGAGACGATTCCCTCGCTCCTGAAGAAGAACGGCTATGCGACCGGTGCGGCGGTCTCGTCGTGGGTGCTGCGCGGCAGCACAGGTATCGGGTCCGTCTTCGACTCTTACGACGACCGGATCGCGGTCAACGAGACCGTTGCGGCCGGGCTCGTGCAGCGCGACGGCGCGAAAACGATTGCGATTGCGGAGCAGTGGATCGCGCAGCGCAACGATGCACCGTTCTTCTTTCTGCTGCATCTCTTCGAACCGCATTCGCCGTACACGCCGCCCGAGCCCTTCCGCAGCCGCTACACGCCGTATGACGGCGAGATTGCCGTTACCGATGCGCTTCTCGGCCGTTTCTTCGAATCGTTGCGAACGGCCGGTGTGTACGACCGCGCTCTCATCATTCTCCTCTCCGATCATGGTGAAGGTCTCGGCGATCACGGCGAGGACGAGCATGGGATCTTTCTTTACCGCGAAGCGCTCCACGTCCCGCTGCTCCTGAAACTGCCGGGGAAGGCGCTCGCGAACACGAGCGTCGACGCACCGGCGCAGCTCATCGACGTCCTGCCGACGATCGCTTCGATCACCGGCGCGAGGATCCCGCCCGCGATTCAGGGAACATCGTTACTCGAGATTGCGAAGAAACCGGCACGCCGGATCTTCAGCGAGTCTCTCTACCCGCGCATCCACCTCGGCTGGAGCGATCTTCGTTCGCTGGTTGACGACGAGTTCCACTACATCGACGCGCCGCGCGCTGAGCTATTCGCCGCGAGCGACACCGCTGAGCGCGCGAACGTCGTCGACGGCAACCGGCGCGTGGTTGCGGGCATGAGAAACGATCTCGCGATCTTCAGCCGCGAGATGCCGGTGATTGGGACCATCGATCCGGAAGAGGCGAAGAAGCTCGCCGCGTTGGGATACCTCAGCTCGAGCAGTTCCGGGACTTCAGGCCCGCTTCCCGATCCGAAGGACCACATCACCGAGCTGACGATGATGAAAGAGGCGGCGGGGCTGGAGGGCGCAGGGCGGATCGCGGAGGCGCGCGCGAAATATCTCGCGATCATCGAGCGCAATCCGCGCCTGACGGATGCCTGGACGATGCTCGGGCGGCTCTACGAGATGTCGGGACAGCTCGACGATGCGGTGAGGACGTATCGCCGCGCGATCCAGATTGCGCCGTCGCTCGCGGGCGAGTTCGCGCTGTCGCTCGCGAATGTGTTCCTGATGATGAACAAGCCGGACGATGCCGCGGCACATGCTCGAGTCGGGCTGGCCACGAATCGGGGGAACGCGCACATCCTGCTCGGACGCGCCGCGCTGGCAAAGAATGATCTTGCTGATGCGCTGCGCGAGGCGAAGCTGGCGAAGGAGTCGTTCAGCTACGAGCCGGCAGCGATGGTGCTCGAGGCGCAGATCTTGACAAAGCAGCAGAAGCTGAGCGAAGCGCTCGCGGAAGTGAATCGCGCGCTCGAGACTGCGCGAGCTGGCGGCATCGCGGTCCCTGCGCTGCTGCACTACGTCCGCGGCGACCTGCTCGCGCGGATGAACCGCATCGATGACGCGATCGCCGCGTTCAACGAAGAGATCCGCCTCTACCCGCGCGATCGGCAGGCGTACGCAAATCTTGCCGTCATCTATCTTCTGACCGGTCGCCGCGACGAGGCGCAGGCGACGATGAGACGGCTCGTTGCCGCGAATCCGTCGCCCGCGAGTTACGAGCTTGCCGCGAAGACGTTCGCCGAGCTCGGCGATGCAAAAGGCGCAGCAGAATGGCGCAGGAAGTAGCCCTTGTCATGACATGGGGCATACTTCCCCTTCGAATGCTTCCGAGACCTTCATGAGCTGGGACGTTTTCATCCAGCATCTGCCTATGTCGGCGCGGCGTGTGGCCGACATTCCCGATGAATACGAGGGAAAAGTTCTCGGAACGCGCGATGAGGTCATCGCAAAGATCCGCGCGAAATTTCCGGATGCCGATTTCTCCGATCCCTCATGGGGAACGCTCGTGCGCGACGGTTATTCGATCGACATCTGCGTGAATGGCGACGACATTGCGACTGCGATCACGCTGCACGTACGTGGCGCGGATGGGGCGGTCGACGCGGTCAACACCCTGATCGCTGCGCTCGGCGCGAGGGCGCTCGATAGCTGGACGAGCGAGATCTACGAGCCGGCAATCGCGCTGCATTCGATCCGTCGCTGGCGCGCCTACCTCCAAGAGATGGAATGACCCCCCGTCAGATCGACCGCGTCCTGGAGATCGCCTTCGATTCCTCAGACGCCGAGCTCGATGAGGTGATTCAGACCCGGCTTTTTCTGGTGCCGAACCGCGGAAGCTCCTCGTGCGAGGTGAACGGGGTGACCGTACTCTCGGTCTTTTTCGACGATGCGCTCGAACGCGAGAACGCCAGGGTAGCTCTCGAGAACCTCGATGTCGTGTTGAACGCCTTCGACGCCGAGAGAACGAACTGGCTGGAAAAGTACGAGCAGTCGCTCGAGGCGATCGAGATCGGCGAGCGGTTCATCGTCGCGCCCGACCGTCGTCTGGTTGCTGTGGCGTCGCTGCGATTACCGATTGTCGTGCCGCAGGAGCAGGCGTTCGGAACCGGCTCGCATGAGACTACGGCGCTTTGCATGACGCTGCTGGAGACGCTCGATGTTGATGGCAGGCGCGGGCTCGACGTCGGATCGGGGAGTGGCATTCTCGCTATTGCGATGCATCTCCTCGGCGCGCGCAAGGTCATCGCGTTCGACAACGATACCGATGCCTATGGAGCGCTTCGCGATAATCGTGTTCGCAACGACGTTCCCGAGCAATCACTTCCGATCTTCATCGGCGGTGTCGAGGCGCTCCGCGGCGGCACATTCGACGTGATCACGATGAACATCATTCCCGAAGTGATCCTCCCTCTCCTCAGCGATGTCGTCGCGCGCCTCGCCGCCGGCGGTGTCCTGATCCTGAGCGGAATCCTCGTGATCACGTCGGAAGAGGTGATCGCCGCGGCAGCCGCGCAGAGGTTGCGGCTGACCGATTCGCGCACGCGCGGGGAGTGGTGGGCTGGGACGTTTCAGATGCGTCCCGTTAATCCGGAGACGCGTCAGTGAAAGCGGCGGGAAATCAAACCTCTTTCACCATCACTGCCGTCTCAAGCTTCACGCCATCCGGCAACTCGATGTGCGAGCGTTCGCGCACGCGATAGCCGGCTTTGGCGTAGAGCGGTTCGCCGGGGAGGAGCGCCATCAGCTCGAAGCGGCGAAATCCGTACGCGATGGCGGCCGCTTCCGACGCGGCGAGAATCGCCTGGCCGATGCCGCGCCGTCCCCACGCCCCCTCGACGAACATCGCACGGATCCGCGCCGGCTCCGTTTTCGGATCGAGAGCGCGCGACTTTCCTTCGCCTTCCTGCTCGCTGGTTCCCGTGTAGAGCTTCGCGCGGCGGCTCCATCCACCGCACGCGACGACGCGTTCATCGGCGACGGCGACGAAATACGTTTCGTCGTCGATGAGTTGGTGGTCCGCGGTCGTGATGTAGCGGACCGAGCTCGCGACCTGCCGATCGTCGTACGCGAAGCGCCCGATGGTCTCCATCGATTCGCGCATGACGCGCTCGATCGAGGGGATGTCGTCCGCCGTCGCAAGCCGGATCGAGTACGTCATCGCGAACGCGATCAGCCGCGCTTCTTCAAATCCACGTAGTCACGGCGCTCTGAGCCGGTGAAGATCTGGCGCGGGCGCGAGATCTTCAGATCGGGATCGCTCAGCATCTCGTTCCACTGCGCCAGCCAGCCCGAAACGCGCGGGATCGCAAAAAGCACGGTGAACATCTCCATCGGAATCGCCATCGCCTGGTAGATGAGGCCCGAGTAAAAGTCGACGTTCGGATAGAGCTTCCGTTTGACGAAGTAGTCGTCGGAGAGCGCGATCCGCTCCAGCTCGAGCGCGATATCGAGCAGCGGGTTGCGACCCGTGACGTCGAACACCTCGTCGGCAACCTTCTTGATGATCTTCGCGCGCGGGTCGTAGTTCTTGTAGACGCGGTGTCCGAACCCCATGAGCTTCACGCCTTCGCCGGCTTTGACGCGCTTGATGAAGTCGGGGACATGCGCGACCGAGCCGATCTCATTGAGCATGTGGATCACTGCTTCGTTCGCTCCGCCGTGCAGCGGGCCGTACAGGGCGGCGGCAGCGGCGGCGACGGCCGAGTAGGGATCGACTTCGGAGCTGCCGACCGAGCGCATGGCGGCCGTGGAGCAGTTCTGCTCGTGATCCGCGTGCAGGATGAAGAGCACGTCGAGCGCGTGCTCGAGCGCCGGGTTCGGCTTGTACTTCGTCTCCGTCATCCGGAACATCATGTTGAGGAAGTTGCCCGGGTAGGAGAGGTCGTTATCGGGGTAGGCGTAGGGCATCCCGATGCGGTGGCGGTAGTTGAATGCAGCGATGGTGATGACCTTCGCGATGATTCGCTGGATCTGTTTCTGTCGCATCTCGTTGTCGGAGATGTCTTTTGCCTCGGGATAGAAAGTCCCAAGCGCCGCGACCGTCGAGATCAGCCGCGCCATCGGATGCGCGTTGTAGCGGAACGCGTCGAGCAGCGACTTTAAATTCTCATTGAGGATCGTGTGGTACGTGATGTCGTGGTTCCACTGCTCGAGCTGAGGCTTCGTCGGCAGGTCGCCGTAAAGCAGCAGATAGGCCGTCTCGATGTAGGTCGACTTCTCCGCGAGTTGTTCGATTGGATAGCCGCGGTACTCGAGGATGCCTTTGTCGCCGTCGATGAACGTGATCGCGCTGCGGCAAGCTGCCGTGTTCAGGAAGGCGGGGTCGTAGGTCATCAGACCGAAATCGTCGTCGCTGACCTTGATCTTCCGCAGGTCGATCGCTTTGATCGTCCCGTCGTTGATGGGAACTTCGTACGATTTTCCGGTCCGGTTATCGGTGATGGTGAGGCTGTCGGCCAAGGGAAACTACCTCCGCAGGCAGTGGAATCTATCAGATGTCTCCGTAGCGTGCAGTGATGATTGCAACTGCGCAAATCGCGGCGGTTTCGGCGCGAAGCCGGCGAGGCCCGAGGCGGCGGAAAAGGCAGCTGCTCGCGCGGGCCGATGCGATCTCCTCTTCCGACCATCCCCCCTCGGGGCCGATGAGCAGTGTGGCGGTGTTTACCGGCTCTTCCAATGACGGTTGACTGTCGGCGTCGAAGAGCAGGCGTGTGCCGTCGCGGCGGATCACGTCGTTGAACGGGGTGGGGACTTCGATGCGAGGTGTGACGGCGCGCCCCGACTGTTTGACTGCCTCGAAGACGATCTTCTCCCATCGCTCCGACTTGCCGCGATAACGTTCCGGGCGAAGCTCCACCCGCTCGGTCACCATCGGTATGAACGCGACGACTCCGAGCTCGGTCGCTTTCTGCAGCACGATCTCGAACTTTTCGAGATTGATGATCGACATTGCGAGCGTGAGGCTGAGCGGGCTCTCGCGCGAAGGAATCGTCGACTCAATGATCACACTCATCGAGCTGGACGCAATGCTCTTCACTCGTCCCGCCGCGCTTCCTCCGCGTCCGTCGAATACTTCGACCGCTTCGCCATCCCGCACGCGGACGACCCGCGACGCGTGATGGAACTCTTCGCCGGCGATCGTGATCTCGCCAGGCGCGATCGGCTGGTCCGTGAAAATGCGATGGTGCACGCGGAGATGAGTTTGGCACAGGAGGACGAAAGGCCGCCGGCTGAAGCCGGCGCCACGTCGAGCATGGATGGTGGTGTTAGCCAGGCCGTGGAACATCAAGGCCTTGCTGATGACGGTATTCGCGCATGACGTAGCGCCGGCTTCAGCCGGTGGTTTTTCGTCCTCCCGGCGCTCACACCTCCGCGACCACGCTTGCTTCGGGTGCCATCAGCTCCGTATTCCGAATGAATGGCAGGAGAAGCAGCCCCGGGATGCCGAGTACAAGTGTCAGCCAGAAGTACGGTGCGTAGCCCATGCTCTGCGCGAACACGCCGCTGAAGGAGCCGATCAGGAATCTTGTGAAGGCGAATGCGGCGCTCAGCATCGCGTACTGGGTCGCCGCATGCTCGCGATCGCTGATCGCCATGAGAAACGATAGAAAGGCCGCGGTGCCCAGGCCGCCGCAGAAGTTCTCGACAACTACGACCGCGTAGAACATCGTTTGCGAAGGTTCAGCCGCGGCGGCGATCGCGTAGCCGGCGTTGGAGATGACCTGGAGAACGCCGAGCCAGAGCAGCGCGCGCCAGACGCCGAATTTTGACAGGAACGCGCCGCCGATGAACGCGCCTGCGATCAGGAACGAGAGACCGATGACCGTCGTGACGGTGCCGATCTCGGCAGTCGAGAACCCTTGATCGACCCAGAACGGCTTGACCATTGGCGTGAGCGCCGCGTCGCCGAGGCGGTAGATGAAGGCGAGAGCGAGAAAGATTGCGGCGGAGGGGCGGCGGAGCCACAGCCTGACTCCGGCGAACGGACTCTGATGCTGAGCAATGGCGCCCGCCTCGCGCGGGAGGAAGAATGTCGTGACGAACGAGAGCGCCATGATCGCGGCGGCCGTGAAGAACGCGCCGCGCCATCCGACGACCGCGGTGAGCGCAGCGAGCGCTCCGCCGGCGACGATCATCGCGCCGCGGTATGCCGTCACGCGCACCGAGTTCACGTAGCCGAGCTGCTCCTTCGGCGTGATGCGCACCGCCATCGCGTCGATCGCGATGTCCTGCGTTGCCGATGCGAACGCGAGAATCGCCACGATTGCGAAGAAGAGCGTCGTCATCTGCGGCGGAATCACCGCGAACGCGAACATCGTCGCGGTCAGAACGACGAGAGCGCCCGCCATCCATTGCCGGTACGAGCCGTAGCGGTCGATCAGCGGAGACCAGAGAAACTTCCACGTCCACGCTGAGCTGACCGCACTGATGAGCCCGATCTGCGCGAGCGAGATGTTCTGCGTCCGGAGATACAGCGGTAGCAGCTCATTGACGATGCCGAACGGGAATCCCTGCGAAAAGTAGAGCACGCCTGCGATCGCCGGCGCGAACCACGCCGGCCGCCGAAGCGTCGTGAGAGGGCTCAATCCTTGCTCTTGCACGGTCATCAGGAGGAACGATATGCGAAGAGCATCGTTTGCATTGGCAGTAATTCTTCTCGCCGGAGCCTGCGGGTCCGCCGGTGGCATTCTCGGCGGCCTCGGCGGAATCCTCGGCAGTCCGTCGGCCGATCAACCCTCGGACGTTCGCGGCGTGGTCAGCGGAATCGACACGGGCGCGCAGCGCATCGACCTCGACGTCCAGTACGTGAACAACCTGCGCCAGAGCAGCTCGACGGGAGCGGTCTACTACGACTCGCGCACCACGGTCGAGTATCAGGGGAACACGTACCGCGTCGAAGATCTCGAGCGTGGAGACGAGATCTCGGTCCGCGGCCACAACGACAGTAACCGCTACGTCGCGGAAGTCATCACCGTGACGCGGAACGCGCGGAGCTGATCGTCATTTCGGCGAGTCATTCCGAGCGGCTAAACGCCGGCCCGGAATGACTTATCGGCGGTTGTCGCTGTTTCCCGTCGAGTAGACGGTCACAGGGAACTTCAGGCGTCCCACCGGCGTGTCGTACCACGCGTTGCCGCGGATCTCGTAGCGTGCGCGATCTCCGCGAATCAGGTCGGCGATCTCCGTGAAGAGCGTGCGGACCTGCTGATAGCCGAATCGTGTGCTGAGCCGGACGTCACCGTGACCGTTTGCGGGGATGTTGATCCGTTGCCGGCTGACGCCGTCGAGAATCCGCTGGTCGTTGATGAAAAGGTTGAAGTCGATCTGATCGAGTTTCAGCCCGACGCGGTTCGGGTTGTTGACCGCGATCGTGAAGTCGAGGTCGATGCTCGAGGACGAGAGCGGCAGCGCGATGTCGACTCGAGGCCGGATGTCGCGGATCGAGTAGCTCGGATTGACGATATCGAGCGTCTTCGCCAGCGAGCAACCGGTCAGGGCGACCGTCGCCAGGGCGAGCACGATGCAGAGGCCCGCGAGAACTGCTCCAAAGGTCAGTCGCTGTTTCATGCTCGGGGACGGGTGCAAGGGGAGGGCCATTCGGGGCCGAGGGCCGAGGGAGGATCTGCGCGTCGCGTTTTGGGCACAACGTGTCCTGATCCGGTGCCTCACACTCGGCCCTTTGCTCTCAGCCCTCGGCCCTTATGTTATGGTCTGCCGGTTGCACTCCCCATGACGACTATCGAGGTGACGAATTGGCTGCAACCGCGATCATTGCGGCTTACAACGAAGAAGCGACCCTGGCCGAGGTTCTAACGGCTTTGAGCAGCAGCCCGCTCATCCACGAGATCATCGTGGTCAGCGACGGCTCCACCGACCGCACGGTCGAGATCGCGCGCGGCTTCGATGTCACGACCATCGCATTGAAGGAAAATCGCGGCAAGGGCTATGCGATGCGCGTTGGCGTCGACTACGCGTCGAACGACGTCCTCTTCTTCGTCGATGGCGACATGTACAACGTCACCCAGCAGCACATTGACGATCTCATGCTGCCGGTCATGAACGGCGAATGCGACATGAACATCGGCGTGCGCCATCGCGGGCCGGTGCTCGATTTCATGCATCTGAAGTTGAAATGCGGGCCGGTGCTGTCGGGCATTCGCGTGATGCGGCGCAAGGTGTTCGAAACTGTGCCCCAGCAGTATCAGGAGCGCTTCAAGATCGAGGCAGCGCTCAACTGCTTCTGCGCGAAAGCTGGCTACCGGCAGCGCGAAACGATCATCTACAACCTCGGACACGTGATCAAAGAATCGAAGCGCGGCGTCAGGAGCGGACTCCTCAGCCGCTGGGACATGAGCCGCGAAGTGTTCCTGCTCCTCTTCGATCTCTACCTCTTCGAAACCTGGCGCTGGAACTCTCCGCAGGACGAGCCGGTCGCGGATTTCGATTTGTTCGAGTAGGCCCACACATTCAACACTCAATGTTGAACGTTGAATGTTGAAGGTGTCGTCTGAATGCGCGATCTCATCGACCGGACTTCTCCTTCCCTCGAACCAAAGCAGCAGGTGGTGATGCATCAGAACTGGCATCACCTTCTGTTCCTGCATTGGGAGATTCCGGTCGCCGATCTTCAGAAGCTGGTGCCGCCCGGTTTGACGGTCGACACCTTCGATCGGAAAGCGTACGTAGGATTGATTCCGTTCACGATGACGGGCGTGCGGCCGGTGCTGATGCCGGCGCTGCCGGGCATCTCGAGTTTTCACGAGGTCAACGTTCGAACCTACGTGCATCGCAATGGCGCCGATCCGGGCGTCTGGTTTTTCAGTCTTGACGCCGCGAGCATGATCGCGGTCGAGGCAGCGCGCGCGGCGTACAAGCTTCCGTACTTTCAGTCGCGCATCGACCTCACAGTCGGCCGCGGAATGTTTCCGGAGATCGAGTTCACGAGTCATCGCGAAGATCCGCGCGGCGCGATGCCGGCACACGCGCACATCCGCTACGCCGCGGTTGAAGGCCCCGTCGCACCGGCGAGGGAGAAAACCCTGGAGCACTTCCTCGTCGAGCGCTACATCCTTTACGCGAAGGATTCCGATCACGACCTCTACCGCGCGCGAGTCCATCACCAGCCGTACCCACTCCAGAAGGCCGATGTGCTGCAGCTCGACGAGACGCTCATCTGGGCCGCGGGTCTCCGTCGCTCCGACGCTGCGCCGATCCGCCACTACGCGCGCGAAGTGAACGTGAAGATCTACGCGATCGAAAAGGTCTAGCGGATCCTCACAACGGCTCTCAGATCCTGCCGTGGATGGACAGCGTCACCGCTCGACCCGGCGCCTGCGCGGCGTTTGCGTCGGACGAACCGGCATAGCGCTCGTCGAGGATGTTTCGTGCCGACAGCCTGAGATCGGCGCTCTCGTGGATCTTCCAGCCGGCGCCGAAGTCGATGACGGTGTGTGATGGACGCGCAGTCTCGACGGGTCCCGGACGATTGTCGGTGCCGAACCATGTCGCGCTCGTGAACACCGAACAGCGGCGGAGTGCCCATCGCAGCTCGAGATGACTCTTGAGCGGAGTGATGTCATCGAGCGCCTGGTCCCCGCTGTCCCCTCGCGCCGCACTGATGCTGCCTTGCATTGCGAGGTGACGTCCCAGCGGTGTCGCGAGCTCGAGCTCGACTCCGCGGATCTCCGCTTCACCGCGGTTGCGAAATGCGAAGTCGGTTCCGGACGCATAACGTTCGACGAGGTCATGAATCCGATACTCGTACGCGAAGAACGCGATGGATCGCTGACCGCGCTGCCATCGAGCGGCATAGTCGCCCTGGAAACTTCGCTCCGGCTCGAGGTCCGGATTTCCGACGACGAACCCGCGGCCGCTCACTCCGCGAAAGTAGCGGTCGGAGAGCGTCGGCTCGCGGAATCCGCTGCCGAGTTGCAGCGTCGTGCTGAACGCGCCAGCGGCCCATGTAAGTGCGGCGTGACCGGAGACCGCCTGATCCGATCGCGACCTGTTGCCGAAGGAACCACCTGCGTTGCGGACCCTCAGCGCGTCGACGCGAGCACCGCCGCTGAACGTGAGCGCCGGGGTCAAGGGAAGGTCGGCGATGGCGAAGACTCCGATGTCGTGACGCGAGGCCTCACCAATGGAGACTTCATCGCGCCGCGTGAGTATTTTGTCCTGGGCGTCGAAGGCGATGATCGATCCGAGCGCGTGGACGTCAAAACGGCTCGTGACATCAACACCGGTGTGGAACAAGGCGTTTGCCGTGGGCGTCTCCGCCGTCATCCGGAGCGATGCGTCTTTTGCCGTGACGTCAGCACTGGAGATCTGCCTTCGTGTGGTGGCATTGGGCAGCCGCTCACGACGAGTGATGATGTCGTACGTGCTCACGGCCGCGCGCAATTCGATCCGCGTAGCCCCAATCCCCTGGTCTACGCCGACCGTCAACCGATTCGCATCCTCCTCGGGGTAGTACGTTCGCGTCACGTTCGAGTCGGCGCCGGGGGCTCCGATGTCACGGCCCCGATCGACGGAGACGGCGGCGCGTACGACGGCGCTGCGGACTGGGAGTACCAGGCGGAACGCGCCTCCGGTGCCACTGAACTGTGAGTTCGCGATTGGCACTCCGCCACCGCCTCCTGGCTGGGACGTCGACGACATCGTCGTCACAGGACTCACGGATACTCCGTTCGCAGGCTTGATCGGCGAAACGGGAGTTTGCGCTCCATAACGTCCGCGTTTTCAGCGTTCAACAAGAGGGGCTTCGCATCTGCGAAGCCCCTTTTTCTTTTTGCGGCGTCCCACCTTTGATCCCTCTCCCGTCGCATTCGACTTCGGCGTCTGTAGACTGTGCAGCCAGGTCAAGCTCGTGGGGCGATACGGCCTGTCGAGCGGATACAAGGAGAACTCGTGAACCTCGTCGTCGGATCGACTGGATTGCTGGGACGGATGATCACCCTCGGTCTCCTCGAACGCGGGCTGCCCGTTCGATCACTGTTGCGCGGAGACGCTTCTATTGCGGGAGTCGAAAGCGTTCGCGGGGACTTGAAGGATCCTTCCTCACTCGAGAAGGCGATGCATGGCATCACGACCGTCATCACGTCGGCCACCTCGGCGCAGCGCGGTGGCGACGACAATGTCAGCTCGGTCGACGATGCCGGGAATCGCAGTCTCATCGACGCTGCGAAGCGGGCGGGCGTCAGCCGCTTCATCTTCATCTCCGCGGCCGCGGTCGATGAAGCCAGCCCGGTTCCGCTCTTCGCAGCGAAAGCGCGAGTCGAGAAGCACCTGCGCGACAGCGGGATGGAATGGACGATCGTCGCTCCTCACGCATTCATGGATGTCTGGTTTCCGCTGCTCATCGGCAGCGCGATCGGTTCAGGACAACCGGTTTCTCTCATCGGAGGGGGAAAGCGGCGGCATTCGTTCATTGCCGTCGAGGATGTCGCGCGGTTTGCGGTCGCGGCGGTCGGGAATCCGGCTGCCAGGAATCTGAGGATCGTGATCGGCGGTCCGGAGGCGCTCTCGTTTCAAGATGTCGTTCGCCAGAGCTCTGAGATTCTCCGTCGGGAAATACCCACGCGCGTGATCGAGCCAGGCGAGCCCATCCCGCATCTCCCCCCGCCTCTGAACCAGGTGATCGGCCAGCTCGCCGCCGGACTCGAACAGCAGGACGTCATTCTCGACACGCAAGCGACTGCCAGAACGTTCGGAATAACGTTGACGCCCGCCGCGACGGTGCTCCGGCGGATGTTCGCCGGCTGATTACCCAGGACTGGGTGCTGAGTGCTGAGTGCTGAGGACTGAGGACTGAGTGAGTCCTCGTCGAGCCGGGCATTCATGTCATCCCGAGCGAAGCGAGGGATCCCCCGCGTCCGGGCGATGTTCGCATTAGCGCGGGGGGTCCTTCGCCGTCTTCGCGGCTCAGGATGACAAGAGCCTTGGGCGATGCTTGACTCAGTCCTCAGCACTCAGTCCTCAGTCCTCAGCACTCAGCACTCAGCACTCAGTCCTCAGTCCTTAATCCCGCCACAACCTTTCCTCATTTGACGTCAAGCGCGCGTCATAGACTTGCTTTCATGAAGCGTTTCTTTTTTCCTGCGCTCTTTCTGATTGCCACGTATGCATCGGCGGCGAACACGCTCCGCGTTACGACCGCAGGCCCTGTCGGCGAAGTCGCCACGCTGCGCGAGGCGAACGAGGTGCGAGTCGTCTTCTCCGAGCCGATGGTCGCGCTCGGAAAGATTCCTGAGCCGGTCACGGCGCCGTTCTTACGGATCGATCCGCCGGTCGCGGGAACGTTCCGGTGGTCCGGGACGACGACGCTGATCTTCACGCCGAAAGCGCCGCTGCCATTCTCGAAACGCTTCGAGGTCACAGTCGATGCGAGCGCAAAGTCCGTCGCCGGAAACACGCTCGACCGCGTTTACCGCTTCGCGTTCATGACGCCTTCGATTCGTCTGACGAGCACCGAGTGGTATCGCAAGGGCGGCCGCGCGGACGCGCCGGTCATCATTGCGCTCCGTTTCAATCAGCCGGTTGATGTCGCGGCGATCGTCCAGCATCTGCAGCTTCGCACGGCCGCGCACGACGTGCAGGTGCCGCAGATCATGGCCCCTGCGAAGGCGGGCGCCGATTTCAGTGCAAAGCAGGCGCGCGCGGTCGCGGCAGGCGCGGCCGGCGGCGTCAACGTTTTTGCGAATCTCGCACAGCAATGGGACAAGGAACGTTTCCCTCCCGCGAACGATCTAGTCGTACTCGAGACGAAGCCCGGAATCGTGTCGGACACATGGATCGAAGTACTACTCGACGACAAGCTCGCCGGCCGTTCGCAGCAGTACACCGTCCAGCTCGAGCCGATGTTCTTCGTCAACGGAATGGGATGCCGCTACGAATGCGATCCCGATTCTTCGAATCCGATCGACTTTCGCTCGATGGGAGGAGTTCGCTTCGATGACGTGAGCAAGGTCGTCACAGTCACCGACATCACCGATCCCGCGAAAGAAGTGAAGCTGATCCCGAAGACTCAACCGCGCGAGTACGACTACCCATCGACCTCCTACACGCTCGACGAGCTCGGTTACACAACTCAGCCTGCGCGAACGTACCGCGTGCGAGTCGAACCGTCGCTCCCCTCGATCGATGGACAGCGTCTCGACTACGTCTGGACAGGGGTAGTCGAGTACTGGCACCGCACCGCGTTCATCAGCTTCGGGGACGGCCACGGCGTGTGGGAATCATCCGGCGGATCGATTCTCCCGTTCCACGCGCGCAATGTCCGCAGCGTTCAGCAGTGGCTCGCCCCACTCTCGCTGGACGAGCTCGTTCCCACGATTGTGGCGCTGCAGAACAACGGTTACCGCTCCGCGCCGCCGAAGACCCAGCCGAAATCGCGGGCGCTGGAGGTCGTTCCCGACAAGACGCAGTCAATCGGCCTCGACATCGCCCCGGCGATCGGAAGCGACAACAAAGGTCTTCTCTGGGCCGCGATGAAGCCGGCAAACCCGATCGCGAAGTCACGCCTCAACGATCCGTCGACGCGTGCCTCGATCGTCCAGGCGACGAACCTCGGCATCAGCGTCAAAGACAGCCCGCTCAACACACTCGTTCTCGTTACTCGTCTTGACGACGGCGCGCCGGTCGCCGCCGCGAACGTCACGATCCGAACTGTCGACAACAAAGTCTTCTGGAGCGGAACGACCGACGCGCACGGCATCGCAATCGCCGAAGGAACGCGCCTTCGCATCAAAAAGCGCGACAAACCGCAGAAGCCGGCCGCTCCAAACATGATGCAGGAGGATCAGTCGGACTACGAGTGGTGGCGCGTCTTCAACGACCTTCACTTCGTCGTCACCGCCGAGAAAGACGGCGACATCGCCTACGTCGGCAGCGACTGGAACGAAGGGATCACTCCATGGGAGTTCAACGCGAACTTCACTCCCGACGAGGCTCTCCCGCTGCTGCGCGGCACGATCTTCACCGACCGCGGCGTCTACAAGCTCGGTGAGGAAGTGAACGCGAAACTCGTTGTCCGCAGCGACACGCCGACCGGTATGCAGCTTCTGCCATCCGGCACGAAGATCAGCGTCGCGCTGCGCGACAGCCAGAACAAGGAGATCGCTAAAAAAGAGCTTTCCCTCAACGACTGGAGCAGCAGCGAATGGCAGTTTCGCGTCCCCGCCGACGCACCGCTCGGGACGTGGACGATGTTCGCGCGCATCGAAGGGCAGGAGCGCCAGATCAACGGTGACTTTCTTGTCGCCGCCTATCGGCGTCCCGACTTTCGCGTCGACGTCACGCTCGACGCCCCGACCTCGATCGCCGGAACCAATGTCACCGGACGCACCGCCGGCCGCTATCTCTACGGCGGCGCGATGGCG
Source organism: Thermoanaerobaculia bacterium (assembly GCA_016650215.1). GTDB lineage: Bacteria > Acidobacteriota > Thermoanaerobaculia > Gp7-AA8 > Gp7-AA8 > JAENWF01. Next base: position 34,728 of record JAENWF010000033.1, read on the forward strand.
AACCGCGATGCGCGATGGACCTGGTCGAAAATGCCTTCGTGGGACGTCCCGCAATCAATCCGCGAACGCTGGCCCGCCGACCGTTACACCTTCCTCGGCTGGGACGACGACCGTCCGTCGGATCGAGTCACCGTCACATCCGAAGAGCCGGAGCTCGATGCGCAGGGGAATCTCACGCTCACTCTTCCGACCGAGAAGTCGGACGGTTGGCCCTACGACTATCGTCTCGAAACCGAAGTGACGGACGTGACGCGGCAACGCATCGCGAACCGCGCGACGTTCCGCGTCGACCCGGCCCCGTGGTACATCGGCGTGAAGACGCCGCCGTATTTTGGGGAAGCGAAAAACGGCATCGACACGGAGATCGTCGCGGCAGGAGTCGACGGACTCGGTGTCGCCGGCGTGCGCGTTCAGGTCTCGCTTCTGAAAGTTCAGTACAACAGTGTTCGCCGCGCATCGGGCAACGGCTTCTACGAATGGGAAACCGAGCGGAAAGACGTGCCGTCGGGCGAGTGGACGATCACGACGCAGTCGCAGCCAGTCCCGCTCCGCATTCCGATCGCCGAAGGTGGGCAGTATCGGCTCATTGCGACGGCGAACGATGGTGATGGGCGCACGACCACGACACGCCTCTGGTTCTACGCGAGTGGTCCCGGCTATTCGGCGTGGGAACGCTACGACCACAACCGCATCGATCTAATCCCGGAGAAGAAGAACTACAAACCGGGTGACACGGCGCGGATCATGATCAAGTCGCCGTGGGAGCGCGCGACCGCGCTGCTTACGACCGAGCGCGAAGGCGTCCGCACGTGGACGCCGTTCGAGCTGACATCGACGCAGCAGACGATCACCGTTCCGATCACCGAGCGCGACATCCCGAACGTCTTCATCTCCGTCCTTCTGATCAAAGGACGGACGCAGCAGCCGGTGACCGAGGATGCAGGCGATCCCGGCAAGCCGGCGTTCCGCCTCGGCTATGTCGAATTGAAGGTCGAGGACGCGCTCAAGCGACTCAAGGTCGACGTTGACGCCGACCGCGACGAGTTCCGTCCCGGCTCGAAAGCGCGCGTCGACGTGAACGTGAAGGACGCGAGCGGTAAACCCTCGCAGTCTGAGGTCACGTTGTGGGCAGTCGATTACGGCGTGCTTTCGCTGACCGCGTACCAGACGCCCGATGTGCTCGACTCGATCTATCTCGACAAGGCGCTGCAGGTGCTCAACGAAGACTCGCGCCAGCGGATCGTCAGCCGCCGCGTGCTCACTCCGAAAGGGGCGAGCGACGGCGGAGGCGGCGGACGCGACGCGGGACCGGGGACGATGCGGAAAGATTTCCGCGTGCTCGCGTTCTGGCTCGGCTCGATCGTCACCGACGCGAGCGGCAAGGCCCGAACCGAGGTGAAGCTGCCGGAATCGCTGACGACGTACCGGATCATGGCGGTTGCTGGCGACCGCACGTCGCGGTTCGGATGGGCGCAGGACGAGATCAAGGTCAACAAACCGCTGATGCTGACGCCGGCGTTCCCGCGATTCCTGACGCCGGGAGACACCGCGACGTTCGGCGCCGCGGTTCACAACCAGCTCAAGCGCGGCGGGAAGGCGACGGTCACCATCAAGTCGCTCGACCCGAGTGTCATCACGATCAACGGATCCGATCGCGCGACGATCGAGATCAAGCCGGGCGCCGCATCGGAAGTCCGATTCGATGCAGTCGCGCGTTCGGTCGGGATCGCACGCATTCAGATGAGCGTGAAGATGGGACGCGAGAGCGATTCATTCGAAGATGTGATTCCGGTGCGCGTGCTGGTCAGTCCCGAGACTGTTGCCGCATACGGCGAGGCGAAACCGAAGGCGAGCGAGAAACTCGAGCTGCCTACGAATGTGGTTCCTGGATTTGGCGGGCTGCGACTCGAGCTCTCGTCGACCGCCATGGTCGGCCTAGGCGAAGGGGCGCGGTACCTGGTCGAGTATCCGTACGGCTGCGCCGAACAGCGCGCGTCGACAGGACTCGCGTTGATGCTCGCGGCCGACCTCGGCGAAGCATTTGACCTGCCGGGCGTCGATGCCGCGAATGCGCGGCCGATGGCGCAGTCGAATCTCACACGTCTCGAGCAGTTCCAGTGCGGCAACGGCGGGTTCGCATTCTGGCCGGGCCAGTGCACCAGCGTCTCGCCGTATCTATCGAGTTACGTGATGCATGTCCTGCAGCGTGGCAAGAAGCTTGGCTACAACGTCAGTGATGACACGCTCAATCGCGGCTACGAGTACCTCACGCGCAATTTGAGCGAGACACCGGGGCCGGTGAACGAAGGCTGGTGGCCTGCGTACACCGCGTGGCAGGCCTTCGCGGTGAAGGTGCTGGCCGAGGGCGGACGCAATGCTGACTCGCACATCAATCGGCTCTTTGGATACGCCGATCGGATGCCGATCTTCGGCATCTCGCATCTCGCCGACGCACTGATCGCGAAAGGCGAGAAGGGTGAGCGGCTCGACGATCTGCTGCGCCGCATCCGCAACGCGATGCTGCCTGAAGCGGGATTCGCGCATGTGGGCGAGCTGTCGGATCCTTACCTTCTCTGGTTCTGGAACTCGAACGTCCGCTCGACCGCGATCGCGATGGGGACGCTCGTCCGCAACGGCTCGGATGAAGAGCTCGTGAAGCGGATGGTGCGCTGGCTCATGCGTGTCCGGAAGGATGGGCGATGGGGCAACACGCAGGAAAACGCGTGGGCGATGGGCTCACTCGTGGACTATTACCGCAAGTACGAATCGGAGGCGCCCGACTTTGCCGGCATCGTGACACTCGGTGCGGCGACGATCGCGCAGGAAGAGTTCCGCGGCCGCTCGACCGAGGCGAAAACGAAAGAGATTCCGATCGGACAGCTCTCCTCGGGAACGATCACGTTCGACCGGCAGGGGAGCGGGACACTCTTCTATCTGATGCGGCTGCGCTACGCATCGCTCGAGCGCAATCTCGGCGCGATGAATCAGGGATTCGTCGTGGAGCGTCGTTACGACGTGAACGACGCCGTGGCGTCGCAGTTCAAGGCAGGCGACCTGGTGCGCGTCACGCTGACCATCCGCAACACCAAGGAGCGGCGCTTCGTCGCGGTGACCGATCCGATTCCAGCGGGGACGGAGCCGGTCGACACGCTCTTCGCGACGACAGCAAGCGACGCCAACGAGCAGCGGCGAGAAAGCGCGCGGGCGAGCGACTGGACGGCGTGGTGGCAGCGCGGAGGGTGGGATCACGAGGAGCGTCACGACGATCGCATCAACGTCTTCGCGACGCGTCTCAGCGAGGGCGAGCACACGTACACATACCTGCTGCGCGCGACGACATCGGGCACCTTCATGACCGCGCCGGCGCATGTCGAAGAGATGTACGAGCCTGAAGTCTTCGGGCGAACCGCCTCGAGCATCATCGAGGTCAGTAAGTGAATCCTCGCGAACTCATTCGGACTCTGTGTGGCGCCGCCGTGATTCTCATCGCGGTCGCGGCCTGGATCCGACTCGGGCCGATCGCGCCGGAGGTGCTCGATCAGCGGCGATTCATCTCGTCGACGATCGTCGATCGGAATGGTGTCGTTCTGTACGAGCCGCTTTCGGCGAGCGGGGGCCGCGGTATCGCGCTGACATCAACGTCGTTGCCGCTGCGCGTGGTCGACGCGACGCTCGCGGCGGAGGATCGGCGCTTTTTTCGCCATCCCGGCGTCGATCCGATCGCGGTCGCGCGCGCAGCGTGGCACAACGTGAAGAACGCGGGCCTCGTCGAGGGAGGCTCGACACTGTCGCAGCAGACCGCAAAGCTGCTGCTCGGCTCGCGCGATCGCGGCGTCGCGACGAAGGTCCGCGAGACGTTGCTGGCACTGAGGATCGAGCATCGATTCAGCAAGCGCGAGATCCTCGCGATGTATCTGAATCTCGCGCCATACGGCAACCGGATTCACGGCATCTCGCGCGCAAGCCGAGTCTACTTTGGCTGCGCGCCGGAAGATCTGACGCACGCGCAGGCGGCGTTTCTTGCGTCACTGCCGCAGAGACCCGGCGCGTTCAACCCGCTGCGCGATGCGACGCGCGCGGTGCCGAGGCAGCGATACGTGCTCTCGCGGATGAAGATGCCGGCGAATGAGCGCGCACAGGCGCTGCGCGAGCGTCTCGAGCTCTCGGGCGGCGGCGAGCCGCTCGTCGCCCAGCATTTCGTCGAGAGGGTGCTCGAGCGGAGCAACACGCCCGTCATCAGGACGACGCTCGACGTCGGGTTGCAGCGCGAAGTTCTCGGCATCATCGCCGCGCAGCGGCAAAGACTCATCGCTCACGGCGCGACGAGCGTCGCAGTGGCTGTGCTCGACAACCGCACGGGCGACTGGCTCGCGTGGGAAGGTTCGGGCGATTACTTCGGCGACGGCTTCGGCGGCGCGATCGATGCGGTCGTGACGCCGCGTCAGCCCGGCTCGACGCTCAAGCCCTTCACGTACGCGCTCGCATTCGAGAGGGGATACTCGCCGGCGACGGTGCTCCCCGATGTTGTCTCGAATTTTCCGACCGCGGAGGAAGGCGTCGTCTATTCGCCGCGCAACTACGATGGCCGCTATCGCGGGCCGCTGCGCGTGCGAAGCGCGCTCGCCGGATCGCAGAACGTGCCGGCAGTCGCCATGCTCGCGCAGCTCGGCACGCCGTCGCTCCATCGCCTTCTCCGCAACGCCGGCTTCACAAACCTCACGAAGACCGCCGACTACTACGGCCTCGGCCTCACCCTCGGCGACGCCGAGGTAAGACTCGACCAGTTGATCGCTGCCTACGCAGCGTTCGCGCGCGGAGGACGCCCGATCACGCCGCGGTTTCGATTCGATGACCCTCGACCCTCGACTCTCGACCCTCGACCCTTGTTTTCCAAAACGACCTCCTTCTGGATCGCCGACATCCTCTCCGACCGTGCCGCGCGCGAGTACGCCTTCGGCAGCGGCGGCAGTCTCGACTTTCCGTTCCGCGTCGCGGTCAAGACCGGAACCTCGCAGGCGTATCGCGACAACTGGACGATCGGCTTTACGCGCGACGTCACCGTCGGCGTCTGGGTAGGAAACTTCGATCGAGAAGAGCTGCGCAACTCGACAGGCGTGACCGGCGCAGCGCCAATCTTCAACGCGGTCATGCTCGCGGCAGTGAAGCGCGTGCGCGGCTCGTTGCCGATCGGCGACGAAGAGCCGATCGTCGCTCCGCCGGATGATCTCGAGGAGGTTGCGATCTGCGCGTTGTCCGGCCTCCGGCCTTCGACGTTCTGCGAGTCGACGGAGCGCGAGTGGGCGCGAAAGGATGCGCCGGCCGAATTCTGCTCGTGGCATCACGATGAGTATGTCGACTGGCCGCCTGAATATCGCGCGTGGGCTCGCGCAGCGTTGCCACCCGCGCCGCAACCGCGGCGCCCGCCCGCGCAAAGAATGGCTGCTCTGCGCGTCGTCAATCCGCCGGACGGCGCGACGTATCTAATCGATCCGACCCTGCGCAGCGGATTTCAGACGCTGAAGTTCCGCGCGACCGCGAGTGCGCGATGGGAAATCAACGGCCGCGCCGTCCCCTCGTCATGGCCGCTCCAACGCGGCAAACACACGATCGCCGCCGTCGATGGGCGCGGGAATCGGGACGAGGTCGAGATTTACGTAAAGTAGTCATTCCGAGCCGAAAAGACGGCGAGGAATCGCTCGAACTCGTGATACTCGCACGGGTCGTCCTCGCTCGATCCAGTATCCCTTCGGAACCGACGGTGCGCCCGTGCGACTGCGCCATCGTCTACACCTTCCGCACTGGTCCGCCGTAACGGGCCAGTTGTGCGTCCGCCGTGAGCAGAGTGATCCCCTCGACGAGGGCCTGCGCGAGCAGCATGCGGTCGAATGGGTCTCTATGCAGCGGAGGCAAGGTGTCGGTGCTCACGGCGTGCTGGCTGGTGATCGGCAGCTCGGTGTAACCGTTGTCGAGCAGTCCTCGGCGCAGCAGGCGAGGCTCGACGCGGAAGTCGTCGCGCCCGAGACCATTCTTGATGGCGATCTCCCAGATGCTCGCAGCGCTGAAGAGGAGCTCGTTGCCGGGATTGTCGAGCTGCTTTCGCGCCGGGGCGGAGAGCCGCTCGGGCTGACCGGCCGCCCAGAGCAGAATCTGCGTGTCGAGCAGCAGCTTCACGCCCGAGCCCCAAACAGCGCTTCGATCTCGCTCTCGCCCATCCGATCAAAGTCTTTCGGAACTGCGATCTCTCCGGCCATAAAGCCGAGGCGTTGCGGCGAAGAAGGCGCATCGAGCGCCGCTACTCTAACCAGCGGCTTCCCGGCTTTCGCAATGACGAACGACTCGCCCTTCGCAGCCTGATCGACCAGCTTGGAGAGCTGCGTCTTGGCTTCGTGGATGTTGACTGTAACCAATGCTGGCTCCAATAAACTAAGTTGAGAGGACTAAGTTCTACACGGTCATCGCCGGCGCGTCAACCGGCAAACGGATCGCGCCGGTGAGCAACTCCGGCGTCATCCCTTGTTTGATTGCAGGAGACTTGGCCAGCTTCGTTTCCAACGCCGCCACACAAACTTCAAGCGCGGAATGACGCGCTACACTGATTCTGAAATGGAGCGACAAATGACGAAGCCTCTTATCGGCATTGGAGCCGACGTCAAAGTGACGGCAGGCAAGCGCGACCGCGCGTTCGGGTACATGACCTACATCGAGGCGCTGCGGAGCGCGGGCGCGATTCCGGTTCTGCTCCCGCCGCAGCCTGAGAACGCGGCGGCTGTCATGGCTGCGCTCGACGGGCTCGTGCTCGCAGGTGGATTCGATTGCGACCCTTCGATCTGGGGCGAAGAGGCGCATCCGAAATGCGAGCGGATGGATCCGCGGAGGCAGAGCAATGATCTTGCGCTCGCGCGGGCAGCGCACGAACAGCGAGTTCCCGCGCTCGGCGTCTGTCTCGGGCTGCAGATCATGAATGTCGCCAACGGCGGCACGCTGATGCAGGACATCGACTCCGAAGTGAAGACCGACATCCGCCACGGGAGCGATCCGAGCGACCGCGCGCGCCACGACATCGCGATCGAAAGCGGGACGCAACTCGCCTCCATCCTCGGCGCCGGCACCTTCAACGTGAATTCTTCGCACCATCAGGCCGTCCGAAACGTTGCGAAGGGCTTCCGCGTCACAGCGTATGCGCCCGATGGAATCGTTGAAGGTCTCGAGGATCCGAAGCATCCGTTCTATCTCGGCGTGCAGTGGCATCCCGAGGATATGGGCGGGGATGAATCGGCGACGGGACTCTTCGCCGCGTTCATCGAGGCGGCGCGCGCACATGCACTGCGCCGGCTCGGTACTCTGTCACCGGCCGGTGTCAGCGTCTCGGAATAGCGGGAGAATGCTTCGCAGTTTGCGAATTCGACGGAGGGTCCCTTCTTGAAACGTACCGCAACGCTGTTGGCGCTGATCGCGCTGACGATCGTGCCACAGGCTCAGGCCGGCACGGGATTCATCAAATCGCTCGCTGCCGCCGAGAAAGAGGCGAAAGCGAAGAAGCAGATGATCTTCGTCGACATGTTCGCGCAGTGGTGCGGATGGTGCCATCGCTTCGACAAGGAAGTGGTTCCGTCGGAAGTGTTTCAGAAGGCCACCGCGAACATGGTGCTTCTGCGCCTCGACACCGAGGATGCCGCGGAGGGGACGCGATTCGCGCAGAAGTACAAGATCTCGTCGCTTCCGACGTTTCTGGTTCTCAATTCCGATCTCAGCCTCGCGGCGGTGATCCGCGGCTACGCCCCGGCCCCGCAGTTCGTACAGATGCTCAACGGCGCACTCGAGCGGGACCTGGCCTTCAAGAAACTCGTCGCGTCCGAAAAACTGCTCCAGAAGGAATACGGCAAGCGGCTGGAGATCGCCGGGCAGTTCCGCGAGCGGCAGGCGTACGGTGAGAGTGAGACGCGGCTCAAGAAGCTGGTTGCGGAGAAGAACGTCCCGGCCGAGTTTCGCGACAAGGCCTTTCTCGAGCTCGCGACGCTATACATGCAGCAAAACCACTTCGAGAAGGTCTTCTCGACTGTCGCGGAGTTCGGCAAAGTGCAGACCAAGGGCGACTCACTCGAGCGGGCGAAGCTGATGATCAGCGAGGTTTATCTGGCCCAGGGCAACATGAAGGCGGCGATGCGCGAGCTGCGCAGCTTCAAGAACTCGTATCCAAACTCGAAGATGGCGAGTGAAGTCGCCGGTCTCCTCGTCAGCCTCGAGCGGCAGTACCCGCAGCAGTAGTCGACGATGATCGCCCGCCTTTTTGTCGTACTCCTCCTCCTGGCTCCGGCCACGTTCGCGCAGAGCGGATTCAGCGCGGCCGACGCGCTGCCGAAAGTCACAATCGAAGGTGCCGTACACAAACGCACCGGCGACGCGGTCGAGGGAACGATCACCGCGAAGATCGCCGACGGCTGGCACATCAACTCCGCGAAGCCGCTCGATGAGTATGCGATCCCGACGGCCCTGACGCTCGACGGCTTGACCGCTACGCTCGTCAACGCTACCTATCCGCAGCACGAGATGCATGCGTTCACATTCAGCGGCGGCCGCGAGATCGCGGTGTACGCCAGAACGATCTCGATCCCGTTCACGGCGACGCTGAAGGCGGGCGCGGCGGCAATCAATGCGTCGCTTCGCTATCAGGCGTGCAACGACAGCGTCTGCCTTCCGCCGAAGGACGCGATCGCGACGATCAGTTCGACGCCGGTCGCCGGAGCTCCTGCGACCACCGAAGGATTCGTCCCGCTGTCGGCCGCTCCCAAAAACTACAAGCCGGTTCCGCAGGACCGTCTTGCCAGGACGTTCGCATCCAGCGGTCTTCCGCTGACGCTCGGCATTCTGTTTCTCGGCGGACTCGCGCTGAACCTCACGCCGTGCGTCTTCCCGCTGATCCCGATCACGCTCGGCTTCTTCGCAATGCAGAGCGACGGCCGCCGCTCGCGACGATTCGCGCTCTCGGCGATGTACGTCCTCGGCATCGTCATCATGTATTCGGCGCTCGGCGTCGCGGCAGCCCTCGGCGGAAAGATGTTTGGCGCGTGGCTGCAGCTTCCCGCGGTACTCGCGGGCTTCGCGCTGCTCATGCTCGTGCTCGCATCGTCGATGTTCGGCGCGTTCGATATCCAGCCGCCGCGCTGGATTGCGAACCGCTCGCAGGGGCGCGCGGGACTTCTCGGCGCGCTGACGATGGGACTCGTGATCGGGATCGTTGCGGCGCCATGCGTCGGACCGGTCGTGATCTCGCTGCTGACACTCGTGGCGGCGATCGGCAAACCGGTCATCGGCGGCGCGATGTTCGCCGCGCTCGCATTCGGACTCGGCTTCCCGTATCTCGCGCTGCTCAACGTGCTGCCGCGGCCCGGCGAGTGGATGGTGCAGGTCAAGAAGGCGATGGGCTTCGTGCTCGTCGCGATGGCGTTCTACTTTCTTCGCCCGCTGACCGGCGACGTGATCTTCTAGTGGGGAGTGGTCGCGAGCCTGCTGATCGGCGCAGGATTCCTCTTCCTGTCGCGCGGAGCGGCAGGGCGGGCCATGCGGCTCGCGTGCGCGTTCCTGCTCCTCATCGCCGGTGCCGCGTTCGCGCTTCCTCGCGGAGAGTCGGCGGTCACCTGGCAGAAGTACGACACGAAGACGCTCGCCGCCGCTTCAGCGGCGGGGAAGCCGGTCGTGATCGACTTCTTCGCCGACTGGTGTCTGCCGTGCAAGGAGCTCGACGCGAAGACGTTCGGAGACCAGCGCGTCGCCAGAGAGATGGATCGCTTCGTACGGGTGAAGGCCGATCTCACGCTCGCTGACGATCCCGCTACGCTGGCGCTGTCGAAGCAGTACGGAATCATCGGAGTCCCCGCGGTCGTCTTTCTCGACGCGAAAGGCGAGGAACTGCGAGAGCTGCGCCTCAATCAATTCGAGTCCGCGGATCCGTTCCTCGCGAGACTCAAACAGGCGCGCTAATCCTGAGCCGCGAAGACGGCGAAGGATCTTCTGATGTAAGGACGATGCACGTGGCTGCGTCCCTCCCAGCGCTATCAGAAGATCCTTCGCTTCGCTCAGGATGACAGGACGATGCACGTGGCTGCGTCCCTCCCAGCGCTATCAGAAGATCCTTCGCTTCGCTCAGGATGACGGGACGATGCACGTGGCTGCGTCCCTCCCAGCGCTATCAGTAGATCCTTCGCTTCGCTCAGGATGCGGGGGGGGCCGCTACCTCGGGAACTGGTAAACGAAATTCACGAACACGCGGTTCGTCTCGAGCTTGATGGTGGACTGCGCGTCGAGGTACTCATACTCGAGCCCTGGCACCGCGCTCCACTGGCTCTCGCCGATCGGAATGATGAAGCCTCCCTCGGCGCGCCAGCCAGTCATGTCCGCCTGCGAGTTGAATCCGCTGCCGCCAAAGTCCACCGTGCCGGTGTAGCCACGCAGCACGCCGTAGACGCCGAACGGGCGGTTCGTTGCCGAATGCACGCGCACGCCGCCGAAGATCGCCTGGTAGTCGAAGTCCTCGCCGTCGAACAAGCCGCCACCGAACGCGCTGCCCCCGACCGAAATGGTGTCCATCCGGACGCCGCCCTGCAGGTCGAGATAGGGAATCGCGGCCCAACCGACCGACGCCTCGCCACGGTCGCGCGAATACTGGCCGAACTCGATCGGGAGAAAGTCGCTGATCTGCAGACCGTTCTCCGGATCGTGGTCGTAGTTGAAATCGATGACGAACGCGCCCGCACGGTACTCGCCTACGAGTCCGAAGCCGATCTGCCGGCCCGACTCGATCGTGAAGAGATCGATGTCGATGTCGGTCGAGTAACTCGAGAGTCGAGGCCCGATGCGGAAGCCGTCCATCGATGAGCTGCTGCCTCCGCGCGGTGTCGGTGTGATCATCGACTGCGCTGCGGCGGTGGATGCTGTGGTGAGGATGATGACTGCGATCAGAATCTTCTTCATTCGATTGACTCCCGCTGGCTCCGCTTGCACACGAATTGCCATATCGTGTCGTCATGACGTTGACACCGAAACAGCGGCAGTACCTGAGAGGCCTCGCGCACCCCTTTGAACCCGTCGTCCGCGTCGGAAAGGGTGGCGTCAGCCCCAGTGTCATCGCTGAGACGAAAAAGGCGCTGGACTCACACGAGCTGATCAAGATCCGTGTCGAAGGCGAGGAGCGGAAGACCCTTGTCGAAAAACTCGCGGCTGAGACCGCCTCGGAAATCGCGGGGATCGTCGGAAAGACAGCGATCCTCTATCGGGCGCGCGAAGATGATCCGGAGATCGAGTTGCCAGAAGCCTCTACCCGATCCTGAGCGAAGCGAAGGATCTTCTGATCGCGCCTGGGAGGACGCAGCCACAGCGGCCGTGTCATTTCTTCACGATCATGACCGGCTGAAGCCAGGCCGTCTTTCCGTTCGAGTCCACGACCCTGGCGCGCACGTAGCCCTCATCACCGCGGACGAGGTACTCGGATTCATTGGTCAGTGCAGTCTGCAGGATCGCGCCACCGCGGCCGATGTAGGTGGTGCGGTACTTCGTATCGCCGCTCGCTTTGATGGATATGCGAAAGGATCTGGCGCTGACGGAAACCTCTGTAATCTCGACACCGGTGGACGCATAAAAATCGCCCCGCTCCATTGCTGCCAGCAGCTCCGGAGCGGCCAGCTTCTCCGCCCGCACCACCACCCAGCCCTGGCCGGGACGGGCCGCATCTGCGCTCCAGGGCCGCTTGAAGTGATGGGCGTCGTCGACGGCGATCCCGTACAGCAGCTTCCCCCCCGTCAACAGGATGTCCCAGACCTCTTCCATCGATGGCGCGCCCCCGCCTCCCATGTTGTTGACCAGGGGATGGCCGTTGTAGATCTCGAACAGCCGGTCGCGTTCGATCTTCGACAGATCTTCGGCGCTGATCGCCCACCCGTAGTTCGGGTGATTGATGTGCGGGACACCGGACGCTTCGCGAACGGCGTCAACATTGCGCTGCAGTACGTCGGCCACGCTCGTGCCGCCCTGGGGTTTGACCAGGCGCTGCACATTCAGACCGTTGACGTGAATCGGTTTCTTGCCGAACCAGTCCGACACTTCCTCACCTCGTATCACCAGGAACTTCTCGTCGGCGGCATGCAGCGCATTCAAGCCGTCGACGCTGGTGAGGAAGTTGTGGTCCGTCAGGACCAGGAAGTCGTAGTTGTGCTCGCGGTACCAGCGCACCACCTCGTCGGGCGTGCTGTCGCCGTCGCTGTTGAGCGTGTGGGTGTGCGTGTTCCCCTTGTACCAGCGCCTGGTTGGAGGGGCGTCCTGTGCGGCCGCCACGGCGGCGAATGCCAGAAGGATTACAAGAGTGGCGCGGACTTTCATCATTGCCGCCTCCCAGCGCACCGCGCGACGATCAGGCTTTGCCGCGACGCCAGACTTCCTCCTTCCTTCGCTTCGCTCAGGATGACGAGGGCGACACTACTTCCGCTGCGTTCTGCCGATCGCGAGCATCGCGCCGGTCGAGCGGCCGAGGGCGGAGGCGGCGACGACTTTGTTCGAGACCGGGGCGGGAGGCGTGGGTATCACGACCGGCTCGGGCTCGGGAATCTTGAATGTCCAGCTTCCTTCAACGCGGCGGCCGCTCTTGCTCTCGGTGGCCCAGACGACGGCGCGGTAGTACTTGCCTTTGATCATTTTCGCGGCGTCATCGAGCAGGAGGGAGATCGCCCCGGTGCGCGCGTCGTATGAGTATGGCGCGATGGATCCGAGGCTCATGAGGGCCATGCCGACGGTCTGCGGATCGAGAGACTCGTAGTTCGGAATGCGCGCCGAGACGACCGTCGTCGGGCCGTCGATGGCGCCGCCGGAAAGAGGCGTCATGTCGGCGAGTTGCATCGAGCTCGCGCCCATGTACTTGCGGAATCCGGCGAAGTCCATCCGCTTGTCGATGACCAGGCGTTTCATCTTCAGCGGATCGCTACCGCGTTTGACCCGGCCAAAATCGCAGGTGAGCGCAGCGCTGTAGCCCGTCTTTGCCGCCATCCGCGCGACACGGTTGTCGTAGTCGCCATACGGATAGGCGAGGAACTGGACCTTCTTTCCAGTGTGCTTCTCCAGGATCCTGCGGCTGTCGGCGAGCTCGCTGTAGAGCCACTTCGAATAGCCAACCTCATCGAGCGAGCCGTTACGGCGGCGAGTGAGGAACGGATGCGAGAGCGAGTGGCTCTGAATGTCGGCGCCGGCGTCCGACATCTCGCGGATCTGATTCCAGTTCAGTGCGATCGTCGTGTTACCGATGATCCTCGGATAGATGAAGAGAGTGAACGGAAGGTTGCGCTTCTGCAGCTCCGGAAACGCCTCGGTGTACGCGCTGCGCCAGCCGTCGTCGAGGGTGATCACGACAGCGTTCTTCGGAATCGTAGCGCGCTTGCCGGTCACGTACTCCTGCAGATGTGCGAGTGGAATCACGTTGTAGCCGGTCATCGCGAGGTAATCGAGATGCTGGCGGAACGTCTCGCGCGTGATCTGCATCCGGTCGTCGCTGGGAGCTTCGACGATGTGGTAGCAGAGAACGGTTGCAGTCGGAGCCTCGTCGAGCGAGGCCGTTTGAGCCAGGGAGGTGAGTGGAATGAGTATGGCGACGATCGCCATCAACGCCCGCGCGGTCATGTTGCTCCCCGTGAAGAGATCAGTCAGTTGCGGAAATAGCCACTGCAATCCGGATGCTAGGTTTTGGAATTGTAGCTCCTTGCTGGAATCCCCGCCCCTCGTTGACGGTTCCGGGCGGCTGCATTAGAGTCTCGCATCTTCAATTCCCGGAGGCAGTTCCCTATATGGACCGGCAGCATCGCAGAGACCTGAAACACGACAAATTCGTCGACGAAGTCGGCATCCTGACGGACAAGGCGCGCGCCAACCAGCGCGTGCTGATCCTGATTGCGGTGGCAGCGATTGCCATCGCCGCGCTCAGCTACGGCTGGTTCTTCTACCGCGGCAACCAGGAGACAAAGGCGCAGGAGGTGCTGGCGAGCGCGATCGACACGATCGAGTCGCCGCTGATCGATGCAACTGCCACCGCGCCGAATCCCGCCGCGAAGTTCAAGACCGCGGCCGAGCGGACCGCCGCCGCCGAGAAGCAGTTCAAGGATGTCGAGACGAAGTACTCAGGCAGCGATGCGGCCGATGTCGCAGGACTCTACGTCGCGCGCATCCACGCCGGCCGCGGCGATGTCGCGACGGCACGGAAGAAACTCGAGGCGTTCATCGGCGAGCATTCCGATCATCTGCTCGTCGGCGGCGCCCGCTACAGCCTCTATCAGATGAGGATCGACGGCGGCGAGGCACAGAAGGTCGCGACCGAGATCAACGCGGAGCTCGCGAAGACGAACGACACGGTTCTCCCGGCCGACTCTCTGCTCGTTCTTCTCGCGCACGCCTACGAAGTGCAGGGCGATAGCGTGAAGTCGCGCGAGACCTACCGCAGGATCACGACCGAGTATCCCGACTCGCCGTTCGTCCTCGAGGCGCAGCGTCGCGTTGGAGCGTAATCGACGAAGGTGACGAGTGACGCGTTACGCGTGACGAGTCCTGAGTGGTGAGTCTCTCACTCGTCGTCCTCGTCGCGTGGGTCGTTGCTTTCGTTCAGACGCTTCTCAATCTCTTTCTGATCCGTTCGTTGCGCGGTGCCGCCTCCGTCGAGGGTCCGCGCGTGTCGGTCATCGTCCCTGCGCGCAATGAAGAGCGATCGATTGCGCGGACCGTTCGTGCGCTACTGGCCCAGACATATCGCGACCTCGAAATCATCGTCGTCGACGACCGGTCGAGCGACTCGACGGGACCTCTGCTGCAAGAAATCGCTCTCGGGGATCCGCGCCTCATCGTGATCTCCGGTGAAGAGCCGCCGGCAGGGTGGCTCGGCAAGCCGTGGGCGCTGCATCAGGGGAGTCTGCGTGCGAGCGGCGACCTGCTGCTGTTCGTCGATGCCGACATCCACTACCAGCCCGCGGGTATTGCGGCGGCGGTTGCAGAGTTGCAGCAATGTAAAGCGGAGATGCTCACGCTCTTTCCTCACGTCGAAATGCGCGGATTCTGGGAGAACGTGGCGATGCCGCAGCTCTCGGTGGTCGTCTTTACGTTTCTGCCGACGTTCCTCTCCAACCGCACGATGAATCCGCGTATGGCTCTCGGCGGGGGCACCGGGAATCTCGTGCGGCGCGACGCCTACGACAAAGCAGGCGGGCATGAGGCGCTCCGAAGCGCCGTTGTGGATGACATCGGCCTCGCACGTCTATTCCGCAGCCGTGGTTTCCGCACGCAAACCGTGCTGGCCGGCGATTTTGTATCCGTCCGCATGTACGAAGGGGGACGCCAGATCGTCGAGGGGTTCACCAAGAACCTCTTCGCGGCATTGGGCCGGAGTTACGTGCTGACGATCACTCTCGCGATTCTCGGCGTACTCTTCCACGTCTGGCCCTACCTGGCCGCGATCCTCGGCGATCCACTAGCGGTCGCGACTGTCACGCTCATCACGCTGTCGCGCCTGTTGGTTTTCGCGAGGTTGCGGTACAGCCTCGTGGCGGCGCTCTTCGCGCACCCGCTGATGGTGCTCGTGTTCACCTGGATCTCGCTCCGGTCGATGTGGCTCACAGGCGTGAAGCGTCAGCTCACGTGGCGCGGCCGCGTGTACGACGCGTCCCATACGCGCTTCGGCGGGGAGCGGTGATACTTTATCGCCGCTAAGGAGAACCAATGACCGACAAACCTTTCCTCACTGACGTTGCAGAGCTGCGCCGCCGCGCGCGCAAACACATCGAGGACGGCGCAGTGACCGACGGCTACCGCGGCGACCGCGAGACCGTGATCAAACTTCTGAACGAGGCGCTGGCGACTGAGATCGTCTGTGTCCTTCGCTACAAACGTCACTACTTCATGGCGCAGGGCATCCACGCCGATCCGATCGCGCAGGAGTTCCTGCAGCACGCGAACGAAGAGCAGGGCCATGCCGACGAGCTCGCAGGGCGCATCGTCCAGCTCGGCGGATCGCCGAACTTCAGCCCCGAGGGGTTGCTGAGCCGCTCGCACTCCGAATATGTGGAAGGGCTGACGCTGCTCGACATGATTCGCGAGGATCTCGTCGCCGAGCGCGTCGCGATCGACTCGTACACCGAGATGATCCGCTACGTCGGAGATAACGACATCACGACACGCCGGATGCTCGAAGGAATTCTCGCGGTCGAAGAGGAGCACGCGGACGATCTCGCGAGCTTTCTCGCGGACCTCGACAAGGATTGGAAAACCAGAGATCGCACAGCGGGCTGAGGGTCCCGGGACGCTCTCGGAAATATGGTAGATTCTTGAGGGTTGTAGCGCCCTGCCTATGTCACGTCCAGCCGAGCGTCACGCACAGATCCTCGACGAGCTCATCGCCCCCTTCGACCTCAGCCACGACTTTGGCCGGAAGGCGGCTTACGAGGCGGCGATCGACTACGCGCGTCAAAATCTGATCGACGACCCGCACTGCAACGATTTCCTCGGGGCCGCCGCGAAACGCCTCGGCTTCGCCGCCGTGAATTTCGACACGCTCGAGAGCCGCGTCAAAATGCCCAAGAACGCGTGGCTCGACCTCTGGATCTCCGACGAGGATGAAGAGGTCTCGCTCACCGGCACGCGCGAGGGCATTCAGTATCTGATCGACCTGCTCTCGCAGCTCCGCGACGTAGGCGATCCCGAGCAGCACATCCATCTCGACCGCGGTCTTCTGCCGATGACGGAGAACTCGGCGAACCTCGTGCTCTTCAAGGAAGAGGAGAACTGGTTCACCGGCGCCGCCACCGAGGGCGTGCTGGACTTTCCGCGGCGCGAGATCGACCCCAAGTCGATCTACGCGATCCAGTTCATCCACTATCCGCCGGAGGATCTCCCGATCAGCGCGCACAAGTTGTACCGGGTGCTGAAGGTGGAGGAAGAGAGTGGGACGCCGGCGAGCGTCAAGGAATTCGGCGACGGCGGTGACGGCCGCTACTACCGCTTCACGTTCGTCGCTGACAATGACGACAAGTTCACCTACAGCTTCCATCTCGACGATCCCGCGGTGAACTACTTCACGCATCGAGAGATTCTCAAGCTCGCGATGAGAAGCGTCTAATTGAGGGAGTGACGCGTGACGAGCATTGGCCGATGACCTGCTCGAACCGAATCACAGATCTCGACTTGTAACTCGTCACTCGTAACGCGTCACTCGATACGGCATCCTCATATAAACTCCGACCGATGATCCGCCAGGTTTCCGTTCTCGGCAGCGGCACGATGGGCCGCGGGATTGCGTATCTCACCGCGCTCTCCGGCTTTGACACGGTCGTCTACGACGTCGAGTCGTCAGCGCTCGATACGGCGAGAGCGTCGATCGAGTCGATGTTGCTCAAGGGAGTCGAGAAGGGAAAGGTCGCGAGCGATGCGGCGACGCAGACGATGGCGCGTCTGCAGCTCGCGACCGATCTCGAAGCAGCAGTCCGAACCGCGGATCTCATCATCGAGGCGGTGCCGGAAAATCTCGAGCTGAAGCAGGATCTCTTCGCGCAGGTAGATCTCTTCTGCGGCGAGGAGACGATTCTCGCGTCGAACACATCGTCGATCTCGATTTCCACGCTCGCCTCGAACGTGGAGCGCCGCGATCGTTTCGTCGGCCTCCACTTCTTCAATCCGCCGCACGCGATGAAACTGGTCGAAATCGTGCGCGGCGAGCGGACGTCCGACGCCACCATGGACGAGGCGCGCGCCTTCGCGGTGAAGCTCGGCAAGGAGGCGATCGTCGTTCATGACACGCCCGGCTTCGCGACGTCCCGGCTCGGCGTCGCGATCGGCCTCGAAGCGATCCGCATGCTCCAAGAGAACGTTGCATCCGCGACGGATATCGATCGGGCGATGGAGCTCGGCTACAACCACCCGATGGGCCCGCTGCGTCTCACTGATCTCGTCGGCCTCGACGTCCGCCTTGGCATCGCCGAGTACCTCGCGGCGACCCTTGGGCCGCGCTTCGAGCCCCCGGCGCTTCTGCGCGAAATGGTCGCCGAAGGGCGGCTGGGAAAAAAGACCGGCCGCGGATTCTTCGATTGGAACGAGTAAGCGCAGTGTCATCCTGAGCCGTCTACGCGGCTCAGAATGACACGCGCCGCAGAGTGACAACAGATGACAATCCCTTCTGCATATGGCGCGTTTGCGTACGCGTACGACAAGGCGCTCGGCGAGCGATTCTTCAAAGCGGCCCAGCGCGTGCTCGATGATGTGATGCGGCGGCATCCCACGCACGAGAGAACGCATCTCGATCTCGCATGCGGGACGGGTCTCGCCATTGCGTATTTTGCGTCGCAAGGCTGGAGCTCGATCGGCGTCGATGCGTCGATGTCGATGCTGGGGGCGGCGCGAGAGCGCGCGCCGCGGCGTCTCGTCTGCGGCGACATCCGTGCGCTTCCAATGCGAACCACCTTTTCGCGCGTCACCTGTCTCTACGACAGCCTCAATCATCTGAAGAATCGGGCGGACCTCGTCGCGGCGTTCCGTGCGGCACGAAGCGTCATGCGCCCCGACTCGCTTTTTCTCTTCGACATGAATCATCCCGACGTCTACCCGGCGATCTGGGGGATGAAGGATCCTTATGTCGCGGAGGGAACGGGATGGCGGCTCGAGATCGCGACGCTCTACCGCAAGCGCGATGCGACCGGTATTGCGCGCGTGAGCGGATTTGCGACGCTCGCCGGCGGCGTGAAGGAGCCGATCCGCGAGCGCCACGAGCAGCGCGCCTACAGCGAGCGCGAGATCACTGACTCTCTCGCCGAAGCGGGGCTCGCGGCGATCGAGGTGCGCGACTTCGATCCGTACAACGAGTCCGACACTCTCGCCGCGGAGGGTGTCAAGTTGTTTTTCGTATGTCGTGCAGTCTCTTGACCGGCCTCCGTCACGAGCATATCGTCTCATCCAATCGGTTCCCACAATTGAAATTGCCGCAAGGCAGAAATGGAGTTCGGTAATGCGCCGTTCGATCCTCGTTCTACTGGTTCTTGCGCTGAGTCTCGTCAGCGCCCCTCTTGTCTTCGCTCAGTCCCAGGCAACCACCGGAGTCATCGAAGGGGTCGTTGCCGACTCGAGCGGAGGCGCGCTTCCGGGCGTGACCGTCACGCTTCGCAACGTCGAGACGAACTACACGCAGACCCTCGTCACCGATTCTGGTGGACGCTATCGGGGCGTGCTTCTGCCGCTCGGTCGTTACGAGGTGACCGCGTCGCTTTCCGGATTTGCAAATCGCCTGACGCGCGGCCTCGAGCTCGCTGTCGGACAGACGCTCACCGTCAACGTGACGTTGTCACAGGCGGCCGTCGCGGAAGAGATCGTCGTGACCGCTGCCGCACCGCTGATCGAAACGGCGCGCACCGAGGGATCGACGCGCATCGACCAGAAGTCAGTCGAAGGGTTGCCCAACAACGGCCGTAACTTCCTCGACTACACGAAGCTCACGCCGGGCGTGGCGATCGTGCAGGGCCCCGACGGCGACGAGCTTTCGATCAACGGCCAGAAGGGCATCTCGAACAACGTGTCGGTGGACGGCGCCGACTTCAACAATCCGTTCTTCGGCGAACAGCGTGGCGGCCAGCGCCCCGCGTTCACCTTCAACCTCGATGCCGTGAAGGAAATGGTCGTCATCGCCGACGGCGCGAACGCCGAGTTCGGCCGCTCGCAGTCGGGCTTCGTGAACGTCATCACGAAGTCAGGCACGAACGAGATGAAGGGAACCGCGCATCTCGTGCTCAAGAACGATGCGTTCAGCTCGAACGCCAAGAACCCCGACGGCAGCGAGCAGCCGAAGTTCGACTCGAATCAGTACCAGACCGGATTCACTCTCGGTGGTCCGCTCCGCCGCGATCACCTCTTCTACTTCCTCGCCTTCGACATGCAGGAGGGGGAGACAACCAAGCAGACCGATCCCAACCGCATCGAGCCGCGTGTGGTCGCGGCCCTCGCTGCCCTCGGCTATCCGGACGAGAACGGACCGATCACGCGCACCAACGATGCGCGCGTCTTCCTCGCGAAAGCCGACTGGAACGTCAGCTCACGCAATCTCGCGACTCTCCGCTACAACTACACGTGGTCGGAGCAGGTCAATGGAACGTTCGACGTCGATTCGTGGGGTCGCAGCGCGAACGCGAGCGAGAAGAACGACTCGAACTCACTCACCGGATCATTCATCTCCACCTTCACGAACAACCTGCTCAACGAGTTCCGTTTCCAGACCGCGAAAGAGAATCGCCCGCGGCCCTACAACGGACCGAACATCACCGGCCAGAGCCGCCCGCTGCCCGATACCGCGTTCGATTTCGGACGCAGCTACCGGTTCGGCATGCCGTTCTTCATCCCGGTCGAGTACTACGACACGCGCGTCCAGCTCAACAACAACGTCACCTACATCCGCGGTGCGCACTCGTTCAAGGTCGGTGCGGAGTTCAACCGCGTCAACTCCGCGCAGACGTTTCTTGGATTCGCGAACGGCCGCTACGTCTTCGGCTCGACTGACGGCTTCCTCAACTACGTGCGGAACCCGAGCTACGTCGAATGCGCGCAGGGAAGTCTCTTCACGACTTCCGAAACGGGCTCGTGCCCCGCGGGGTACGACATCGTCGGACCGGTCCTCCTCTATCTCCAGCAGGCAGGTGTCGGCGGCCTCTCGGTCGAAGATGCAGGAACGCAGAGCATCGGACAGGACGAGCCCTCAGTATTCGTCCAGGACTCCTGGCAGGCGACTTCGAATCTGAACCTGCAGTACGGCCTCCGCTGGGAAGCGCAGATCCAGGCTGACCCGATCACGCCGGCAAGCGAGGTTTACTACGCGCCATTCATTGGCGCCACCCGCAATGGCCAGACGTTCCCGGGCAATGGCGAGATTCCGTCTGACAAGACCATGATTCAGCCGCGCCTGGGAATGGCGTGGACTCCGGGCGGCGACGGCAAGAAGGTCTTCCGCGCGAACGCCGGCCTCTTCTACGGGCGCATCCCCGGTCTCTCGCTCGCGTCTTCGCGATCGACCAACGGCAGCCGCGGTCAGACGATCTTCCGCAACAGCGCTGCGGCTCCGTTCCTCGGTCCCGTGCCCGCGTATCCGAACATCATCCCGCAGTCGCAGATCAGCGATCCTTCACTCCCGGACGTCTTCGTCTTCGACAAAGACTTTCAGAATCCGCGGACTCTTTCCGCGAGTGTTTCGTGGGAGCAGGAGCTGATCCCGAACTACGCGTTCCTCGTCAAGTACAACTACGCGAAGGGCGACCACATCACCCGTTTCGTAAACCGCAACGATCCTCTTCTCGGATCGCCGTGGTCGACGGGGCTGGGGCCGACCGGCACGAGCGGCATCGCTGCGCTCACGACGGTCGAATCGTCGGCCAGGAGCCAGTACGACGGAGTGACGCTCGGCGTCACGCGGCGTCCTGTGAACAACCTCCAGTTCCAGGCCTACTACACGTACTCGAAGGACAAGTCCGATGACGACAACGAGCGCGATCCGTTCACGTTCCGCTATGCGAAGGTCACCGACCTCGATGCCGAGTATGCGTATTCGGACCGCGACCAGCGCCATCGTTTCAATGGATGGCTGCTCTGGAGCGCGCCGGCTGAAGTCGACGTGAACTTCCGTTACGCCTACCGCTCGGCGCAGCCGAAGTCCCTCTCATGCGTCGTAAGCGCACAGTTCTGCGGAACCGATGCATTCGGCGGCTCGCGCTTCAATGCCGATGCGGCGGCGCCGACGGACCGCATCAATCCTGACGGCTCGGTGACTCAACGCAACCTCGGTCGTAAAGACAATCAGTACTCGTCGCTCGATCTCCGTCTGTCGCGGCCGTTCGTGTTCGGAAACTACACGATCGAACCGGCGCTCGACATCTTCAATCTCTTCAACAGCAAGAATCTTCGCCGCCCCGAAGTCACGAGTCTCGTGTTCAATTTCGACGGCACGGTGCAGAGTGGCGCGGGTGATCCGCGTCAGATGCAGCTGGCAGTCCGTCTGATCTGGTGACGTCTTCCCGATCGTGGCGTGCCGTCCTGTTCGATTGGGACGGCACGCTCGTCGATACGGCGGAGGCGAGCTTTCGCTCGTACGTGCGGATGTTCGAGACGTTCGGCATTCCGTTCGATCGTGCGCGCTACGCCGAGACGTATTCGCCCGACTGGCACCACACCTATCGGAGCGTCGGACTGCCCGGCAATCGGTGGAGTGATGCGGACCGCGTGTGGCTCGATTTCTTTGCCGGAGAAGAAGCGGCGTTGATCGAAGGGGCGGCCGACGCGCTGCGTGCGCTTACAAACCGCGGGATCATCGTCGGCCTCGTCACGAGTGGTGGCCGCGAACGCGTGTCGCGTGAGCTGACGCTGCTTGAAGTTGCCGCGCACTTTGCTCACGTGGTCTGCGGCGATGATGGTCCGCGCCGCAAGCCGCATCCCGATGCACTGCAGCACGCGCTCGAAAAGCTTTCAGTTGCGCCGGACGAAGCGGCGTACGTGGGGGATAGCCCTGAGGACGTGCAGATGGCGAAAGCCGCGAACGTGTTTGCCGTGGCGGTCCCCGGCGCCTACCCGAACGCGGAAGCCCTCAGAGCTGCGTCGCCGGATTTGATCGCGAGCGATTTGGCCGACGCCGTGCGGCAGCTGATCGGGGAGTGAGAGAGAGACGAAAGACCGCCGGCTGAAGCCGGCCCCACATCGAGCGCGGATAGAGCCTCGAGCGATGCTTGATGTGGCGCCGGTCCTCTGACCGGCGGGTTTCCGTCCCTGTGATCTTGAACTCAGGGAGCTGGATGTTTGTACC
>JAENWF010000034.1 GCA_016650215.1 Thermoanaerobaculia bacterium
GACGACCAAGGGTGTTTTCAAGAGCACCGATGCGGGCGAGACATGGAATCTGTCCAGGCCGACCTATGCGGGTTGTTTACTCTGTTCATTCAATCATGTGAGCCTTCCAGCGGTTGCACCTTCTGCTCCTGAGAACCTGTACGCGCTGGTTGCCGATGGGTTCGTCAAGAGCGTCAACGGCGGAATGACGTGGATCGCCGGCGGCACCGTCGGATCGACCTACTATGGCTATTACGGCACCTCGCTGACCGTCGACCCCGTCGTCCCGTCGACGCTTTACATCGCCTCGGACGGTATCTTCAAATCATCCGATGGAGGAACGACCTGGTCAGACCTTCCAACGGATCGCAGTCTCACCGCTGACATTCGGAGCATCGTCATCGATCCCTCAAATACATCGGTGCTGTATGCCGGAGTTGCCTCCCACTACTACCGACCCGAAAGAGGGATTCTGAAAAGCGTCGACGCCGGAGTCTCCTGGACTGTTGTCGGGTTGCCATCGGAATCCGTTATGTCGATGTTGATCGACCCTGTGAAACCGACGACTGTTTACGCCGGAACGCAACGTGGCGAGATCTTCCGAAGCGTCGACAGCGGCGGGGAATGGTCGCAGTTCGGCGAACCGCTGGACGCGGCTGTGCTTGCCCTCGCGGTCGATCGGTCGGGCCGGCACATCCGTGCTGCTACACCGTCCGGCGTTTATGCATACGACATCGGGGACCCGCGGCTTCCCATCGAACGGCTTCCCGCGGATCCGACAAGGCTGTCACGACTTCTCGATCAGATCGGCGCTCGGCACGCTGTCAAGCGCGGTGTGCTCAGCGTTGGCGAGAATGGCGCCGGCAGCGCGTTCATCATCGGCGCGGCCGGCAGCGTGCAGGGCGGCGGAGGCACGTACTTCCGTTCGGATGTCTCGTTGGTCAACTGGCGTGAAACTGCGCAGAAGTTGATCGTGGTATGGATCGCACAGGGCATGGACGGAACGAACGCGCCTGCATTTCAGGTGACGCTCCCCGGCCAGTCCAGTGCGACGTCGGCCGACACGATCACAAGTCGCGATTTCGTGACCCAACTCGGCATCACCGGCCTCGGATCGCTGCTGTTCATCGCCGCCGACTCGTCCGGAAACCTCGACCCGTCGGCCGCGGTCGACGGGTTCTCGCGCACCTGGACACCGCGACCGGGGCAGTCGGGAACGGAGTCACAATCGACTGTCGGCACCGGCCTGGGGCAGATGCGAGGACAACTGCGAGCCGCTGCGCTCGGGCTGCGCCAGGACGGCTCGTTCCGGACCAACGTCGGCCTGGTCAATCTCGACGCGCAATCGCATCGCTTCACGATCCGAGCTCAAGGTGAGAACCGGACCGAGGAGAAAACAGTCGAGGTCATGCCGTTCTCGATGGTGCAGGTACCTCTGCCAGTGGGAAACTATGGTTCCCTCGCACTGACGGTCGCGACGGAAGTGACGTTGCCCACATTCGCCTGGACGTTCTACGGCAGCTCCGTGGACAACGTGACCGGCGATTCGTGGATGTCGACGCCATCGACCATCGGTCCGACCCCATGACGTGAAGAGAGTGCGGCGGATCGCTGCCGCACTCTCAACGTCGTCTGGAGCATCGCGCTATCGGCGCGCATGTCGCGGCGGCGAGGAATGCCTACGATGATTCCCTCACGCTGGCGCGACGAATCGCGCAGCGATGTGGCGCAGTGCATCGATGAGAAACGACCTCGCCTGACTCGCGCGGCCAGTCAAAAGTAGCGCGTCGGCAGAAAACGCCTCAGTCGCTCGATTAACACCGTCGGTCCCGACGCTGCCAACCGCGCCACCGTCGCAAACGGCCGTTTGCGTAACGTGCGCCACAGTAGCGGCCACCCTTCGCGCTTTCCGCGAATGAGTTGCGATGCCGCGCGTCGCACTCGCACAGTGTGTTCGGAGCGCTCGAAGCCTTCGCGATCCACGTCATCGAGCAAAGGCCAGTAGCGCTGGCTGACCATCGCCGTCTCGGCCATCATCTGCTCGGTCTGGGAGATGGTTTTGGAGTGGCGGTGCAGGCGGAAGCCGGCGGCGACCTGGTCGATGTATTCGACGCTGGAGTATTGGAGGGCACGGATGAGGTAGTCGTAGTCGAAGGCGTAGTGCAGTGTCGTGTCGATGTCGCCGACGGTGTCGATGACGGCTCGGGACCAGAACAATCCGGGGTCGTGCCAGAGGGACCGCCGCTGCCAGTACTGGATGACGGTTTCGAGCGACAGGCCGTAGGGGCGGAGCAAGGTCTGTCTGCCGCGCGAGTAGAAGTTTGCGACCGGAGCCGCGTAGATCGCGCGCGGGTTCTTTCGCCAGACTTTCTCGAGCGCGGCGAAGATACCGTTGGCGTAGAGGTCGTCGGCGCCGAACCACGTGACGATGTCGCCAGTCGCTTTTTTCAAGCCTTTGTTGATGGCGTCGGCCTGGCCGCGATCGGGCTCACTGATCCAGTAGGCGATGCTGGATTCGTGTTTCCTGATGATGTCCAACGTTTCGTCGGTTGATCCGCCGTCGATGATGATGAGCTCCAGGTCGGCGTTCTCCTGCCGACCGCCGACTTCCGGCTGCCGACTGATTCCCGTCTGCGTCACGATCGAGCGGATCGTTTCCTCGATGAATCGACCCTGGTTGAAGGACGGGACGATGACCGAGATCTTCATGCGTGCCACTCCAGGCGTTTGCGCAGGAAGACCCACGTTCCGCCGCCGAGCGAGACGACGAGTGTGGTGATGAAGTAGCCGAGCATCATTCCGGTCGCGCCGTACAGGCGCCCGAGGATCAGCGCGCACGCAGCGACGGCGGTTCCGCTGGCGATGAAGATGCCGAGGAGCGGCTCCTGTTTGTGCGCGCGGAGATAGACGGCCTGGGCGAAGAAGATCGTGTTGGCCAGCATCGTGGCCAGGAGTAATGCGAACGGCAGTGGCTCGAGGAGGCGCTCACTCCATCGATGTCCGATGGCGCCCAGGACCAACGTACCGCCGAGGAGTGCGATTGCGCCCAGGGCCATGACGCCGAACGAGCGCCACATCGCGGGGAAGAAGTGCGCGTCGAGCTCGGCGAAATCGCGGCGCGCGATCAGCTCGCCGAACCGCGGCACCTTGGTCGTAAGGAGCGAGGTCGAGACGAAAAACACCGCCGAGGCGAGCGTGAGGCTCATCCCCATCCGTCCCGCCGCGGCCGGGCCTTGCGAGTTGAAAAGCACGGGGATGAAGAGGTGAAAGGTGAAATAGCTGCTGATCCAGCTCACGGCGATGCGCCACTGGAACGGCCAGACCTCTTCACGCCAGGAGATTCCGCCGCCGCGCGTGCGCAACAGGTCGGAGAAAAACCGGCGGTGCATCCATAGAACCCATGCACCTCCGACGATCAGCGACGCGCCCATGATCGCCGGCGAAGCCCAGAGGGTACCGCCCGCGAGCAGCACGGTCCATCCGGCCAGGTTGCTGGCGATGACCTGCCACGTCCGCACGCGCGCCACATCGATGACGAGGCCGCAGCCTTCGAGCATCGACAGAAACGGCGTGAGGAAGAGCGTCCCGCCGGCGAGAATGGCCAGCGCGATCCAGGGAGACGCCCATCCTTCGACCGTCGTCGGTTTGTATGCGAAGAAGAGCGTGCCGCCGATGAGCAACGCCGCCGCGGCCAGCGTGGTGGCGACGGCGTACCACTGCAGTGTCTTGCGCAGGAGCGCGGCCAGGCGACCCTTCTCGACTTCACTTCCGCCAAGGGTGCCGTCGGAGCGCCACTCGAGGAACGCCTTCTCGTGACTGGCGAACTGCACGATGACCATGCCCAGGCCGAGCTCGAACATGACCTGGAACGCGACGATGCTCGCGAACGTGTAGTAGAAACCCTGCTCTTCGGCACTGAGATGCGCGGCGATCAGGATGAGCGAGACCGGTCCGGCCACGATCGACCACACGCGCGCGGCGACGGTCCAACCGACGGCGCGGTCGATGCCGAGGCCGGAGAGCGTGCGCTCGATGAATGGGGTTTCGGACATTCCGTTGGCGCATGCTCGCACAACCGGGTGAAGGACATGTGTCGCGAGAGCGTCAACGCCTGGCCTGAGGCACGTCCCCTCACCCGGTCATCGCTTCGCTCCGCACCGCCCTCTCCCCGCTCGTCGGGGGGAGAGGGGCAACAAGGCAGGGCCGTCGTCCGTTACTTGGCTCTCGGGCAAGCTCAAATCGAGTGCCCTTCTCCCCACCGCAGCCTCATCGCGGTGAGGAGAAGGTGCCGAAGGCGGATAAGGGGCGCTCTCGCGATGCCTGTCGGCACTCTCGCGATACACAGCACTGGAACCGATTACACTCGGCGCGCATGTGTGGACTGACGGGGCTCGTCGCAGCCGACGCGACGGCGGATGAGCTGGTCGGGCATGTGCGCCGGATGTGCGATGCGCTCGTGCATCGCGGTCCCGACGATGCGGGCGAATGGGTCGATGCCGAAGCGGGCGTGGCCCTTGGGTTTCGCCGGCTGGCGATCCTCGATCTCTCCCCTGCGGGACATCAGCCGATGGCCTCGCCGTCCGGGCGGTACATCGCCACGCTGAATGGCGAGATCTACAACTTCGAGGAGCTGCGCCGCGAGCTTGATGGTCCGTGGCGCGGCCATTCCGATACCGAGGTAATGCTCGCCGCTTTCGATGCGTGGGGCGTCGAGGCGTCGTTGCAGCGATTCATCGGGATGTTCGCGATCGCGATCTGGGACCGAACGCTGTGCCGGTTGCGGCTCATTCGCGATCGCATGGGGGTGAAGCCGGTCTACTACGGCTTCGCAGGAAACACTTTCCTGTACGCGTCGGAGTTGAAGGCGCTACGGCGGCATTCAGACTTCGAAGGGCGGATCGACCGCGGCGCGCTGCAGCTCTATCTGCGGTACATGTACGTGCCGGCTCCGTGGAGCATTTACGAAGGCATCTGCAAGCTCATGCCGGGAACGATTCTGACGTTCGATCCCGCGACGCGAGCGATCGAGACGACGACGTACTGGTCGGCGCGCGATGCGGCCACGCGCGGCGTCGCCCATCGATTTCGCGGATCGGAGGAAGAGGCTTCGCACGAGTTGGAGACGCTGCTCCGCGACGCGGTGCGGTTGCGCATGGTGTCCGACGTGCCGATCGGCGTGTTCCTCTCCGGCGGCGTCGACTCGTCGGTCGTCGCGGCGTTGATGCAGGCACAAAGCGCCGCGCCCGTGCGTACGTTCGCGATGGGCTTCACCGAGGCGGCATACGACGAAGCACCGTTCGCCGCCGCCGTGGCCCGCCACCTCGGCACGAATCACACGGAGATGTACGTGACGCCCGACGACGTCGTGAGCGTGATCCCGAAGCTGGCCTCGATGTACGACGAGCCGTTCGCCGATTCCTCGCAGATCCCGACGCATCTGGTGGCCAAACTGGCGCGGCAGCACGTCACCGTGGCATTGTCCGGCGACGGCGGCGACGAGTTGTTCGGCGGATATAACCGCTACTTCATCGGACAAAAGTTGTTCCATCGCCTGGCCGCGCTTCCGCGGCCGATGCGCCCTGCGCTTGGCCGCATGTTGACGTCGGTCTCGCCGCGGTCGTGGGATCGCATCCTGTCCGGCGTGCTGCGTCAGTCGCGGCCGGGAGAACGCGTTCACAAAGTGGCGCGCGTGCTCGCCGCCGACGATGCCGATGCCATGTATTTCGAGCTCGTGTCGCACTGGTCGAACGTCGTGATCGGCGGAACGGAATCAGAGAGCCCGCTCACCGACCGGGACTCCTGGCCGCCGCTCGAAGATCCGATCGAGCGGATGATGTACTTCGATCAGCGCTCCTATCTGCCGGACGACATCCTCACCAAGGTCGACCGCGCC
This sequence comes from Thermoanaerobaculia bacterium, assembly GCA_016650215.1. Lineage (GTDB taxonomy): Bacteria > Acidobacteriota > Thermoanaerobaculia > Gp7-AA8 > Gp7-AA8 > JAENWF01. The sequence goes on from JAENWF010000034.1 coordinate 5,873, forward strand.
AGCATGGCCGTGTCGCTCGAAGTGCGCGAGCCGCTGCTCGACCATCGGCTCGTGGAGTTTGCCTGGACGCTTCCGCTCTCGATGAAAGTGCGCGGCGCGAAGGGCAAGCGCGTGCTGCGCCGCGTGCTCGATCGCTACGTACCGCGGGCACTCATTGATCGGCCGAAGATGGGCTTCGGCATGCCGCTCGAAGCATGGCTGCGCGGCCGGTTGCGCGACTGGGCCGAGTCGTTGCTCGATGAGTCGACGATGCGCGCGCAGGGCCTGCTCGATCCGAAACCGATCCGCGAAAAGTGGGAAGAGCACGTGGCTGGCAAGGGCGAGTGGAAGCATCACCTGTGGGCGGTGCTCATGCTGCAGGCGTGGTTGAAAGAAGGGTAGGGGCAATGACCCACTCGAATCGCGTGTCATTCGACGCACCTTCATTCGAAGGGGGTTCGCCGCAACCGCGTTCTACGTAACGGGTATGCCGCAAAGTACGCAACGTTCCGCCAATCCCATCGCACGCTCTTCACGAAATGCCGGATGAAAGCGCGCCACTGGCGCTGCTGAAAGTAGCAGCCAGAGAGGATGCGGTGCAGGCGGCCGTAGGCGTGGCGTCGCAACGGCAATGCGACGGGATCGGCGAATGCTTTTTCGAGCGCGAGGAGCATTCCGTGCTCCATCTTGGCGATGTCGCCGTGCAGTCCCGACGCGTGTCGCGCGTAGAGCACGAGGGCTTCGGCCACGAAGCCGATGCGATAGCGCGCGGCCACGCGATAGCAGAAGTCCCAATCCTCGGAAACCCGCATGCGGGCATCGAAGCCGCCCAATTCCTCGGCCACACGCTTCGGCACCATGACGCCGCTGCCATGCGCGACGATGACGCTGCGGTCGAACCGGAGGAGCTCCGTCGCCACCCAGCCCTCCATCCCGTCGACGTTGACGCCCGTTCCCTCGAAATCGGCGCCGCAGTGGACGAGGCCGAGCTGCGGGTCGGCGTCGAAACGCGCCACTTGCAGCTCGAGCTTGCGCGGCAGCCAGACATCGTCGCTATCGAGAAAAGCGAGCTGGTCGCCACGTGCGACGGCGATGCCGGCATTCCTCGCCGCGGCCACGCCCTGATTGCTTTGGCGCAGGACGCGGATACGGTCGCCGTACCGTTCGCAGTACTGCGCAAGAACCTCGGGCGTCTCATCGGTCGAGCCGTCGTCGACGACGATGACCTCGAGCGGCGGAAACGTCTGTGCGAACGCGCTGTCGATCGCGCTGCGCAATTCCCGCGCGCGGTTCCAGGCAGCGATGATGACGGAGACAGTTCGCACGGCGCGCGCTTCTATACTACCTGTCCGCCCACATGACGCGTTCTCTCTACCTCTGCTACTTCGGTTTGCGCGAGCCTCTCGTGCAGACGCAGGTGCTTCCGTACCTGCGCGAGCTCGTGCGCGGCGGCGTGGCCATGTCGCTCCTCACGTTCGAGCCCGACGCCAAGGCAACATGGATCGTGGAGTGGCGGGAACGCTTGCGCGCCGAGGGCATCGACTGGCACATGCTGCGGTATCACAAGCGTCCGACGTTGCCGGCAACGCTCTTCGACATCGTGGCCGGCGCGTGGCGCGCGTCGAGGATCGTGCGGCGCGAGCGCATCGACCTCCTGCACGCGCGCAGCCACGTCGGCGCGGCGATCGGCGCGCTGGCGAAAAAGCTCACCGGCGCGCGGCTCATCTTCGACGTGCGCGGCTTTCTGCCGGAGGAGTATGTCGACTCGGGGAACTGGCCGAGGGACGGCGCTCTCTTTCGCTTGACGAAGGCGGCGGAGCGATGGCTGTACAACTCGGCCGATGGATTCGTCGTGCTCACGGAGAATGCGCGGAAGACGCTGTTTCCGCCGTTATCCAGCGAGACGGCGGCCGGAAAACCTGTCGAGGTAATTCCATGCTGCGTGAGCGCGGAGCGAATCGCCTCGCGGAGCGATCGCGACGCGGTGCGCAAGGAGCTCGGCGTCTCGGATCGCATCGTCTTCGTTTACATCGGAGCACTCGGCGGCTACTACCTCATACGCGAGACCGCCGAGCTCCTCGCCATGGCGCGCGAGCGCGATGCGCTCGTGTATGCGCTCGTGTTGACTCACGGGCCGGCAGCGCCGATCGCCACAGAGCTCGAGCGCCAGGGGTTCACCTTCAGCGACTACCGCGTGATGCGGGCCGAGCCGGCGGACGTGCCGATGTTTCTGGGCGCGGCGGATGTGGCCCTCTCGCTCATCCGCCCGTCGTATGCGCGGATCGCGTCCTCACCGACGAAGTTCGCAGAGTACCTGGCGGCCGGCTTGCCCGTCATCTCCACCGCGGGCGTCGGCGATCTCGACGAGCACATCGAAGAGGGTCGCGTCGGCGTGGTGTTGCGGAGCCTCGACCGCCAGGCGTACGTCGATGCATTGCAGGCCATGGAAACGTTGCGGCACGATCCCGATCTTGCGGAACGTTGCCGGCAGGAGGCGCGCGAACGCTATGACCTCGAGACCGTCGGCGGCGCGCGTTATCGCCGGCTCTACGCGTTGCTTTCATGAGCAGAGGCGCTTTCATGAGCAAGCGTGTTCGCGTTCTGGCCCTGGCGTCGTATCCGATCGAGTCGGCCTCGTCGCGCTATCGCATCACTCAGTTCATCGAGCCGCTCGCGCAGCGCGGCATCGACGTCACGTTCTCGCCGTTTCTCGACTCGTCCCTCTTCGCCGACCTGTACGAGCCGCGCCGTCTGCTGCAACGCCTCCCTCGTCTCGCACTGGCGATGCTGCGCCGCCTCGCCACGATCGTTCGCATCGCACGCGCCGACGTCGTGTTCGTGCAACGCGAGGCCATGCTGTTCGGGCCGCCGCTGATCGAGTGGATCGCCGCGCGCGTGCTGCGCCGCCGCATGATCCTCGACCTCGACGACGCCACGTATCTCACCTACCGCAGCCCGGTCTACGGCCGGCTGGCGACGCTGATGAAGTGGCCCGGCAAAACGGATCGGCTCATCCGCTGGTCGAGCGTCGTCACGTGCGGCAATCCCAACATCGCCGCCGATGTGCGCTCGCGCGGCGGCCAGGCGATCGTGGTACCGACCGTCGTCGACACGCGCGTCTTTCATCCTCGTGAGACGACGAACGACGTTCCCGTGATCGGCTGGATCGGAACCCACTCGACGTACCCGTTTCTCGAACGACTGATGCCGCTGTTCGATCAACTGGCGCGCGACCACCGCTTCCACCTCACGATCATCGGCTCCGGCCGCTCGAACGTCGACACGCGTCCATGGAGCATGGATCGCGAAGCGGAAGACTTTCGATCATTCGACATCGGCGTCTACCCGCTCGCCGATGACCAATGGAACGCGCGCAAGTCCGCGCTCAAGGCCGTGCAATACATGGCCTCGGCGGTCCCTTTCGTCATGAGCCCCGTCGGCATCTGCGCCACGATGGGCCTGACCGATGAGACGCACCTCCTGGCCACGACGGACGAGGAATGGCTCGCCGCCCTTCGCCAACTCCTGACCGATGCCGAGCTGCGCACGCGGACGGGGCGGGCCGGGCGGAGGTTTGCGGAGGAGCACTACTCGCTGGATGGGGTCGCGAACACGCTCGCGGATGTGATTGTGATCGATCGTTCAGTGCGTCAGCGCAATGGCATTCACTGATACGTTCAGGCCATTGCTCTGACGCCTTGGTTACAACATGCGCCTGCGACATGCCCAAATTCCCACCTCGACGCTCCCGATACCATCCCATTCGTCCCCTAGAATGCCTGCGTGCCGGTCGTCCAATTGCTCCTTGCCGCGGCTGCGTGTTTTGGGCTGTGGCGTTTGTGCCGCGCGCAACCGACGATCGCCATCGTCGGTTTTCTCATCCGGGCGTTTTTGGCGCAGGCGTTGTTCTGGACCTCGTACCTCCACCTTCCGATCGCGCGGTCACTGCAGCTCGGCAACGGATTTTGGTTCTTCGCCGTCGACGGTCCGTTCTATCTCAAATACGCGACGAATCTAGCCGAGCAGGGCCCGGTCGCGATCCTCTTCCTCGGGGATCAGTACCCGTCGCGATTCTTCGTCCAGGTCCTTTCGCTCTTCGTCGGCGCATTCGGCGGCGTGGCCTCGGTGGCGATTCTGCTCAACGGCGCGGCGTACCTTCTGACGTGCGCGATCGTGGCGCGCCTCGGAAGGAACGACGTCGTCCTCGCGGCGATCGCATTCAGTCCGGCGTCGATCCTCTTTTCGCTGCAGCCTCTGAAGGACACCCTCTTCATGCTGCTCATCGTGGCGGCATTCGCCGCGTTCCGACGGTGGGAAGAGCTGTGGCGCGCTGGCGGCACGCGCACGCAATTCCTCGTCTGCGCTTTGGCGATGCTCGCGGCGGTCTACGCGCTCGCCGACATTCGCTGGTACTTCGCAGCGATCGTCTGCGGATCCTCCGCGATCTTCTGCGTGCTGGCGGCGCTTCCGGCACGTCGAAGAGGATGGGCGCTCGCCACCAACGCGGTGCTCTTCGTACTCCTGGCCCAGTCCTTCCGCCTCGGCGCTCTCGACCTACCGCCGTCGTTCGCGCGCCTGCTCAATCCGATGACCGCGGTGCGGTGGCGACCGGCATCCGCGAAAGCACATATCGCCGAGGTACGGAAAGGCTTCGAAAGGACACCCGGCGCAACGACTATCGCCCCAGGCACCGCGCTCGAGCCTCCAACGACGCCGCCGCCACCAACACCCACGCAGACGCAAACGCCTGTATCGACGCAAACGCAAGCATCAACGCCCACGCCGACACCAACACCAGCACCAACACCGACAACAACAGCAGCAGAAGCACCGGCACCGGCACCAACGACGCGGCCCGAGTCGCAGACCGTCGTCTCTCGCCTCACCACCGGCTCCGCGGCGATGTTCCTGCCGCGCGTGCTCGCGGAATCGCTCGGGATCATTCGCGTCGGCGGAGGCCGCGGACTGTGGTTGTTCGCGGAGCTCGACACGATCGCGTTCGATCTGGTCCTGCTGTACGCGATCGTTTATTGCGCGCGCAGCCTGCGCCGACGGCGCGCGCGTATGACGGCGACGTTCGTCCTGTGCGTCCTCGTGTTCGTGATGACTGCCGGCCCGATGATCTACACGGTCAACAATTTCGGGACGCTGTTCCGTCTGCGACTGATGGTCTACTTCCTCGCGGCCATCCTTCCGATCACGCTGCGGCACCCCTACTCGATCGAGCGCAGCGATGCTGTTCAATAGCTTCGCCTTCCTGATCTTTCTCCCGCTCTTCATGATCGGGTACTGGTCGACCCGAGGACGCGCGCGGCTGTGGGTGATGTTCCTGGCCAGCCTCGTTTTCTATGCATGGTGGGACTGGCGCTTCCTCTTTCTCCTGCTCTTCTCCGCGCTCGTCGACTATTCCCTCGGGCTCCTGCTCGAGAATGAACAGGACGATGCGGCGCGCCATCGTTTGATCGTGCTCAGCATCGTCGTCAATCTGGGACTCCTCGGATTTTTCAAGTACTTCAACTTCTTCGCCGACTCCGCCGCGCAGCTCAGCGAGGCGCTCGGTCTGCCCGTGACATGGAACACGCTGCAGATCGTGATGCCCGTCGGCATCTCGTTCTACGTCTTCAAGACCATGAGCTACACGATCGACGTCTATCGCCGCACGCAAAGGGCCGACCACGATCTGCTGCGCTTCGCGACGTTCGTCGTTTTCTTTCCCGAGCTCGTGGCCGGTCCGATCGTGCGCGCCTCGCGGCTGCTCCCGCAATTGAGCCGCGACCATCGCTTCGACTACGAGCGAGCGCTGTCGGGCTTGACGCTGATCTGCGCGGGCTATGTCCGGAAAGTCGTCGTGGCCGACTCGCTCGCGCCCCTCGTCGACGTCCGCTTCGCGCATCCGGAGGCGCATTCGGCGCTGTCGCTGCTGATCGGCGTCTATTTCTACGCGTTCCAGATCTACTGCGACTTCTCCGGCTACTCCAACATCGCCATCGGCCTGGCCCGCATCCTCGGATTCGATTTCGGGATCAACTTCGACCGCCCGTACTTTTCACGCAGCTTCAGCCAATTCTGGACGCGTTGGCACATCTCGCTCTCCTCCTGGCTGCGCGACTATCTCTACATCCCGCTCGGCGGCAGCCGCGGCGGAACGCTGTTCACGTTTCGCAATGTCATGATCACCATGCTCCTCGGGGGTCTATGGCACGGCGCACGATGGACGTTCGTGGCCTGGGGCGGCCTGCACGGCCTCTATCTCGTTTCACAGCGCATCATCGGACCGAGCTATCAACGCGCCGTGAAGTCGCTCCGCGTTCCACAAGCCGTTTCGAGCGCCTTCCTCATCCTCTTGGTGTTTCACCTGACGTGCTTCGGCTGGGTCTTCTTCCGCGCGCAATCGTTCCGCGACGCCTGGCAGATCCTGTCGAACATCGCAGCGATGCAGGACATGAGCTTCGCTTCCGTCGACAACAAGATTCTCGTGCTCAAAGGAGCGATGCTGATCGCCGGCCTGCTGGTCGTCGAAGGGATCACGTTAAAACCTCGCGACGTATCGCCGGCGCGACGGCTGGCGTTCGCGGCGTCCTGCATCTGGATCCTGCTGCTGTTCGGATCGTTCAGCGGCAATACGTTCATCTATTTCCAATTCTGACATGCGAGAGGCCAAACGATTCGCGGTCTGGTTCGTGGTCCTGGCGATCGTCGTGATCGCGGGAGATCGCATCGGCGCATTCATCTGCAGCCGCGTGCTCCTCGCCAGCCAGTTCCGCCTTTCGCGCATCTATAGGGGGGGTGCGAACGCCGACATCCTGGTCATCGGCGACTCGCGTGGCGTGCACTCGTTTTACGCGCCGGCGATCGAGACGCTCACCGGCCGGCCGGCGCTGAATCTCTCGTGCAATTCGATGTCCATGCCGATCGCCGAGGCATTGCTTGCCGACTACCTCGACCGCAATGCGGCGCCGCGGATGGTGATCATCGAAACGACATGCGTCGTCGTCAATCGAGGCCTCGTCTCGGAGCTACGCACTTACGCGGGTTTGTCGAAGCGGCTCGAAACCTTGTACGCGCGCGAGCATCCGCGCGCCGCCGCGGCAGGCCGCCTGTTCCGGCTCCTTCCCTACGACAGCGAATTCTTCCTGCGCGCCCTGATGTACCTGCGCCGCTCCGATCAGGACTGGATCAACCGCAACGTCATCGCCCCCCACCTGGCCGCCAGTCCGCGCGGCCGATGGAGTCCCCGCCCGCATCAGGAAAACCTCGACGCCCTCGGCCGCCTCGTGCCGCTACTGCGCGCGCGCGGGATCGAAGTGAAACTCGTCATCGCCCCCTATCACCGCTCCGTCATGGTCGACATGAACGAGATCACTCCCGGCGTCACGCGCAGCGTGCCCGGCGCACGCGTCATGAACTACGCGGACGCGATCGAAGAGTCGCGGTACTTCGCCGACGGCGTCCACATGAACGCCGAAGGCAGCGAGGTGTTCCTGCGCATGCTTTGCAGCGACGGCGTCTTGCAGTGCCACGTTGAGAAACCACCGCAAACCTAGACTGCGACGGGTTGGTAGCGTAGCGCTCTCGCACACGCGCCTCAAGCAATGAGCGCGCAATCAATCGCGACGTCGCCAAGCCACCGCTTCGTGTGCAAACTCGAGGTACTTCGCCAAGGCGGTTCGTCGTTCCACCAGGCACGACGCATCGCTCTCGCACCTCAGCATCTGGTCTGCCCAGAAGTGAAGCGCGTGCAACTCGGGCTCAGTTCCCAGAACCTCGAGGTACCGCTGCCGGACAAATTGGACCGGACCATCCGGAGTCGTAACCTTTTTCGTGTAGGGCGCCGCCGAATCGAGTATCTCGTAGATGGAATTGACGATTACCAGTCTTTCGGTAGCGCCATCGGCCCGAATCGTATTGGCGTGAGCGACACATTCAAGGCGATCGAGAATTGCCTCGTTGACATCTTTCAGAATAATGGCTGCATCCGCATTGTGGCTCCAGCCGAATTGCGATTTCTCGATCAGAACCTTGTCGACTCCTGAAAGATAGATTCCACACGTAAAGAGGTTGCTGACATTCATCCGAACTGCTGAGATGAAAACGTTGAACGGTGCACTCGAAGGAGCGTGCAGATCGGGCCTTGCGGTAATTCCGATGAAGGCGCCCTCATCGAGAAACACGTTGCGGATGACGGCATCTCGACGGAACCAATCGGCGTGTGAGGCCGCGGCGTCGCCTATGCTGATCCATGAGTAGGGTGGCGCCATCGGTGTCTTCGAATAGAAATTCGGGCGATTACCGTAATCGACGAACTTCGTATTCGTTACCGCGATGTCTCTCCAGGTCTGGTTTCGGATGATCGAAGTCGAGTGAGCGCTACTCGTCGCACAACCCAGGAAAGCCGTGCGATCGATTTTCAAGCCGCTCTCATGTGCGGCGACGATCGACCCTCCCGGTCCCAGGCTGGCCAGGCCATAAAACTCACAATGCTCGACGTTGACGCGTTCAATGTCTTTGACCAGGAGAACGACCTGAGCATCGTCATCGACATCCTTGATTCCGACAAAGGCGACGTCTCTGATCGAGAGAATGTCGAGACCGCTCAGGGCCAGCGCGATATTCGTCTTGCCTACTTTGATGATGAACTCTGAAGCGAGGTTCAACCCTGCGCCATTGCCTGCGACGTCGATGGCAGTGCTCGAGCTCTCGCCCGCAATCGTGATTGAAGAGGTTGCGGATGAGAAATTCTTCGACACGGCGGTCGCAATTGCATAACTTCCTGGCGGTACGTACAGCGCTCCGCCGCCGGAAGTCGCCAGCGCGTCGAGCGCGCGCTGAAGAGCTGGGCCATCGTCTGAAGTGCCGTCTCCCGCAGCGCCGAAGTTTCGCAGGTTCAAAATGGTGTTGCGGCCCACCGACGACTGTGGGGTCACGGCGAACCCCGACTCGAGGTGACCGGGGACGCGCAGTCTGAGGTCGCCACGGAAGTACGGCGTGCACGGCAGAGGTGCATCCCAGCACCTTTCGCTTGCTGGCGTCAGGATGACCAGACCGCTGGCGGTGGTCCCGGGGATCAGTGGAGCGCGGGGAATCGGTTGCCATCCGGCGACGGAGATCTGGCCGATCGTTTCGCGTTCGCGGTACGCCTGCAGAGCAAGGCCGAGGTGGGTCGCGGCGAATACAGCGCACAGAATCAAGGCGAAGGTTCGGCGCGAGACCCGCGGTTGGATCGCAGTGAGAAACAGAAGCGCCGCGGCGATCACGAAGCAGAGGAAGAGTGCGTGCGCGAAGCGCGGGTCGGGCGCAGTGAAGAACCAGAACGCGAGACCGGCGAGCACAGGAAGGACGATGACGGCCTCGATCCTCCGCGGTCGTGGTTTCTTCAACGTGGCGAAGACGCCGGTCGCGCCGAGAAGGCACACGCCGAGCAGTAGCGGAGCGATCACGGTGGTTCCCGGGAGACGCCGACTCCACGCGCTCAGCCACGTCCAGTGCTCGAGCGCAGGCGAGTTCCGACGAGGGTCACGCGCCCATCCGCGGATCAGCGCCGTCATGTGCACGGCCTCGTCGCGGGGAACGGACCAGTCGAAGGCCGCGGAGCCGATCGTCGACGGATACAACGGCATCCCGGACGACACATAGCCTCTCGCGATCCATACCGAGAGCACGATCGTCAACAGCACGCCGACTCGCAGCACATTGCCCATGCGGCGTGCCAGAAAAAATGCGATGGCCATCACCACGAGCGAGAACGCGAGATTGCTCAGTTTGATCGTGATCGCGGTCGCCGCCAGGATCGCGAGCATTGCGGTCTTGTCGGCCGAGTCCTGGCCATCCCAGTGGTGTGCAACGCCGGTGAGTGTCACGAACATCACCAGCTGGAGGAGGTCCGTGGCGAGATCGGGCGTCGGCGCGGTGAGAGCGGGTGAGAGCGCCAGGTACCCGAGGATCGGAAGTGCGAAAAGCGAAGACAGGTACTCGAAGGGATGAGACTCCAGCAGCAATGCCGGTCGCGTCGCCGCCGGACGCATGCGCGCCAGAAACGTTGCGGCTGTGAGAAGAAAGAGGAAGCTGTTCGCGATCCTGCTTCCGTTCGTAAGGAGCGGCGCGACGTTGAGCGAGGCTGCATACGTGAAGAAGGCCTGGTTGAACGCCAGCCGCCCGTGCAGATTGCCGAGTCCGGGAACGATCGGGAAGGAGTTGATCCACCGGATTGCGTGCAAGTGATAGAGCCCGGTGTCATAGATCCGAGGCACGATCATTGAGCGCGATGCAAGCCAGGCGGCGACGACCGCGATCACCATCGCCAGGCTTGCCACGCACATCATTCGGCCGCGCTTGAGGCGAAGTCCTCGGGCACGCAAGACCGCGCGTGGAATCGCGAGCGCGATCCCGCCGAGGAACACAGGCGCGATGACGACGGTGTTCAGCGGAACGAAGAGATGGAGCGCCTGGAAGATCAGGAGCGCGACCGCCCATCCCAGCCAGACCCGCATCACGCCGTTGGATGCCGTGAGGCGAAGCACGCGCGCCGCTACAGATCCCCAACCGAAGTACGAGAGCGCGATCGCGGCGTAGGCCAACAACGTCAGCGAGACCGCGGCGAGGTGATCGTGCATACGTCAGCGGTCGAGCTCTCGATAGATGCCGACGATATCGTCGACGAGGCGTTGCTTCGTGTGCACTCGTTCGACGTACAACTTGCCTCGCTCGATGAGCCGGCGTCGCAGCGGTTCGTCGTGCAGGAGATGCTCGAGGCCTGCGGCGAAACCGGCCACGTCATCGGAGCTCGCCGTGAGTCCGCGCTCGCGGATCTCGAAGAACGAGCCGTTCGCGGTGACGCGTCGCTCGACGGGACCGAGCAGATCGACGACGCCGCCGACGGCCGTGCTGATGACCGGCTTGCCGGCCGCCATGGCCTCGATGATCGCCAGCGGCGTCCCCTCATTGCGCGAGGTGAGCGCGGCAACGTCGAGCGACGCGTAGATCTCATCCACCTCGCACGTGCCGGCGAACACGACGCGGTTCTCGATCCCCAGCTCCGCGGCGCGATCCACGAGGCGATCGCGCTCGCCGCCATCGCCATACACCACAAAACGCGTGCTGCCTTTCGTCCGTGCGGCCACTCTCAGAAAAAGATCGTGATTCTTGATCGCCGCCAGCCGGCCGACGATGCCGACGACCGTCTCCGTCGCCCCGATGCCCCACGTCGCGCGCAACGCCGCGCCCGTATCGGACTTGCCGTGCAGCACGGAGAAGTCCATGCCCAGCGGCACGATCGCGTACTGCTCCGGCCGGCCGATCGCGAACGTGTCGCGGATCTCATGGAGTTGCTGCTCGCCGAGGACGATCAGGCGGTCGGTATTGATCCGGGCGAGGAGACGCTCGATGAAGAGCACGATGCGCGTCTTCGTCGCGCCGTAGTAGTGCCGGAAGATGTGGCCGTGGTACGTGTGTACGAACCGGCATCGCCGCGGGCGCAGGAGCAAGGTCGACGGCGTGACGAAGCGGTAAAGCAGCCCGGCCAGCCGTCCCACCGCGCCCGCTTTGGCCGTGTGCGTGTGTACGATGTCGGGCCGCGAGCGCACCATCAGCCGCCACACGTCCCACACCGCCAACAGATCGTGCGCCGACATCTCGCGGCTCATCGACGGGACGATGATCGGCGTCACGCCGCGCGCCGCGGCGAACGACGTCATGTCCACTTCGCCGTCCGGAACGGTGCCGGTAACGAGCAGCGGCTCGAACTCGTCGCGAAACTCGTCGGCGGCGAGGGCTTCATTGAGCCAGACCACATGCCGCGCCGGCCCGCCGACGTTGAGCCTGGCGATGAGACGCATCACACGCATTGGCTTGCGCGTCCGTTTCGCCGTCACGGCAGCCCCGCCCCCGCGGCGACGCGAGCGCGCAACTCTCCGCCTCCGAGCGAAAGCGAGGAATCTGGGCGGGGGAGCGGGGTTCCTCCCTCCCAGATTCCTAGCCGTCTCCGCGGCTCGGAATGACTCATTTTTTGAACTCCTGTCCGAACAGGCCGAATGACGCGACGTCTCCCTCCGCGTTGAGCCGGAACGTCACCAGTTCGTCGATGTCTTCTTCCGGAACGACCGCCGCGAACGTGTCGAAGTGATAGTGGGCGAGCGGAATCCGCAGCCGCTGCCACTGCACGACGAGCGCGCCGTTCTCGACGCTGACGCGCGCCTCGCCATAGGCGTCGCTCGAGTAAACGCCGGCATACGCTTCGATCTCGCGCGAAGGGCGTGTGCCCTGACGGCGTTTGGTCTGGCGCTCGCTCTTTGATTTCTCCGCGTCGCCGACCTCCTTTTTCTCGCGTCCGAGGTAGTACGCGTTCCAGTCGCGCGGCTTCTGGCCGGTGAGGAGATCGGCGAGCGCGTTGCGTAACGCGATGACCCCATAGCCACGCGCGCTGTTTGAGAGGATCACGAATCCGGCGCGCTGCTTCGGCAGCAGATTGACCTGCGCACGGAAGCGGTTCAGTGCGCCGCCGTGCGAGACCAGCAGTTCACCCCGGTAGTCCTGAATCCGCCAGCCGAGGCCGTACGTGTTGATGTTCGTCTCCGGATTGTCGAGTCGCGTCGACTCGGTATCGGGCAGCACCATCTGCGGCGTTTTCGTTTCGGCCAGCGCCTCCGGGGACATCAGTCGCTTCCCATTGATCGTCCCGTTTCCCGATTGGAACCGGAGCCACTGCGCCATGTCACGTGCGCTCGACTTGATCGAGCCGGCCGGCCCGAGACTTTCGTAGTCGTACATTTCGGCACGTGACGTCACGCCTGTCGCATCGTCGAAGCGGTGTGCCGATGCGTGCTCGGCCTTTGTCCATGCGGTCTCCGCGATGACCGTGCTCCGCATTCCGAGCGGTCCGAAGATGCGCGTCTCGAGAAGCTGATCCCATGGCATCCCCGCCGCCGACGCGGCCGCTTCTCCCGCGGCCATGAACATGATGTTCTGGTACTGATAGGCACTGCGGAACGGCTTGCTCAGTTTGACGGCGCCGATGCGCCGGAGAATCTCCTCGCGCGACCATGGGCCGTAGTCCCAGAGCTCGTCGTTGCGTGAAAGGCCGGTGCGGTGAGAGACGATGTCGCGGAGCGTGACGAGCGAGTCGGCGCAGGGATCGCTCAGCCGGAAGTAGTCGAGGTACTTACGAACCGGATCGTCCCAGCTCATCTTCTTGTCGTCCACGAGCATCGCCATTGCCGTCGTGGTGAAGGCCTTGGTCGCCGACGCAATCTGGAAAAGCGTGTCGGGAGTGACCGGCTGTGCCGTGCCGATCTCGCGCACCCCATATCCTTTGAGGAACACGACCTTGTCGTCTTTGACTACCGCGACCGCAATGCCGGGGATCTTCCATGTGGCGGTCATTTCCTGTGCGAGACGGTCGATGCGCGCGGTATCGACCGGCTGTGCGTTGAAAGTGAGGGTCGTGAGGGTCGTGAGTAGGAGGAGCAGCGAAAATGCCAGGCGCATCCGCGTATTCTAGAAGCAGAACTAAAATGCGCGCGTCATGCGACGACTGATTCCGTTCGTTCTCCTTGCCGCTGCCTGCGCGACCGCCAAGCTGCCGTCGTCGGAGCCGTCCCGGCCGCAACCGGCCGGCTATGACCTCACGCAACTCGATCGTGCGGTCGCCCCCTGCGATGACTTTTATGCGTTTGCCGCCGGAGGTTGGCGAAAGGCGAATCCTCTGCCGCCGTCGTTCGGCCGCTACGGCCGCTTCGAGGAGGTCGCCGAACGGAACAGGCAGACTCTTCGCTCGATCCTCGAGGGCGATCAAGGCAAGAGCGGCGGCTTTTACGCCTCATGCGTCGACGAGAAGACGATTGAGGTGCAGGGCATCGCACCGGTCGCGGCCACCATCTCACGCATCGACGCAATCGCCGACCGCCGCGCGCTCGTCGCTGAGATCCACCGCCTCCAGCAAGCGCCGGTGGCATCGTTCGGCGTCGAGCCGCGGAGCGGCAATCCCGTTTATCGCTTCAACGTGCAGAACGACTATCACCGCAGCGAGATCATCATCGCCGCACTCACCCAGGGAGGGCTCGGGCTTCCCGACCGCGACTACTACCTCCGCGACGACGACCGCTTCCGGGAAACCCGCAAGCAGTACGTCGAGCACGTGGCGAAGATGTTCGCGCTCGCAGGTGCAGATCCGCTCAAGGCGCAGACAGATGCCGAACGGGTGATCGCGCTCGAGACCGAGCTTGCTCGCGCGTCGATGCCGCGCGCCGAACAGCGGATCCCCGAGAAGGTCTACAACATCAAAGAGGTCGCGGCACTCGATGCGTCCCAGCCGCTCTTCCAGTGGCGCGTGTTCCTCGGCGAGATCGGCCTCGGCGGACTCGAGACGATCAACCTCGCTCAGCCTGAGTTCTTCGCGCAGGCGCATCGCCTCCTCGACGAGTGGCCACTCGAGTCCTGGAAGGCCTACCTCCGCTGGAACGTCATCGACGCGGCCGCTCCCGCGCTACCCGCGCGCTTTGTCGCGCAGGACTTCTCCTTCCGTGGCCGCGTGCTTTCGGGTCAGCAGGAGATGACTCCACGCTGGAAGCAGTGCGTGATGCTCGCCGATGCGAGTCTCGGGCACCTCGCCGGGCAGGAGTACGTCCGCCGAAACTTCACTCCCGAATCGAAGCGGAAGATGAACGAGCTGATCGACAACCTCGTGGCCGCGCTGCGCGAGGACATTCCAGCGCTGAAATGGATGGGGCCGGACACGAAGCGGGAGGCGGAGGCCAAGCTCGACGCTTTCAAACGGCGCATCGGCTATCCCGATGCGTGGCGCGATTATTCGTCGCTCGCGATCACGCGTGACTCGTTCGCGCGCAACCTCGAAGCAGCGCGCCGTTACGAGTTCCGCCGCTCGGTCGCTCGCGTTGGAAAGGCCGATGATCCGAACGAATGGGGAGTCTTTACTCCGTCGACCGTCAACGCGAGCTACAACTCGGCGCGAAACTTCATCACGTTTCCCGCCGGGATTCTCCAGCCGCCGTTCTACGACCCGAACGCCGACGAGGCGTTCAACTACGGCGGCATCGGCATGGTGATCGGTCACGAGATGACGCACGGCTTCGACGACCGCGGCTCGAAGTTCGACGCGGCGGGCAACCTGCGCAACTGGTGGAGCGAAGCGGATCTGAAGAATTTTCAGGCGCGCGCGGAATGCATCCAGAATCAATACGGTGAATTCAATGTCGAGCCCGGCCTCAATCTGCAGGGCCTGCTCGTCACCGGCGAGGCGATCGCAGACCTCGGCGGCGCGACGCTCGCGTTTCGCGCCTATCAGAAATCGCTTGAAGGGAAGGAGCGGAAAATCATCGACGGCTTCTCGCCTGAACAGCGCTTCTTCCTCGGCTTCGCACAGATCTGGGGGCAGAACATGTCGCATGAGGAGGCGCGCAAACGTGCGGTGACCGATCCTCATGCAGCGGCCCAGTTCCGCATCGACGGGACCGTGGCGAACATGCCGGAGTTCGCGCGCGCCTTCGGATGCCCGACAGGCAGCAGGATGGTCCGCGAAGCGGCGAAGCGCTGCGACATATGGTGAGCGGGTTCCCGCTCGAGCCCTCGGGCGACGAGATGCATCGTCTCGTGGATGAGGCGATGCGAAGGATCGTTGCGCACGTCGTGTCGCTGCCCCATCAGCCGGCGGCGAATGTTGAAGGGGCGGACGAGTTCGCGCGGACGCTCATCGAGCCGTTGCCTGAGACAGGCACACCGTACGAGTTGCTGCTCGACTCCCTGTTCAACGAAATGGTGCCGCGGTCGTTCAACGCCGCGGGGCCCGGATATCTCGCGTACATCCCCGGGGGCGGAATCTTCCACTCCGCGATCGCGGATCTGATCGCCGACTCGGTGAACCGCTACGTCGGCGTCTTCGCCGCGGCGCCTGCGCTCGCACAGCTCGAGGCGAATGTCGTGCGTTGGCTCTGCGAGATCGTCGGCTTCGGCGCCGGCTCGGGCGGCGTGCTGACGAGCGGCGGGTCACTCGCGAATTTCATCGCAATCGTAACCGCACGGAAGGAGCGCCTTCCCGCGGACTTTCTTCGCGGCACGCTCTACTGCTCCGACCAGGTGCATCACTCGTTTCAAAAGGCCGCGAGCCTGGCGGGGTTTCCGTATGAGAACGTTCGCGAGATTCCATCGGACGAGACGTTCCGGATGCAGACCAACGCGCTTTGCGAGGCGGTGGCGCGCGACCGGGAAGAGGGTTGGATACCGTTTCTTGTCGCCGGCAGCGCCGGGACAACGAATACGGGCGCCGTTGACGATCTCGCAGAGATCGGGCGCATCGCGAAAAGCGAGTCGCTCTGGTTTCACGTCGACGGCGCGTACGGCGGGTTCTTCGCGTTGACCTCGCGCGGGCACGCTGCGCTGCGCGGGATGGAGCAGGCCGACTCGGTCGTGCTCGATCCGCACAAGACGCTGTTTCTGCCGTACGGAACTGGAGGGCTCGTCGTTCGCGATGCGCAGGCGCTGCGCCGCGCGCACAGCCACACGGCGGACTACCTTCCGCCGATGCAGGACGATGAGGCGCTCGTCGATTTCTGCGAGATCTCGCCGGAGCTCTCTCGCGACTTTCGCGGGCTCCGGGTCTGGCTTCCGGTGAAGCTGTTCGGTATCGGCGTCTTTCGTCAACTACTTGACGAGAAACTCGACCTCACCATCTGGGCGACCGGGGAATTGAGGAAAATCGAAGGGATCGAGATTGTCGCCGAGCCGCAGTTGTCGATCGTCGCATTCCGGCTGGTTCGGCCGGGCGCCGATCTGAACTCGTTGAATCGATCGTTTCTCGAGAAGGTCAATGCGAAGAAACGGGTCATGCTCACGCCGACGACCGTCAACGGCAGCTTCGTGCTGCGCATCTGCGTCGTGTCGTTCAGAACGCATCGCGAGCGGATGGAGATGGCGCTCGAAGACATCAGGGATGCCGCAAGCCAATCCTGAGCCGCGAAGACGGCGAAGGATCAACGGAGGCACCGAGTCAATCGCGTTGGAGAGGGGACGAAAAGCCACCGGCTGAAGCCGGCGCCACGTCATGCA
>JAENWF010000035.1 GCA_016650215.1 Thermoanaerobaculia bacterium
CCCAGGGAGGCGCGCCCCCGGCCGCTCCGCCCCCCTCGGAGGATGAGGGGCTGCACATCATCACCTCCCCGATCGTCGGAACGTTCTATCGTTCGCCGAACCCCGAATCGGACATGTTCGTGAATCCGGGCGATCGAGTGAGCTTGGGGAAAGTCCTCTGCATCATCGAAGCGATGAAGCTCATGAACGAGATCGAGTGCGACGTGGAAGGTGTCCTCACGAAGATTTATCCTCAGAACGGACAGCCCATCGAGTACGGTGAGAAACTGTTCGCTGTGAAGCTCCAGTAACCCTTCCTATGTTCTCCAAAATACTGATCGCCAATCGCGGCGAGATCGCGCTGCGCGTCATCCTTGCCTGCAAGGAGATGGGCATCTAGACTGTCGCCGTCCACTCGGAGGCCGATCGCGACTCGCTGCACGTTCGCTACGCGGATGACGACGTCTGCATCGGTCCTGCGCTCTCGAAACAGAGTTACCTCAGCATCTCGAGCATCATCGCGGCCGCTGAGATCACCGGCGCCGACGCGATTCATCCCGGTTACGGATTCCTCTCGGAGAACCCCCATTTCGCGGAGATCGTCAACGAGTGCCAGCTCACGTTCATCGGCCCCTCCGCTGAGGCGATCCGCCTTATGGGCGACAAGGCGAAGGCGCGCGAGACCGCCAGGAAAGCCGGCGTGCCGATCATTCCGGGGAGCGAGGGACCGCTGCGAACATCATCCGAAGCGCTCGATGTCGCAAAGGCGATCGGCTTTCCCATCATCCTGAAGGCAGCCGCCGGTGGCGGAGGCCGCGGGATGCGCATCTGCTGGGGTGAGGGCGATCTGCAGAACGCGTTCGAGACGGCGCGGCATGAAGCGGAACGCGCATTCGGTGTCCCCGATGTCTACCTCGAGAAGTACCTCGAGCGTCCGCGGCACATCGAGATCCAGGTTTTCGGCGACACCCACGGGCGGCGCGTCGCGCTTGGCGAGCGCGAATGCTCGATCCAGCGGCGGCATCAGAAGCTGATCGAGGAATCGCCGTCTCCGGCGCTTGACGATGCGACGCGCAAGAAAATGTCCGACGCAGCAGTGAGCCTTTGCGACGCCGTCGGCTATGTGAACGCCGGGACGATCGAGTTCCTCTACCAGGACGGCGAGTTCTTTTTCATGGAGATGAACACCCGCATCCAGGTCGAGCATCCGGTGACCGAAGAGGTGACAGGTATCGACCTGGTGAAGGAACAGATTCGAGTCGCAGCAGGAGAGAAGCTGTCGGTACCGACGGGCGATTTCCGCCTGCGCGGGCACGCGATGGAGTTCCGTATCAACGCCGAGGATCCGGTCACGTTTGCGCCGAACCCCGGCAGAATTCGCGAACTGCATCTGCCCGGGGGACCGGGAGTCCGCGTCGATACGCATGCGTACCGCGACTACGTGGTGCCGCCGCACTACGACTCGTTGATTGCCAAGTTGATCGTTCGCGGCAAGAACCGCGAAGAGTCGATTGCCCGCGGGCGGCGCGCGCTCGAGCAGTTCATCATCGAGGGGGTCAAGACCAGCATTCCGCTCCACCGCGCGATCCTCAACGATCCCAGCTTCCTCCGCGGCGACCTGTCGACGCGTTTTATGGAGACGTTCGAGCGGTAGAGGCCGCGGCAATGAAGGTCTACGTGGTCGGGTTCATGGGCGCCGGAAAAACGACGATCGGCCGTGAACTGGCCGCCCGGATTGAAGCGCCCTTCTTCGACCTCGATGAGATGGTCGAGAGTTCGGAACAGATGACGATCAAGGACATCTTTGCAGCGCACGGCGAACCGTACTTTCGAAAGCGGGAGCGCGACATCCTCCGCGCGACCAGGTACCTCGAACGTGGCGTTGTCGCAACCGGCGGCGGAACCTTCACGTTCGAGGAGAACATCCAGTTCATCCAGTCGGAGGGGTTGTCCGTCTATCTGTCCGCTCCCTACTCGCTTCTTCGCGCGAGGGTGGGGGAGAAGGCGGCGGAGCGCCCGATGTTCCGTGATGACGTCGTCGCACACGAGCTCTTCCAGAGCCGCATCCGCTTCTACCGGATGTCCGACATGACGGTCGACATCCGCGAGGAGGAGACGCCGGGCGAGATCGCAGAAAGGATCGTGCTCGAGATGCCGAAGCGATTCCTCGCGGGGGGGCGCGCTTGAGAGCGCTCATCGTCAGCGATCTGCACTCCAACGCGGAGGCGTTGCGCGCCGTCATGAGCCGCGTCCGCAGGAAAAGGATCGACGAGATCGTCTGCCTCGGCGATTTCGTCGGCTATGGCGCCGAGCCGAATCAGGTGCTCGATGTCATGCGCAACATCCATGGGAAGAAGCTCTATATCCGTGGCAATCACGACCGCGTCGCGGCGGGACTCGACGAGGCGGAGAGCTTCAATCCGCCAGCGCGCCAGGCCGCGCTCTGGACTCGCGGGCGGTTGAGCGGACCGAATCGTCACTTCCTGCGAGGTCTCCCGCAGGGACCGCGTCTGCACGAGGGGGTCATGCTCTGCCATGGCTCGCCATACGACGAAGACGAGTATGTGTTCACCGAGCATCACGCGGCGCAGATCCTCGCTCTCTACGACGCGCCGGTCATCCTCTACGGGCATACGCATCTGCCGGTCGTCTTCTCGATCGACGCGCACCGGCAGGTCTCAGGCGTTGCCGTTCGCGACGAGAAAACGTACCGCCTGAATCGGGAAAGCCGCTACCTGATCAATCCCGGCTCCGTCGGCCAGCCTCGCGACCGCAATCCAGCCGCGTCGTTCGCAGTCTTCGATTCGAAGAGGTTCACCGTTCAGTTTTTCCGCGTCGCGTACGACATCGAAAAAACGCAGAACGCGATCGTGAAGGCAGGCCTCCCGAGAATCCTGGCCGACCGGCTCACGTACGGAACGTAGCGGCTCCTCCGGCCGCGGCGACAGCGCAATAAGAGGGTGCCGCACTCCATAAAGGACGCTGATTCCTCGCAAGTGGACAACGCCCGCGGACACGCAACGTCCGATTCGCGCTAACTCTTTAGAAATACACGCGGAATACTCATCCGTGTCGTGGCATGTGGCGCGCAGCGGGAAGGCTGCAGATACTGGAGAGGTCCAATGAGAAAACTGACACTGCTCATGCTTCTCGCGCTCACCGCAGCGCTTCCCGCGCAGGCCGCGCGGGAAAAACATCAGTCGTACTTTTCATACGACGATGGCGGCACGGTCGTCCGGCAGTCCGGCGATGAACGTGACGTCGACGCGCGTGTGAATCTGCCGGTCTACGCCGGCGACGAAGTCATCACGAACCGCCGCGGTCGCTCAGAGATCCGCCTCGCGGACGGAAATGTCCTTGCGCTCGACCGCGCGACAGCGGTTCGCTTTCGCTCGCTCCTCGGCAACTACGATGGGGAGGCAGACGAGACCGTCATCGAGCTGCGCTACGGCAAGGTGATGTTTTATCGCGCCGATGAAGGGCGCGATAACGTTCGCCTGGACACTCCGAACGCGACGTACTTCGCGGACGATGAAGCGGTCTTCTCCGTCGAAGCCGATACGCGCGGTCACGATCGCGTCAGCGTGTTCGACGGAGCCATCGAAGTTCGGACCCCGAATCGGACGACGCGCATGCGCCGTGGGGAAGAGGCCGAAGTAGACGATCGTGGCCTCTACGATAATGCGAGCGGGTCCGCCTCGTCCGCGGATGACTTCGAGCGCTGGTTCCTTCGTCGCGCTGAGCGCTACGGTGCTCCCGCCAGCCGCTATCTCGACCGCTCACTCGCGTACTACGACGACGAGCTCTCGCGTAACGGCTCGTGGAGTTACATCAACGGATACGGTTACGGCTGGCGTCCGACGGTTTCCGCCGGATGGCGCCCGTACTTTCACGGGAACTGGGCTCGCAGCCGCAACGGATGTCTCACCTGGGTCTCGTACGAGCCGTGGGGCTGGGTTCCGTATCACTACGGCCGCTGGTCGTACGAGCCTTCCAACGGATGGTTCTGGCTTCCGGGTACCGGCTACGCTCCCGCCTGGGTCTACTGGTGGTACGGCAACGGGTATGTCGGCTGGGCTCCATCCGGCTGGTACGACTGCTATCGCCCGTACTACAACTGGGCGTACCGGCCCTATCACCGCGCAGGTCTCGACTTCGGATTTGGTTTCAACGGACGGGTGAGAGTCAGCGAGATCGATCTTCGACCGTGGACGTTCATCGACGCGAACACGATCGTTTCGAATCGCGTGGACCGCGCCGCGCTGACTACCGATGCGATTCGAAATCGCATCTCCCGCCAGGGCGGCGACTACGCCACGATTTCCGGCGGACCTGCACGCTTCACGCGTGAAGAGTTCCGCGATCCGGCCGCGGCAATCAATCGCCGCTGGACGGGCGAATCAGGCGGGACTCGTTCGCCGGCGACCGACATGACCCCATTCTTCCGGCGCGATACCGAGCTGAGCGCAACCGTGCGCGATCGCATCACCCGCACTCGTCCCGCCGACGGCGTCGCGTCTGCGCCCGGTACTTCCGCCGGCAGCACCGCACCGAGTGGCCGCGGCGGCGGAACTGGAACGATCGGTCGCGGGAACGTCACGCCGGCAACCGGCGGCGCGCCGGCGGGAAGTGGCACGACCGGCCGGGTCAATCGCGGGCAGGACCGCGGCGAAGAATCTCCGGGACGCATTGACCGTGGCGGTTCTTCTGGCCGGCCGGCCGTCCGCGAAGAGTCGAGCGAACCGCGCACCACACCATCATGGCGCGACCGCGTGGAACGTTCGGGCGACCGTCCGTTGCGCGTCGATCAGCCGGCGCCGCGTACGCCGGAGTCCACGACGCCGGCTCCGCGAGAGGATTCGTGGCGCGGTCGAGCAGTGCGCGGCAGCGCGCCGGCCCGTGAAGACGAAACGCCGGCTGCATCTGAGCGCGGTAGTGATGTTCCGCGGCGAGTGATCGACCGCATCGGTGGCGCGCGAGTCGAGCGTCCGAGCAGCCGCGAGCGAGAGGAGTCTCCCCGGGCACCTCGCGCCGACAGCGGCAGCCGAAGCCGCGAGCGCGAGTCGTCCTCACCGCCGGCACGGCAGCCAAGCGTCGACCGTTCACCCTCGCGTGAATCGTCACCCCCACCATCTTCGAGCAGCAGCGGCAGCCGCGATTCCGGTTCCTCCGGCCGCTCGAGCAGCGGCGGTGGGCGTGAAGGACGAGTGAAGAGAAACCCCGACTGAGATCTGATTGATTCTGCGAGGGCGCCGCCGAACCTGCGGCGGCGCCCTCTCAGCCCCCGGAAGCACCACGCCTGCCACAGTCCTGACAGCCGCGCGCTCACAATCGTTACAATGACGCGCGAATGTCCCTGCCGCTTTTCTACGCGCTCTACTGCCTCGAGGCGGGACTCTTCTTCACCGTCGTTCCCTGGACTCGACTCTGGACCCTGAACTCGCTGCTCCACGGCAATCTCGCCGTCGGAGTCATGGCGGATAATCCATTCGTGCGCGGATTCGTGTCGGGGTTCGGCGTCATCCATCTGATCATCGGAGTGAAGGATCTGCTGGGGCTCGCGCGCGAGCGGCGCAAGGATGGGGCGAGTTGAGGCGCGAGCAGACGAAGCTCTTTTTTCCTCTGGTCGCGAGCGCTGTTCTCTTCGGCCTTTACTACCTGATTCTTCTGAAGCCTCTCGCCTCCGAGTATCAGCCGAACATCGAGAAGGCGCTCTACTTCGCGGCATTCGTCCCTCTGATCTTCGTTCTTGTGCGGCTCTTCGACGCCTTCGTGTTCGA
Source organism: Thermoanaerobaculia bacterium (assembly GCA_016650215.1). Classification (GTDB taxonomy): domain Bacteria; phylum Acidobacteriota; class Thermoanaerobaculia; order Gp7-AA8; family Gp7-AA8; genus JAENWF01. The sequence continues at coordinate 5,760 of JAENWF010000035.1, forward strand.
GGTTTTCGTGACGCGCCGGCGTGGGGTCCCCGCGCCCAGGCTGCTCCGCGACATCATCGCGCTCCTGCTCTACTTCACCTTCTTCGCGTTCATCGTGAACAAGATTTTCGGCGTGAACATCGGCCGGGCGCTCCTGGCCGGAACCGTGCTCGCGGCGATCCTCGGTCTCGCCCTTCAGGAGACACTCGGCAATCTCTTTTCCGGAATCGCGCTTCACATGGAGGACACGTTCGAAGTCGGCGACGTGGTGAGGTCAGGCGAATGGATCGGTGTCGTCGAAGGCTTGAACTGGCGCGCGACGAGGATCCGCACGTTTGCCGGCAACAGCGTTCTGATCCTGCCGAACTCCCTGCTCGCGCGCGAGCGGCTCGAGGTCTTTCCGCGCGGAAATCTCAACGCCCGGATCATTCAGGTCGGCATCGACTACAGCACGCCGCCTGCGAGAGCGATCGAAGTGCTCACGCATGCCGCGCAGAATGTCGATGGGGTCGGGCGTGAGATTCCCTGTTTCGCTCGCGTCGGATCGTTCGGCGACTCATCCGTCATCTACGAGATCAAGTACTTCACGCGCGAGTATCACAACCGCGACCGCATCGACGCGGACGTGAAGAAGGCGGTCTGGTACGCGCTCCGGCGCAACGAGATCTCGATTCCGTTCCCGATCCGCTCCTTTCAGCGTTACCGGCCATCGAAACAGGCTGAGGGGGAGCGCGCCCCGGAGGACATCGGACGGCGGCTGGCGGAAGTCGAGCTCTTCGGTCCTCTGTCCGCCGAGGTGCGCGCAGAGCTCGCTGGAGCCGCGCGTGTGCATGACTACTCGCGCGGAGAGTCGATCATTCGCCACGGCACCGAGGGCGACTCGATGTTCGTCGTTCACGACGGGACCGTCTCGGTCAGGATTACGGATAACACGACGTCCGAGTTACGCGAGGTGGTGCAACTCGGTGCCGGCAGTGTGTTCGGTGAGATGGCGCTCCTCACGGGCGAGACGCGGACGGCGGATGTTGTCGCGCTCACCGACGTGACGGCGATCGAGATCAGGAAGGACGATCTGCAACCGATTCTCGTGGGCCATCCCGAGCTGGCGATGGCGTTCTCCCGCAACGTCACTGAGCGGCGCTCGCGCCTGCATGAGATGCAGGCGGACTCGCCCGAGGAAGAGGAAAAGACGATTCGCTCGCGGATCCTCTCGTATTTCGGAATGAGATGAAACGCCTGCTCATCGTCGAGGACAAGGAATCGCTTGCGCTGATGCTCCGCGAGACGGTCGAGGCCGAAGGTCTCGAGGTCGAGATCGCGGCAACCGGGAGCGATGCGATGCGCAAGCTCGCGGAAGGGCGCCGGTATGTCGCTGTTCTGACCGACCTTCGCCTTCCGAAAGCCGACGGGATCCAGGTGCTCAAACAGGCGCGCGAGTCGGACCCTGATTGCCCGGTCATCGTGATGACGGCGTTCGGCACGATCGAGAACGCGGTCGAGGCGATGAAGCTCGGCGCGTACGACTTCATTCAGAAGCCGCTCGACATCGATCATCTTCTGATCCTGCTGCGCCGTTGCCGCGAGCATCGTGAGCTTCGTTCGGAAAACCTTCTGTTGCGCGAAGAGTTCCAGAAACGCTACCGGCTGCCGGCAATCATCGGCGAGTCTGCATCGATGGTCTTGCTCTCGCAGGCGGTCCAGAAAGTCGCGCAAACCGACTCCACCGTTCTACTGCAGGGGGAGTCGGGGACGGGGAAGGAACTGTTCGCGCGCGCCATCCACCAGCTCTCCTCGCGTGCCTCACGGCCGTTCGTGGCAATCAACTGTGCCGCAATCCCCGACACGCTCATCGAGAACGAGCTTTTCGGGCATGAGAAGGGCTCGTTTACAGGAGCGACGGGACGGCAGCTCGGCAAATTCGAGCTTGCTGATACGGGAACGATCTTTCTCGACGAGATCGCGGAGCTCGGTCATGCGATTCAGTCGAAACTGCTTCGCGTCATTCAGGAGCGCCGTTTCGAGCGGATCGGTGGAAGCGCAACGATCGAGACCGACATCAGGATCATTTGCGCGACGAACCGGAATCTCGCGGATGACGTGAAGCAGGGGCGCTTTCGCGAGGACCTCTTCTTCCGCGTGAACGTTTTCCCCGTGGTCGTGCCGCCGCTCCGTGCGCGCCGCGACGACATCGGAGCACTCACCGATCACTTCGTGCAGCGGTTCGCGCGCGAGCTCGGGAAACCGCAACTGAACATTTCGGAGGAAGCGCGCACGGCGCTGCGCGGCTACGACTGGCCCGGCAACATCCGCGAGCTCGAGAACTGCATCGAGCGCGCTGCGATCCTTTGTGAGCGAAGCACGATCGAGGTCTCTGATCTCCATCTCGCCACGGGTTCGCGCGCCGCGCAGGATCTGCTGGGCGATGCGATCGATCTTACCGGCACGCTCTCGGAGGCGGTTGATCGGGCGACGCAGGCGGTCGAAAGGATCAAGATCGCCGAGGCGCTTCGGCGTACGAAGAGTCGAAGCGAGGCCGCCGACCTCCTCGCGATCTCCACGAGGACGCTGCAGTCGCGGATGAAGGAGCTCGGTCTCGATGAGCGAGAAGATTCCGACGTCTAAAGATGTCGTCGCGCACCTGAATGCCAGATTCGCCGAGCGCGGCCTGCCATACCGCATCGAGAATGTCGCTGTGCTGCCCTACATGAACCCGATGTGGATGGCGAACTGGGACGTCCCGCAGCTCGCAAACGCCCCCGAACAGGACGCCATCGAGGCGGAGATTCGCGAAGCGAGATGGAAGTTCCCTCAGGTGATGGATGAGTTCTAGTGGCTAACGCCAGCTCATCGACTACGGCAACGGCACCTTCGCCTTCTCCAGGCTCTTCAACACCTTCACGCGATACTCCTTCGCTTTCGCGATCGCGTCATCGACGTCGACGGTCAGCACCCGGCGGTCGCGCATGAGGATCTTGCCGTCGACGATGGTCGTGGTGACTGCGCTTCCTGATGCGGCGTAGACGATTGCCGACTCGGGTGAATAGACCGGCTGCGTTCTCGCTGTGTCGAGGTCGATCAGTACGACGTCGGCGCGTTTACCGACTTCGAGCGTGCCGATCTTGTCGCTGAGTCCGAGGACGCGCGCGCTGCCAATCGTCGCAAGCTCGAGCACCTCACGTGCGCTGAGCGATTTAGGGTCATTGCGGAACACTTTCTGCAGCCGCGCGGCGCTCGCCATCTCCTCGAGCATGTCGAGATTGTTATTCGAGCCGGCGGGACCGTCCGTGCCGAGCCCGACGTCAATGCCGGCGCGCTGCATCTGAATGATTGGCGCGACGCCGGAGGCGAGCATCATGTTGCTTTCGGGACAGTGGACGACGCCGACTTTGCGGCCGGCGAAGCGCTGCATGTCGTCGGGCGTGAGCCAGACGCCATGTGCGACGACGACGTCATCGCCGAGGAAGCCGATCGAGTCGAGATACGCGGGCGGCGTCATGCCGTTCGCACGCTCGGCGACCTGCCTGAGCTCTTCCTTCGTCTCCGAGACGTGAATGAGAATCGGTACGCCGAGCTCAGTCGCGAGCGCGCGCACCTGCTTCAGATGCTCCCGTGACACCGTGAACGGTGCATGCGGCGCGAGCGCGGGCGTGATGAGGCGGTCGCCCTTCCACTCCGCCACGAACTTCCTCACGTACGCGACCGTTTCGGCCCATGTCTTGTTGTCAGGCGCCGGGAAATCGATCATCGTTTCGGCGACCACCGCGCGAAGACCCGCCGCTTTCGCCTCGCGCGCGATCACCGACTCGAAGTAGTACATGTCAGCGAACGTCGTAGTGCCGGAGCGGATCATCTCCGCTGCCGCGAGTCTCATTCCCCACTTCACGAACTCTGCATCGACGTTCTTCGCCTCGGCAGGGAAGATGAAGTTCGTAAGCCAGTCCATCAGATCGCGATCGTCCGCGATGCCGCGAAAAAGCGTCATCGGTGCGTGCGTGTGCGCGTTGACGAATCCAGGGACGACGGCCATCCCTTTGGCGTTGATCGTCGTCGCCGGCTCGTACTTTTTGTCGATATCTGCCGATCGGCCGACCTCGATGATCCGCCCGTTGGTGATCACGATCGAGCCGTTCTCGATGTTCGGGCCGGCCATCGTGATGATGGTGCCGCCCGTGATCACGATGTCGGCGGGGAGAGCGTGCAGCGGAGCCGCGCATAGGAGCGCTAAAGCAAGAAGGAAACGGCGCAAGAGTTACTCCTCGAGAGTGAAGTTGAAGGGGAAAGGAAAGAGTGCGGAGAGCTTGTGATCGACGCGTTTGCCGCCGAGGTTCGCGAGCGCGACATCGATGTCGCCGCAGTACTCCCACATGAGCTGTCGACAGGGGCCGCACGGCGTTGATGGCTCAGGGCTCTGCGTGATGACCGCGATCGAGGTGAACTTCCTCTCGCCTGCCGCGAGCGCGGAGAGAAGCGCCACGCGCTCGGCGCAGACGGTCAGGCCGTACGTCGCGTTCTCGACGTTACAGCCGCGGTAGATCTTTCCCGCGGCTGTTCGAAGCGCGGCGCCAACCTTGAACTTCGAAAAAGGAGCGACTGCGTTCTCGCGCGCCTTGCGCGCCTCAGCTATCAACTCGTCCATGCTGCCGCATTATGTTGTCACCTGCCGCGCTTCGCCAACTCCGCGCCGACCGCACCCCATTCGACCTCCGCATCACTCAGCAAAACCGACAGGTGAAAGACAAGGTCCGCCACCTCGGAAACGAGCCGCACCGTC
>JAENWF010000036.1 GCA_016650215.1 Thermoanaerobaculia bacterium
CTCTGAGGCCCTCAAGAAAATTGATCGCCAGTGACGCAGAAAGCGCCGCCGCGGGGCGACGGCGCCACACAGAACCGCCATCCTTCCCATCGCTCAGGGTTTGATTTACTCACAGCCTCTCAGGATGACAAGGCAGACGCTGCCCTCGTAACGCGTCACCATCCCCTCAATCGTGCAGCGATCACGATCGCTTCCGGCACCGTGAACTCGTCCTCAGGCCCAAGCTCGTCTTCCCATTCGAGATCCCACGCGGCGCGTTCCTTCTCAGCATCGGTCGCCTGGGTGAAGTTCAACTCGCAGATGTCGCCGATGAACGTGTCCCCCTCGCGATGTGGGAGGCCGAACGTGCGGCAGACGAGCGGGCGCGCATCGTAGATCTGGCATTCGCCGGACTCCGATAGGGCCGGGCACGCGAGGCTGGACGTGCGATCAAAGAACGCCTGCTTCTCTTCCGGCGCACACTCGCGAAGATTCGGATGTGCCGTCGACGCCATCATCTCCTGCGCCGTCCGGATGACCTTCTTTCGCCGCGCCGGATCAAGTCGCGCGAGTCCGTCGGCGATCACCGGCACATCGCCCGACCCGATCTCGAACAGGCCGTAGCAGCAGAGCGAGCATCCGCGGCCGCACTGGAGGTTCTGCGGTTGCTCCCCGATCACCGTTGCAAAGAATGCATCAGCCCGGTCCAGGATCGATTTGTAGTCGTCGCCCACTGCGCAACCGAACAGAGCAACGGGGTGACAAGCTTCCTGACCTTATGGTAAAAAGCCACGGCTTTGGGATTGCGCTTGTACTGTGGCTCCCGCCGCAGCGATTCCCCTGGCAGCGAATCCACCGACTCAACGTATGCAGATCAATCTGAAGCCCGATCTATCTCTGCTCGCGATCGTCGTGATCTTTTTCCTCAACTATCTCGTCGTGCGACGGTTCTTCTTCAAGCCGCTGACTGAGATCATCGAGGCACGCGAGACCGAGGTTACGACTGCCGAACGTCTCTACAACGAGTCGATGGCGCGCCTCAACGAAGCGACCACAAAGATGGAGGCGCAGCTTCATGCGGCGAAGCGAGATGCCGCGCAGGTGCGCGAACGCTTCCGCGGCGAAGCGGCCGCGGTTCGCACGCAGGTCGTCGAGAAAACGCAGGGCGAGGCAAAGAAAATCGTTGCCGAAGCCGATGCGCGGCTGTCGTCCGATGTGAAGGAAGCGCGCGAGAAAATCGGGCGCGAGTCGGAAAGCCTTGCTCGAGTGGCTGTCGAGCGCATCCTCGGGAGAGCCGTATGAAGCATCTATTGATTCTTCTCGCGGTTCTTCTGATCGCGGCGCCGATCATGGCCGCCGGCGGCGGTGGCGAGCACGGCGCGGCGGCGCCCCATGAGAAGACGTACTTCGGCATGCCGGCGTGGGTCCTCAAGCTCGTCAACATGATTCTCTTCTTCGGCGTCCTCGCGTACATCCTCGCGGGACCGGTTCGCAATGCAGTCCGCGGCCGCGGCGATACGATCCGACAGGCGGCCGATGAGGCGCGCGTCCGCCGCGAAAAGGCCGATCAGGTGGCGAGTGACATTCAGACGCGTCTCTCGCAGATCGAACAGGAAGTGCGCGCGATCCGCGAGCGTGCCGAAACGGATGGCGAGCGGCAGAAACGCGAGCTGATCGCGGCAGGCGAGGCCGAGGCGGCGAAGATCGTCGCGGCGGCGCGGAACGAAGTCGAGAACCGTTTGAAGCGCGCGCGGCAGGAACTGACCGAATACGCCGGCGAGCTGGCGACGGCTCGCGCAGCGGCAATCCTCAAGGAAACGATCACGGAAGCTGATCAGCGCAAGCTCTTCGAGCAGAGTCTTCAGGATCTGCGTGAGGTGCAGGGATGATTCGTCGTTTCGCACGGCCGTACGCGCGCGCCCTGATGGACGTTGCCGGCTCCCCGCAGGCGGCCAACGCGGTGCGCGGCGAGCTGATGCGCTTCGAGGCGGCAATGACCATGTCGGCCGAGCTGCGCGCGCTTTATGGGAATCCCGGCATCACGAGCGACCAGAAGATGGCGATCGCGCAGCAGCTCGCGAAGAAGATGAAGCTCGGCGAGCTCTCGGTGAAATTTCTCGAAGTACTCGTCCGCTCGAATCGGATCAACGACCTCGGTGCGATTCTCGAGGGGATCCATCACGCGGTCAACGAGGCGATGGGTGTCGCGATCGCGGAAGTGCGGAGCGCGCGCACGCTCTTGCCCGACGAGATGCAGGACCTCGCGCGCGTTCTGGGCGAGAAGACCGGGAAGACGGTGGAACTCGACATCAAGACCGATCCTTCGCTGCTCGGCGGCTTCGTCGCCAAGGTGGGGAGCGCGATTTTCGACGCCTCGGTGTCAGGCAAGATCAGTAAATTTCGCGATTCGTTAACGTAGCCATATATCGGAGAACAAATGGCTGTTGATTTAAAAGCAGAAGAAATAACAGAGATTATTCGTCAACAGTTGACCGGCATCGGCCGCGGAGTCGACGTCCAGGAAGTCGGTACCGTGACGTCCGTCGGTGACGGGATTGCGCGCGTCTACGGACTCGAGCGCGTCATGGCCGGTGAGCTCGTCGAGTTTCCGCACAACATCGCGGGACTCGCGCTCAATCTCGAGGAAGACAACGTCGGATGCGTTCTTCTCGGCGAGGCCTCGGCGGTCAAGGAAGGCGACCAGGTCAAGCGGACCGGACGCATCATGTCCGTCCCGGTAGGTCCCGGACTGGTCGGGCGCGTCGTCAGCCCCCTTGGCGTGCCGCTCGATGGCAAGGGACCGATCACCGCGACCGAGATGTACCCGATCGAGCGCCTTGCCCCCGGCGTCATCGACCGCAGCCCCGTCAAGCAGCCGCTCCAGACAGGTCTGAAGGCGATCGACGCGATGATTCCGATCGGCCGCGGCCAGCGCGAGCTGATCATCGGCGACCGGCAGACCGGCAAGACCGCGGTGGCCATCGACACGATCATCAACCAGAAGGGCAAAGACGTCATCTGCATCTACGTCGCGATCGGTCAAAAAAAGTCGACCGTCGCGCAGGTCGTCCGCACTCTCGAAGAGGCGGGTGCGATGGACTTCACCATCGTGGTCAACGCGTCGGCCTCTGAGCCGGCGCCGCTGCAGTACCTCGCGCCGTACGGCGGGTGCGCGATGGGCGAGTACTTCCTCTACAACGGCAAGCATGCGCTCGTGATCTACGACGATCTCTCGAAACACGCGCAGGCGTACCGCGAGATCTCGCTGCTGCTCCGCCGCCCGCCAGGCCGCGAGGCATACCCCGGCGACGTCTTCTATCTCCACTCGCGTCTTCTGGAGCGCGCCTCGAAGCTGAATGACAAGCGCGGCGGCGGATCGTTGACGGCGTTGCCGATCATCGAAACTCAGGCGAGCGACGTCTCGGCGTACATTCCGACGAACGTCATCTCGATCACCGACGGTCAGATCTTCCTCGAGACGGACCTCTTCCACTCGGGTGTCCGCCCCGCGATCAACGTCGGCATTTCGGTCTCACGCGTCGGCGGCTCGGCGCAGGTGCGCTCGATGCGCTCGGTGTCGGGCACGCTGCGTCTCGACCTCGCGCAGTACCGC
>JAENWF010000037.1 GCA_016650215.1 Thermoanaerobaculia bacterium
GGATGAACGACGAAGGGCGCGGCTTCTCTCCCTGCGGCAACCACGCGGCAACCGGCGCGCCGTTCGAATGAACGCGAGCGCGGACTCGACGCGTGCGGGTTTTCTTCGCGGCCTCAGGCTTCGGCGCGGCCGGCGCTTTCGCTACCGGAGCAGGTGCAGGTGCGGCCACCCGCTTCGCAGGCTTCGCCGGCTTTGCCGCTTTGACGGGTTTGGTCGCTTTGACGGGTTTGACCGGCTTTGCCGCTTTGACGGGTTTGGCCGCTTTGACGGGTTTGGCCGCTTTGACGGGTTTGGCCGCTTTGACGGGTTTGACGGGTTTCGCCGCTTTGACGGGTTTGACGGGTTTTGCAGCACTGGCAGGTTTCGGGACGACCCTCAGAAGAGGTTTCTTCACGGCTTTCGCCGCCGACTTCACCGGTTTCTTCGCCACGACTTTCGCCGCGACTCTCTTGACCTGTTTTTTCGCAGAGCGGGCCGCGGACTTCAAGCGAGTCGCTGCCTTCGTTGCCCTGCGCGCCACTGTCGCGGTGGCTCTCTTTCCCTGGACCTTCGGCATTTCGCTGTCTCCCCGCACTAGCCTAAAAAATGAATCGGCGCAATATAGCAGCGGCTCAGCCGTTGCGCCACTAGATAGTGGCAAGGTCAGCCGAAGACGGGCGAAACGCCAAACCCACCATCCACAGCCAGGCACTGGCCGGTGATGTACGAAGCGGCCGGCATGCAGAGAAACGCTGTGGCTGCAGCAACTTCCGCCGGTTCGCCGATCCGACCGGCGGGCGTTCTGGCGAGGATCGCTGCCAGCCGGGCCGGGTCGTTGAGGACTGGCTCGGCGAGCGGCGTCCTGATGTACCAGGGAGCCACCGCGTTGACCCTGATCCCGTCCCGCGCCCACTCCGAGGCGAGCGCGCGCGTGAGCTGAACGACCGCGGCCTTGCTCATCGCGTACGGCGCGCCGGTTCCGAGGACGTGAAAAGCCGCGACCGAGACCATATTGACGACCGCAGCTTCGCCTGCCGCCTGCAGTAACGGATATGCAGCGCGACACATCGCGAAGACCGAGTCCTGATTCGCGGTGCGCAGATGCGCATACTCCTCGTCGGTGTACTCGGTGGCCGGCTTGCGGATGTTGGTTCCGGCGTTGTTGATGAGAATGTCGAGGCGGTCGATCCCAGCGAAGATGCGCGCGCGATCATCGCTCCTGGTCACATCGCCCGCGATGCCCCGCGAGCCGGGGCGCGCCTGCCACCAGTCGCGCAGCCGCGACTCGTTGCGCGCGACGCCGATGACGGTCGCGCCGAGGTCTCGCAGCTCGTCCCCGATGGCAAGTCCGATTCCGCTCGTGCAGCCGGTAACGAGCGCGGTGCGTCCGGTCAGATTCCAGCGATCAGCCAATTTCATTCCGCAGAACGTCGCGCAGCTCTTCCCCGATTTTCCGGATCTGCGCCTCGTCCTCTCCCTCGACCATCACGCGCACGAGATTCTCGGTGCCGGAGTAACGGACGAGAATCCTGCCGCGCCCTCCAAGATCATTCTGCGCTTTCGCGGCCGCAGCCTGATAGTTCGGCAACGACTCGAGCGCCGGCTTCGAGCCGACCTTCTCGTTGAGCAGAAGCTGCGGCATTGGCTCGAAAGTCTTCATCTTCGAAAACTTCACAGGCTGCTCCGCGAGCGTTTCGCCAAAGACGAGCGCGGTATGAATCCCATCGCCGGTCGTATGCACCGTGAGGTCGATGATGTGGCCCGATTGCTCGCCGCCCAGAATCGCGTTCTGCGCCTGCATCAGTTCGAGGACGTATTTGTCGCCGACGTTCGCGCGCAGCAGCTCGATGCCGTCGGCGCGAAGCTGCCGCTCGAAGCCGAAGTTAGACATGACAGTCGTCACGACGCGATCGCTCGTCAGCTTTCCGCCGCGACGCAGATGCTGCGCCCAGAGGTAGATGATCTCGTCGCCGTCGCGAATCCTGCCGCTGTCGTCGGCGAAGATGGCGCGGTCGGCATCGCCATCGAACGCGACACCGAAGTCGGCCTTCTCGGCGACGACGGTCTTCGCCAGCGTCTCAGGATGAAGCGCTCCCGACTTCTCATTGATGTTGCGGCCATCCGGCTTGTCGTTGATGACGACGACTTCGGCACCCGCGCGGCGGAAGACTTCGGGCCCGATCCGATACGCCGCGCCATGCCCCGTGTCGAGCACGACCTTGCGCCCTTTGAGCGCTCCCGGCGCCACGCCGTTGAGAAGAAACTGTTCGTACTTTTCGATCAGTTCGGGGCTCTCGGCGAGCAGCGTGTCGTCGTCGATCGTGACGTGATCGCGCCGGATTGCGCGCATCTCATCCTCGATCTGTTCCTCGACCGCATCGGGAAGTTTCATCCCGTCGTGGCCGAAGATCTTCACGCCGTTGTCCTCGAACGGATTGTGCGACGCGGAGATCGAGATCGCGGCGACCGCATCGCTGATGCGGCAGAGGTACGCAACGCCCGGCGTCGGAATGACGCCGATCAGCACTCCGATCCCTCTGCCTGCCGCCATGCCGGCGATCAGTGCGCGTGCAATCTCAGGGCCCGACTCGCGCGTGTCCATGCCGAGCAACACACGCGGGCGTGTGTCGACCCCGCTCCCCTGACCATCGACTCTCGAGCCTCGACCCTTCAGACGATGCGCGAGCGATTCGCCCAGCGCGAACATCGTCGCGCAGTCGAGCGGGTACTCCCCTGCTCTCGCACGAATGCCGTCTGTTCCGAAGAGAACCCTCATTGTGTCGTGTCTTTCTGCGGTTCCGCTTCCGGATTCGGGCCGATCTCGGGAAGCACCGGAACCGTGACCTGCGTGGTGACCGGCGCGATGACTCGCACCAGCGGCGAGTCTGAAACGACCGCGACGTTCTGCACGAATGTTTCCGTTCGGCCGGTCATGATAATCCGTTCGGTCCCGACTTCGGTCATCGCGACGACCTGCGGCTCGGGCCCGGCGATGAGCGCGCGGTCAGGAGACGCGCTCGCGGCTCCTGCTACGTATCCCGCAGGCAACTCGCCGATCAGAAAGGGACGGATGAGCACGGTGCGCTGGCGCAGCCGTTCGACTCTGAAGCTGAACTTCGTCGGATCGATCGACATCACTTCGACCTCGGGCGGCACATTCAAGGCCCGCGGCTGCACGGTGATCGTCGCCTCGCCCGCGCTCGCGAGCCATCCCATGTCGACTGTGACTTCGAGATTGCGCGACGAGAGCGCATCGAGATCCGGCTTCCGACCGCGAAGACGCACGCTGAACTGGTCGGGGACCTGTCCGGTGATCACGAAGGCGCGCGGCATGCCGATGAGCGACAGCGACGCGGAGAAACGTCTCTCGACCGCCCGCTCGCGCCGCGGCGCTGACACGACAACCCAGACCGCGAGCGCCAGAACGAGTGCGACGATCTTGAGCCCCAGGTTTCTCATCACGCGCGGCCAAACCTTTCGACCAGGAGCTGATGCAGCATTCCGCGATCGACGTTCTCGTGAAGCGTCCCTTCGGTCGCCGCCGCCATCGAGCCGTTCTCTTCCGAAACCACGATCACGAGCGCGTCGCTTTCCTCGCTCAGTCCCAGCGCCGCGCGATGGCGTGTCCCATGCGCGAGCTTCGGGTCAGGTGATGGAGTCAGCGGAAGAAACGCTCCGGCCGCCGCGACACGATTTCCGCGCACGATCACTGCGCCGTCGTGAAACGGGCCACCCGGACTGAAGATCGAGACGAGAAGTTCCGTCGAGAGGAGCGCATCGAGCGGTTTCGCACCCTCCTCGAACGAACGGAGCGACTGCGAGCGCTCGACCGCGATCAACGCCCCGGCACGACGCGACGCGAGGATGTCGCAGGCGTCGAGAATCGCGGCGTACGGAATCGATGAGCCGTTGCGCCGGAAGATCGCGGAGAGCGGATTCGCTCCCATCCGGGCGAACGCGCGGCGGATCTCGTGCTGGAACAGCACGATCACGGCGAATGGGAGATAGAAGAGGATCTGGCGCGAGATGACTTCGAGGGCCGGCAGATCAAACGCGCGCGCGATGAAGAAGGTCGATCCGAGGAGCACCATCCCGATGGATATCTGCATCGCGCGCGTGCCGCGAATCAGGGCGAGGATGCCGTAGATGATGAACGCGACGACGAGAATGTCGACCGCGTCGCGCCAGGTGAATTCCAGCGAGAAAAAACGATCGAAGAGACTCAACGCCGCCGCTCCCCGATCGCCCGCATGACCTTCATGAAGTCGATCGTTTCACGCACATCGTGGACGCGGACGATCGAAGCCCCGCCGCGCATCGCAGCCGCAACCGCGGCCAGCGAGCCAACCATCCGCTGTGGTCCGGCATCCCGGCCGGTGAGCTCTCCGATGAACGCCTTGCGTGAAGCGCCGATGACGAAGGGCCCCAGTGCGCGCAACTCGGCGCAGCGCGCGAGAATCTCGAGATTGTGCTCGAACGTCTTCGCGAAGCCGATTCCGGGATCGACGAAGATCTTCTTTTCGTCGATTCCCCCCTCCACCCCCCGCCCTCGCGACACCCGCAGCTCGCCGATGACGTCGGCGACCACATCGCCGTACAGAGCGTACTGCTGCATCGTCCGTGGGTCGCCGCGCATGTGCATCACGATCACCGGCACTCCCTTCCACGCCGCGAGCCTCACCATCTCCGGATCGTGATTGAGGCCCGACACATCATTGATGATGTCCGCCCCCGCATCGAGCGCCTCTCGAGCAACTGCCGCGTTCCGCGTATCGACCGAGAGCGCGAGATCCGACCTGCGGCGGATCTGCGCGATCACCGGCACCACGCGATCGATTTCCTGCTGCAGCGAAACCGGCTCCGCGCCCGGCCGCGTCGACTCACCACCGATGTCGACGATCGCCGCCCCATCCTCCTCCATCTGCATCGCGGCATGCACGGCCTTCGACAGCTCGAAATGCACGCCACCGTCCGAGAAAGAATCAGGCGTGATGTTGAGGATCCCCATCACGAGGGGAACGACTGAGGACTGAGGGTTGAGGACTGAGTCGAGGACGGTTCGGCCTGACATCACTCAGTCCTCAGTCCTCATCACTCAGTCCTGATCACAGATCGGCTTCGCGCACGATGTTGGCGCCGAGTGCGTTGAGGCGCTCGTCGATGCGCTCGTAGCCGCGGTCGATCTGATGAATGTTGTGAATCACGCTCTCGCCCTTGGCGCAGAGCGCGGCGAGGAGCAGCGCCATGCCCGCGCGGATGTCGGGGCTCGTGATGTCGCTGCCGGTGAGCCGATGGCCGCCGACGATGATCGCGCGATGCGGATCGCAGAGGATGATGCGCGCCCCCATCCCGATCAGCTTGTCAGTGAAGAAGAGCCGCGACTCGAACATTTTCTCGAAGATCATCACGGTCCCCTCAGCTTGCGTCGCCACGATGATCATGATCGACAGCAGGTCGGCGGGGAAAAGCGGCCATGGGCCGTCATCGATCTTCGGCACGGCGGCACCGATGTCGTACCGCACGCGCAATTCCTGATTGCGCGGCACGCGGATGTCGCGCCCTTCGATCTGGATCTCGATGCCGAGCTTCTCGAGCATCAGCCGCACGGCCTGCATGTGCTCGGGGACTGCATCTTCGATCAGCAGCTCGCTGCGAGTCACCGCCGCCAGGCCGATATACGAGCCGACTTCGATGTGATCGCTCGGGATGTAGAACTCGCCGCCAAGCAGCGAGTCGACGCCGTGAATGGTCAGCGAGTTGGTGCCCATCCCTTCGATCGAAGCGCCGAGGCCGTTGAGGAAGCGGCAGAGATCCTGGACGTGCGGCTCTGCAGCCGCGTTGTAAATCAAGGTGTCGCCCTCTGCGAGCACAGCAGCCATGACCGCATTCTCGGTCGCCGTCACCGAAGCCTCGTCGAGGAACATCCGCTTGCCGATGAGCGACTTCGCGCTCATCCGGTACTCGGATGCGGAGACTTCGATCTGCGCGCCGAGAGCCTCGAGCGCGAGCAGGTGTGTGTCGACGCGCCGGCGGCCGATGGCATCGCCGCCCGGTTTCGCGACGACGGCCGCTCCGCAGCGCGCGAGCAGCGGACCGGCGAGCAGGATCGACGCGCGGATCTTCTTCGACAGATTTGGATCGGGCGTCGATGAACATTCATTCTTCGTGTGGATGCGCACGACGTTCTTCTCGAGACGCTCGACCGTGGAGCCGAGACCTTCGAGAATCTGCAGCATCACCCGCACGTCCTCGATGTCGGGGAGATTACGAAGGACGAGCGGCTGGTCGGTGAGCAGACATGCTGCAAGGATCGGAAGGGCCGCGTTCTTGTTGCCCCCGGGCCGGATCGACCCCTCAAGGCGCCGTCCACCTTCGACGATGAAACGTTCCTTTGCCATCGGGCCGGGATTGTATATCTTGACCGAGGATGATCATCGCCCCACTCGGATCGGGTAGCGCAGGAAACTCTTACTACTTCGAGAGCGATGGGACGAGCATTCTGGTCGACGCCGGCTTGGGTCCGCGCGAGACGCGCAAGCGGCTCGAGAAGGTCGGCCGCGACATCGAGCAGGTGCGGGCGATCGTCATCACGCACGAGCACTACGACCACATCCGCGGCGCTGCGCGCCTCGCGGCGAAGTACGGGATGCCGATCTACCTGACGCGCGGCACGCTCGAGGCGAGCTCGATCGATCGCGCCGAGACAAACGTCGTCGTCTTCGAGAACAACACGACGTTCGCGATCGGCGAGTTGAACGTTCATTCGAAGCGAACGATCCACGACGCCGCCGATCCCGCCTGCTTCGTCATCGAGGCGCGCGACGGAACCCGCGTCGGTCTCGCCAGCGACCTCGGCTTCGTCGACGACACGGTGCTCAATCACCTCCGCGGCTGCGACGGCCTCTTCTTCGAGTCGAATCACGACCTCGACATGCTCCGCCTCGGCTCGTATCCCTGGAGCCTCAAGCGGAGAATCATGTCGCGCTTCGGACATCTCTCGAACGACGACTCGATGTTCGCCGTGCAGCGGATGATCGGCGCCGAGCTCAAGACCCTCTGCCTCATCCACCTCTCGCAGAAGAACAACACCGAGTCGATCGTGCGCGACATGGCCGCGAAACTCCTCGCAAGGACCGGCGTCCAGCTCGAGCTCTCGATCGCCAAACAATTCGAGCCGACCGGGGTGTTTGAGATTGCGCGCCGCCGCTCCGTCCCGCGGGTTGCACCGGTGGCGCGGCATGCGCAGATGGCGCTTTTCTAGGACTGAGGGATGAGGACTGAGGACTGAGGACTGAGGACTGAGTGAATCCTCGCCTGAGGATCATGTCATCCCGAGCGGAGCGAGGGATCCCCCGCGTCCTGGCGTTGATCGTATTTGCGCAGGGGATCCTTCGCTTCGCTCAGGATGACATCGCCACTCAGTCCTCAGTCCTCAGTCCTGTATCCTCTCCTCGATGAAAGCCACAGTGACCGTAGAGCTGAAACCATCGGTCCTCGACCCACAAGGCAAAGCGATCCAGCATTCGCTCACTTCGCTCGGGTTCAGCGGCGTGGAAGATGTGCGGGTCGGGAAGCTGTTCCGGATCACGCTTGCCGATGGTGGGCAGACTCGGGAGAACTTTGAGAAACAGCTCCGGCAGATGTGCGAACGGCTTCTCGCAAATACGGTGGTCGAGAATTTCTCGTACACGATCGAGTAGTTTCCTCGCGCTCGCTCTCTGCGCGATTCCTCTCTTTGCCGAAACGAAGCTGACGCAGGTTACGACGCGCGACGCGAAGATCGTGCGGCGCTGGTCGGTGGAAGGATCCCCGCGAGGAGTCGCAACGGGCGCGAACGGCATCGTCTACGTCGGACTCGCCGAGAAGCAGGCTGTCATCGCGGTCGATACGAAGAGCGGAGCGCTGATCCAGGAGCTCGTTCTCGACTCCGCTGAGATCGCCGCGACGAAAGAGCTCGTGACCATGCGGACGAACTCGGCTCGCACGCGTCTCTATATCGCCAACGGCAGCGACGAGAGCGCGACGATCCTCTCCCTCCCCAACCTCGCGGTCATCCGCGAAATCACAATGGAAGGAGAAGCGATTCGCGACGCGGTTCCCGATCCAAAAGGACGCTACGTGCTGCTCCTCGGACGCCGCGTCCACGTCTTCGATGCCGACGGGAAGAAAGAGCTGCGCACGCTTCCGGTCACCGATCCGATGGCGGTCGCGATCTCGAGCAGCGGCGCGACGATCGCCGTCCTCGGCACCCAAGACTTTGGCAACACGAAAGCGACCGTCGCGCGATTCTTCGATGCTGCGACACTCCTCGAAGTCGCGAATGAACCGTTGCAGACCGATCAGACCATCGAGGCGGCGCTCTTCGCCGCAAACGATCGAGCGCTCGTCGCCATCAGTCGCAAGTATCTGTATGAGAAACCACTCCTCACGAAACCCGCGGCTCCGATGACCAGCTCGCCGTCGGGGCAGATGCGCATGCGGATCGACTTCGGCACTCTCGTCAACAGCGAGCGGATCTGCCTCCCGGAAAAGAGTGGCGCGCAGATCGCGACCCTCGGCGCGACGAGCGACATGCTCCTCTTCGCTGAGCGCCGCTGCAGCAGCAGTGGCGCCTTCGAAGGATCGAATCGCCGCGTAACTCCCGCGTCGCTCTACGGCGTGAACGCGTTCGCGCTCGCATACGACCGCGATTCGAACACGCTGGCCGTGACCGACCGCGCCGGGTACCTTACAATCTATCGAGTGCCGCGCCCCGCGGTCCTGAAATGAAATTCGGAATCGTCATCCTCCCAGGCTCGAACTGCGATCACGACGCGATGCATGTCGCGAAGGACGTTCTCGGCGCCGATGCCGAATTCCTCTGGCACAAAGAGACCGACCTCAAGGGGAGCGACTGCGTCATCATCCCCGGCGGCTTCGCCTACGGCGACTACCTCCGCGCCGGAGCGCTCGCAAAGTTTGCTCCGATCATGGAGCCGATCCGCAAACATGCCGCCACCGGCGGACTCGTCCTCGGCATCTGCAACGGTTTTCAGGTGCTGACCGAAGTCGGTCTGCTGCCCGGCGCATTGATGCGCAACGAACACCTCCGCTTCATCAGCCGCGACGTGTTCCTGCGCACCGAAGAGACGGACACCGCTTACACATCCGAGTTGCAGAAGGGACAGGTGCTGCGCACGCCCATCGCGCACGGCGAAGGCAACTACTTCGCCGACGATTCGACGCTCGATGATCTCGAGCGCAACCGGCAGGTGATCTTCCGTTATTGCGATGAGGAAGGGCGCGTGACGAAAGCGTCGAACCCGAACGGCTCCTCGCGCAACATCGCCGGAATCTGCAATCGCACGCGCAACGTCCTCGGCCTGATGCCTCACCCCGAGCGCTGCTCCGAACCGATCCTCGGCAACGCCGACGGCCTCGCGATCTTCAAGTCGATCGCACTGGCAGCAGTCTCCAGATAGGACGATGTCCTCGTTATCCTGAACGAAGCGAAGGATCAACGGTGGCACCGGCAAGGTCCCGCCTGGTCATTCCGAGCGATAGCGAGGAGTCTCGATACTCGGCGCGCTTCCCCTCCCCCAGATGCCTCGCTTGCGCTCGCCCGCGAGCACGTGGCATGAGCAGCTCGGTGCCACCGTTGACCCTTCGCTTCGCTCAGGGTTGATCTTCAGGCGAACCGTTCGCCCTCGCCACGCGGCTAATGTTGCTAAACTCCGTCGCCCGGAGAAATTCATGGAAAATGAGATCGACGCGTTACTGCAGGAGCACCGCGAGTTTCCCCCGTCCGATCGTTTCCGTTCTGCTGCGAACATTCACGACCCTGCGGTCTACGCGAAAGCGAACAGCGATCGCGAGCGCTTCTGGGAAAGCTGGGCCGAACAGCTCGACTGGCAGACGAAATGGACGAAGGTGCTCGACTGGAATCCGCCGAACGCGAAGTGGTTCGTCGGCGGAAAGCTCAACGCGTCAGCGAATTGTCTCGACCGCCATCTGGCAAAGCGTGGTGAGAAGAACGCGCTGATCTGGGAAGGGGAGCCGGGCGAGATCCGCCACATCACCTATCGCGAGCTTCACCGCGACGTCTCGAAGTTCGCGAATGCACTCAAGAGCCTCGGAGTGACGCTCGGCGACCGCGTCGCCATCTACATGCCGCTCATCCCCGAGGCCGTCGTGGCGATGCTTGCCTGCGCGCGCATCGGCGCGGTGCACTCGGTCGTCTTCGGCGGCTTCTCCGCGGAGTCGCTGCGCGACCGCATTCACGATTCAACCGCAAAACTGCTCATCACTGCGACGAGCGGCTACCGGCGCGGCGGACTCGTCCCTCTCAAGAAAGTCGCCGACACCGCCGTGGCCGAGTGCTCGTCGATCGAGCACGTCGTCGTCGTGATGCGCCGGTCCGCGACGGAGGAAGGGGACGACACGCTCCGCATGCAGCCGAATCGCGACCGCTGGTACCACGAGCTGATGTCGAGCGCATCGGACGACTGCCCTCCCACGTGGGTCGACTCAGAGCACATGCTCTACACGCTCTACACCTCAGGGACAACGGGCAAGCCGAAGGGAATCATTCACACGACCGGCGGCTACATGACCGGCATTCTCGCAACGACAAGGTGGGTCTTCGACCTCAAGGAGGACGACATCTACTGGTGCACCGCCGACATAGGCTGGGTCACCGGCCACTCGTATGTCGTCTACGGTCCACTCGCGGTCGGCGCGACGGTCATGATTTATGAAGGCGCGCCCGACTGGCCGAAGAAAGACCGCTTCTGGGACATCATCGAGCGGCACAAGGTCACAATCTTCTACACCGCGCCGACCGCGATCCGCTCGTTCATGAAGTGGGGCGAGCAGCTTCCACAGGCAAAGGACATGTCATCACTCCGCCTGCTCGGAACCGTCGGCGAGCCGATCAATCCCGAAGCGTGGATGTGGTATCACAAGTTCATCGGCGGCGAGCGCTGCCCGATCGTCGACACGTGGTGGCAGACCGAGACCGGAGCAATCATGATCACGCCGCTCCCCGGAATCGTTCCGACGAAACCTGGCTCCGCGACCCGGGCATTTCCCGGCATCGATGCGGAGATCCTCGACGAGCGCGGCAAGCGCGTCGAAGTCGGAGGCGGCTATCTCGCGATCACCTCGCCGTGGCCGTCAATGCTCCGCGGCATCTACGGCGATCCCGAGCGCTACGTGAAGCAGTACTGGTCGAAATGGCCCGGCATCTACTTCACCGGCGACGGCGCGAAGCGCGA
>JAENWF010000038.1 GCA_016650215.1 Thermoanaerobaculia bacterium
TTGCCCCCACCCCGTCCGAGACGGCGGGCGAGGGCGCCCGCCGCCACACAGATGCAATGCTTCGCACGTGGCGCGAGCAACGCGGGTGTGCACCCTACGGTGGGGCGAAGCGGGCGTCGGTCACGAACGCGTGATCCGTGAGCGATTCGAGGAACGCGCGGAGGTCAGCTTTCTCGCCGGAATCCAGGCCGAGCTTGCGTGCGTCGGAGTAGCGGTTGATGACTTCGGCGATCGTTTCAACGCTGCCGTCGTGCATGTACGGCGCGGTCAATTCCACGTTGCGCAGCGTCGGCACGCGGAACGTGCCGCGAGTCACTCCATTGTTCACGAGCTGCGGCTTGACGGTCGATCGCCCAACGTGACGCACGTCTCCCGACAGATTGAATCCCGAATGACAGCCAGAACAGCCGCTGCGAGGGGAGAAGAAGAGTCTCATTCCGCGCAGCGCGGGATCGGAAAGCGCCCGGTCGTCGACGTCGAACACGAGAAGGTCGTACGCGGACCGGCCCGAGATCAGAGCGCGCTCGAACGACGCCAGCGCCCGTGCGATGTTGCGCATCGATAGCGGGCGCCGCTCCCCCGGAAAAGCCTTGCGAGAGCGCGCCTCATCGTTCGCGAAGCGCGCGAGGATCTCTTTCTCGCGGCCGCCCACACCGAGTTCGACCGGATGCTCGTTGAACATCGGGACGAACGCCTGCTGCTCGAGCGAGCGGACGCGCGTGTTGTCCCAGGTGTACGACGCGTTGTAAGCAGCATTCGTCAGGGTCATCGTGTTGCGGGTGTGGGTTGCGCCGGTGGAGCCGATCGCGGTCGCGCGTCCATCCGTAAACGCACGGCTCTGCTGATGGCAGTCGCCGCAGGCCTGCGTGTTGTTGCCTGACAACCGCCGGTCGTAGAACAGCCGGCGGCCCAGCTCGAACTTTTCCTGCGTCTGAACGTTCTCGCCCGACGTCAGAGGCAACGGAAATCCGGGCGGCAGACTCCAGGAGAAGACAGCCGCGACAATCGCGGCGGCAATCACCACGAGCGGAACGTCGAGGCTTCCGCCGACAGCGAGGTCGTCTGCGTGTGAATCGCTTCGCGCTGCACGACCCAATTCGCAAACGCGTCGAGCTGCGCAGCGTCGAGTCCCGCAGCATCGGCCTGCCTTGCGGCCACGTAGCTCTTCATGGCACCCATCAGAATGTCGGCGCGCGGGCGGTCGCCTGCGAACAGGATCGCGTACGCCTGCTTCGCGTCCTCGATGCGGTTCAGTCCGAGATACGCCTCAGCGCGATACTCGATCGCGGGCGAAAAGTCGCCGCGCAGTTCGAGCGCTTTGTCGTATGCCGCGAGCGACTCGTCGTACTTGCCGAGTTTGCGCGGCGCAAAACCGAGCTCGCTGTGGGCCTGATACATGTTCGGGTCGTTGCGCACGGCACGCTCGAAATCACCGACCGCGTTCTCAAGACCCTTCTTGAGCTTCCCGCGCAACTTCTCCGTTTCCTTCGGGTTTGTCGCGGCTTTCATCTCATCATGAAGCTTCGTGAGTTTCTCGAGGCGACGCTCGCCGGAGTTGTAATCCTCGATCGCCTGATCTCGCGGATTCATCTTCGAGCCGCTCGGCATCGATCCCGATCGAGCGGCGAAAAGAGCAGGCACAGCCAGCAATGCGATCAACAGCGCGATTCCGATGTTCTTCATCATTTCTTTATACCCTTGTAGATTCCGTCGAAAGCGATGGTCCATGTTTTCCCGTCCGTTGTCGATTCCCACAACTGACGCACAGTGCCGTCCGCAAGTGGAGTCCAGGTGATGCGGTTCGTTTTGTCGGTGAGCACCATCTTCCCGCCGTCGAACGTGCCCGAAAGTGCGAGCCGGCTGCCCGAGTTGTCGACCCAGGTCTGGTGCCACTTGCCGTCGCTCTCATCGTAGATGTTGAGACTCGCCCCGACGACTCCGCCGGTTCCCTTCCAGCGCTCTTCGATTACGCAGCCGCCATGGGTCGAGGTGATCGAGTTCGTTCCGGCAACTTTTCCGTTTGCGAGCTTCACGTCCCATTCGCCGATCCAGAAATCGAACTGGCGATACTGCGGCGCGCTGCACGGCTTCTTCGGAGGTGTCTCTTGGGCGCCAGCCGCCCAGGAGACCGCGAGAGAAAGGAGAACTGCGAGTGGCTTCATCAGAAACGCACCTCGCCGGGCGGCAGGGCGGCGGAGTTGTAGTTGCCGTTCACGTCTGACACCGTAAAACAAGTTCCCTGAAGACTCGGTGACGAGACCGTAACGGTCGCGCCCTGAAGCCCATTGGCTGAGAAACCATCGATTCTTCAAACGTCACCTCCTGAAGATTGATGTCACTGCACTGAGCCTGACAATGCAGCGAAGCGCAATCAGCGCGTTATCAGCCGTTTGTCCCTGGTCGTCATCGAACGGTTACAGTCACATCACCGTCCGGTGCTAGGCTGTCGCCATGACCCAGACCGCGCACAGCGCGATCGACAGGACGATCCTGCCGGTCGAGAAGGCGCTGTACGCGAGCGACTGCGTGTTCATTGGATCGTTCCAGTGCGCTCCGTCCGATCCTCATTTCGAGGACTCCGGCCCCACGCGCAATCACATCTTCGTGTTTCCCCGGACGACGATCGCAATCGAGCACGAGCACCGGCGGCCCTTCATCTCGACGCCGCACAACGTCACCTTCTACAACCGCGGCCAGCAGTACCGCCGCAGCGCGGTCGAGCCGGAAACAGGTGATGTGTGCGACTTCTTCGCGGTGAGCGACGATGTGCTCTTTGATGCGCTGAGGGCGCGCGACCTCTCGGCCGCCGAGCGTCGCGAGCAGCCGTTCAGCGCGCCGTATGCGCAGGTCCCGGCCTCGACATTCCGCAGCGAGCGCGCTCTCATCGATCGAGTTCTCGCTGGTGAAGCCGATGAGCTCGAAGTTGACGAGGCGGTGATGTGGCTGCTCGACTCACTGCTGGACAGTGTGGCGGACGATGCGCCGATCGCCTCGTCGGCGCGCGAGCGTGTCGAGCATGCAAAGCGAATGCTTGCGACCGCGCTCGATCGCCCGCTCACCATCGAAGAGATCGCGGGCGAAACCGGCACATCGCTCTACTACCTTTGCAAGATCTTCCGCCGGCATACCGGCATGACGATGAGCGCGTACCGGTTGGAGCTCCGTCTCCGGCTTGCGTACGACGACGTGCGCGGCTCGCGCGATTTCCTGGCGACGGCGCTCCGGCTCGGCTTCTCGAGCCACAGCCACTTCACGAGCGCGTTCCGTTCCTACTTTGGTGTGACTCCGTCGGCGCTGCGCGGCCGAAGCTCTTAGCGATCTCGCGACATGCTTGCTTACTCGGAGCATCTCCCCTCATCCGCACTCGCGCGGCACATCCGCTGCTATTGGACTCTGTGTGGAACCGCCGTCGATGCCGCGCCGGAGAGGATCTTCCCCGATGGTGCCCCCGAGATCGTCATCCACCTCGGCGACCCGTTTCTGCGGGAGGGCGAGCGGCAGCCACGCGCAATGTTCATCGGCGAGATCCGTCGTCCGACGGTTGTGCGGCCGTCGCGAAGTGTCGACATCTTCGGCATCCGGTTTCGTCTGGGCGGTGCGTCGCCGCTGATCGGCGCGCCGCTGACGGAGGTGCGAGACCTCATCGTTCCGCTCGACGATGTCGCGCGTGCACTCGGCTCACAACTCGCCGAGGCTTCGACCACAGCGCAGCGGATCGCGATCGTTGAGCGTTACTTTGCCTCGCGAGTTGCCCAGCCCGATCCGCGACTGCACGCCGCTGTCCGTCTGGTTCTCGACCGCCGCGGCGACGTGCGCGTACGCGAGCTGGCAAGCACTGTTGGAGCGAGCGAACGAACTCTCGAGCGCCTCTTCGATCACGCGATCGGCTTCGGCCCGAAGATGCTCGCACGGCTGGCGCGTTTTCACGCGGCGGTGCGAGGGGAGTACGACGGCTATTACGACGACGCACATCGGAACCACGAGTTTCGCGAGATCGCCGGCCTCACTCCCGGCGAGCTGTCCCGCGAGCAGCGGCAGCTCAACGACGCCTTTGTCGGAAATCTACAAGACGAGGCATCTACCGCTTCGCTACTCTGAGCGCATGAAAAACATTGCGCCTGCACTTCTGCTCGCCGTTGCGACGTCAACGTACGCCGCGGAGCTTCCTTCATGGATGGCCGGATCGTGGGGCGGCACGATCGATGGCACTGCGATGGAGGAACATTGGACTTCACCCGGCGGCGGGATGATGGTCGGCATGCACCGCGATGTGTCAGCGAAGGGCAAGACGTCGTTCGAGTTTCTTCGCATCGAGTTGCATGATGGGAAACCGGTCTACCTCGCGATGCCAGGCGGAGGACCCGTCACTCCGTTTCCGTTCAAGAGTCAGGAAGCATCGAAAATCGTCTTCGAGAATCTCGAGCACGACTTCCCGCAAAGGATCATCTACTGGCGCAAGGGCAAGTCGCTCTGCGCGCGCGTCGAAGGAACGATGGGCGGGAAGCTCGCAGCCGAAGAGTGGTGCTGGAACAAAGCGCGGTAGGCACACGGGTACGAAA
>JAENWF010000039.1 GCA_016650215.1 Thermoanaerobaculia bacterium
AAGCGATGCCTGCCCCGCGGTGAGTGATGTTCCCATGGAAGCGACTACACCCGGCACCCCGGCGAAGTCGATCGCGATCGCATCAAAGTAGCCCTCGACGAGGATCGCACGGTCGATCTTCCGCATCGCGTCCTTCGTCCGGTGAAGGTTGTAGAGGAGTCGCGACTTGTTGAAGATTTCCGATTCGGGGGAGTTGAGGTACTTCGGGTCCGTTCCGTCGAGCGATCGCCCTCCGAAGCCGACGAGTGCGCCCGTTTCCGAATGGATCGGAATCATGAGCCGGTTGCGGAAGCGATCGTAGAAACCACTGCCGCTCTTGCGCGGCATGATCAGCCCGGTCTGCTCGAGCTTCTTTTCGCCATGCTTGCGCGAGAGTCGCGTGAAAATGTAGTCCCACGAATCGGGGGCATAGCCGAATCCGTATTTCGTGATGATCTCTTTCGGCACCTTGCGGCCCTGCAGATAGTGCGTCGCAGGGTTGTCGCCCCATCCGAGTGCCTGATGAAACGCCTCGGAGGCATCGTCGATCGCGCCGAGGAGATCGTCCTTGTCGTTGTCGCGCGTCGTCTTCCGCCGGCGGGGAAGCTCGATGCCGACTCGGGAAGCGACATGTTCCACGGCTTCAGGAAACGTGAAGCGCTCGGTCAGCGAAAGAAACTTGAATACGTCTCCGCCGGTCCCGCACCCGAAGCAGTAGAACAGTCCCTTGTCGCGGTCGACATGGAACGACGGAGTCTTCTCGCGATGGAACGGGCAGAGCCCTTTGTAGCTCTTGCCGGCGAGCTTCAGAGGCGTGACCTGGCCGACGAAGTCGACAATGTCGGCCGCCGATCGCACCTGTGCGATGACTGAATCGTTGAGATCTACTAGAGCCACGGTTACCGGTTACCGGTCAACGAATCGCGTTGGGCGACATCGTTAACCGTTAACCGCTAGCCGTCTCATCGCGGACTCATTCGTCGAGGATCGCCACGGTTGCACCATCTCCTCCTTCATTCTCGGCGCCTGGCCGCCAGGACTTCACGGCCGGATGCTTGCGGAGATGCTCGCGAATCGCTTTGCGCAGCGTACCAGTGCCGAACCCGTGGATGATCCGGACCGCCTGCTTTCCTTCGAGGAGCGCGCGATCGAGAAACTTGTCCGACTCCTCGAGCGCGTCGTCGACACGCTGGCCGATGAGATTCAGCTCCGCGTTGATCGCAGGCCCAAGGTCCGATGGCTTCGGAATTGGAG
Source organism: Thermoanaerobaculia bacterium (assembly GCA_016650215.1). Lineage (GTDB taxonomy): Bacteria > Acidobacteriota > Thermoanaerobaculia > Gp7-AA8 > Gp7-AA8 > JAENWF01. The sequence goes on from JAENWF010000039.1 coordinate 1,234, forward strand.
AAGGCTTCGATTCTCTCGGCCCTCGGCCCTTAGCCCTCGGCCCTTCTTTCGCCAGCGGCACAAGATCCGCCACTTCCACCGTCATCTTTCGGCCGTTCACCGACAGCACTGCTCTGCTTCCGGTCAATGAAACGACATCGCCGGTCACTTTGTACTTTCGATGCTCAGCCTTCTCGCCGATGTGAACCTCGCGCTGCTCGGCGGGCACGAACTCAATCGCTTTCTCTACCGGTTTCATGAGCGAGCGCGCGATTTCCCCAGCATTGATGTTGGCGCGCGCGCTGCGATCGGACTCGCGGAGATTTTTGATCTCGTTCGTGACCTGGCGCGAGACATCATCCTTGAGGCGTTCGAGCTCGTCGCGGAAACTGGTGCCGACGCGGGCGCGCTCGGCCTCGAGCTTCGCAGATTTCTCGGTGGTCGCGCGCCGCTCGATCTCGAGCTCATCGCGCAGGCGGCGCACCTCATCCTGCTGCGCGAGCACTTCCGACATCCTTCGCTGCAGCTCGGCGAGCATGTGGTCGGTCTCGCCGTAGCGGTCGCCGAGGCGCTCGCGGGCGTTCGCGATGATCGAGGCGGGGAGGCCGATGTGCTGCGCTGTGTCGATCGCGCGGCTGCGGCCCGGGATGCCGACGATCATCCGGTACGTCGGCTGTCCGGTCGCCGAGTCGAACTCCATCGACGAGTTCACGATCCGCGTGTCGGTCACTGCGAAACCCTTCAGCGCCGAGAGGTGTGTCGTCACGATGAGCAGCGCGCCCGAAGCGAGTAGATGCTCGATGGTCGCCGCGGCGAGTGCGGCCCCTTCCTCCGGATCGGTGCCTGAGCCCAGCTCGTCGAGCAGAACAAGCGATTTCGATGTGGCGCGCTCGAGGATCCGTTTCATCCGGACGAGATAGGCGGAGAACGTCGAGAGGTGCTCGAGCAGGCTCTGATCGTCGCCAATCAACACATGCAGTCCGTCGACGATTGGAATGATCGTCCCCTCGGCTGCCGCCACGGGCAGGCCGCTCATCGCCATCGCGACGAGAAGTCCGGCGGTCTTGAGCGCCACGGTCTTGCCGCCGGCGTTCGGGCCGCTGACGATGAGAGCGGGTGACTCGCCGTCGAGCTTCACTGTGATCGGGACGACTTTCAGATCGGATGGATTCTCGCCGAGAGATTCGGCGCGCGCGGAGCCGAGCCGCTCGTCGATCAGCGGATGGCGCCCGTCGATGATGTGAAGCTGGCGCGATTCGCTGAAGTGGGGACGGGTCGCGCGGACAGCGTCGGCGAAGAGCGCGCAGGCCTGGAGCGCGTCGAACTCGGCAGCGACCGAGACTGCGGCGCGAATCTCGTCCATCTCGTCGAACAGCATCTGCGAGACGTAGCGCATGATGCGCGCGATCTCCTCCCGCTCCTGAATCAGCAGATCGGCCAGATCGTTGTTCAGCTCGATCGACTGCATCGGCTCGATGAAGAACGATGCACCGGAGCCTGATCGCTCGTGGAGAATCCCGGGAACGGCGTTGCGGTGATCGCTGCGAACCGGGATGCAGTAGCGGTCGCCGCGCATCACGATGAGCGGTTCCTGAATCGCATCGCCCTGACGATTCATGATGTCGTTCAGGGTCTTCTGGATCGCGGTGCGCTTCGATTGGATGCGCGTGCGGATCGCGCGCAGCTCGACCGACGCTTCTTCGCGCAGCTTGCCGTCGCGCGTGAAGAACTTGCCTGTCTTGGTAATCAGCTCTCCGAGGTCGGAGATCGCGTGAGCGAGTTCGGTCAGGCGAGGGAAGGCGTCGCTGCGGAGGAACGTCTCGCGGATCGCCTGGGTGGCGCGCGACGCGCGCACGATCTGCCACGACTCGTCCAACTCGAGGAGTGAGTCGCGGTCGAAGAGCGCCGCGACGTCGGTCAGACCCGCGAGCGGGAGCAAACCTTCGCGCTGGTAGAAGCGGACCATGTCCGCCAGCCGCGCCTGCGCCTGGTCGCATTCGGCGAGCGTGGAGAGAGGCCGCCGCTGGGCGACGATCGTTTTCCCGGGCGCGCTCTTCGCCTCGACGGCGATCAGCGTCAGAACCCGGTCGAGCTCGAGGGCGTTGAGGTCAGCGTACACGGCGCGTAAAAGCAAAAGGGACTCGGATGTAATCCCGAGTCCCTTTTATGATTCGATCGATCGTTGGATCAGTAGCCGGTACGGCGCTCCTCGGCGAGTTTGCGAAGCACCTTCTTGCGTGCTGCAATCGCTTTTCTCTTACGCTTGGAGCTGGGCTTTTCGTAGTGCTGGCGCTTTTTCAGCTCTGAAAGGATCCCCGACTTCTCGCACTTCCGCTTAAAACGGCGGAGTGCATTCTCGAACGTCTCGTCTTCTTTGACGTGAACGAGAGGCATATCCCCCAATCCCCCCCTTCTTTCTGAGCTTGGAACTTTTGAAACCGGAATGCTGCGGCCCGGTCATTTTAAAGTTCGCTGGAGCCTCGGGTCAATGCCCAATCGGCTCCGGCGCGCTTCCGAGCGGTCTTAACGGGAAGAGGGGAGGCGTGCATTCCGCCGCACCCAAAGTTCATGCAAGAGGTTGATAGGGCAGCTCTTACCGCCACGCGCCTGGTAAGCATAACTTATCGTGCTCAGGGGGCCGGAGTGTCAGGTTGCGCGCAGCAGACTCTCCACCCTGGAGATAATCGCGTCCAACGCCACCTGGTTCTCGCCCCCCTCCGGGATGATGAGATCGGCGTAGCGCTTCGATGGCTCGACGAACTCCTCGTGCATGGGGCGGACGGTGCTCATGTACTGCTCGACCACCGATTCGAGAGTGCGTCCACGCGTCCGGATGTCGCGGACGAGACGCCGCATGAAACGAAGATCCGCCGGGGTGTCGACGAAGAGCTTGATGTCGATCCGCTTTCGCAGCTCCGGCTCCGCAAGGACGAGGATTCCTTCGACGATCACGACCTTTCGCGGCTCGACGCGTTGGGTTTCGCTCTTCCGGGAGTGCGATGTGAAGTCGTATACAGGCACTTCGACCGCCGAGCCCTTGCAAAGCACGTCGAGATGGCGCGCGAGGAGCTCGGTTTCCAGTGAGTCCGGGTGATCGAAGTTGATGTTGTGCCGCTCTTCGGGCGTGTGGCCCTCGAAGTTGCGGTAATACGCGTCGTGCGAGATCCACTCGATGCGATCGGGACCGACGCGGTCGTAAATCGCGCGCGCAACGGTCGTCTTGCCCGACCCGGTTCCGCCGGCGATTCCAATGATGACCGGCGTTTTCATCCGCCGGTCTGCTCTTCGTACTCCGACTCGGTCAGAAACTCCGTCACGTCATCCTCGCCACACGTGTTGCAGATGACCTGAACGAGCTTCCCGTTCACGTATTCGAACTGGTACGTGGGCGTCTCGCAGTTGAGGCAGATCAGATACTCCGGCTCGTCCATGCACCGCGAAGAATAATCCAGAGCGGGGTCAGGTCTTGATTTTTGCTTTCGGAGCCTGCGTAAAAGCAAAAATCAAGACCTGACCCCGTCAAGGGCCGGGGATGGAGTCGACGAAGCGGGCGATGTTGGTGGCGTTCTCTACGACGGAGCCGTAGACGTAGGTTTCGGTCGCGGCGGTTTCGACTACGACGGCGAAGTGATCGCCTTTGGTGATGAGAGGGAAGGCCGATTGAATCGAGAAGTGCTCGAGGGTCTGCGGGGGAATGGTCACGTGCGTGACAGCGACGTTGCGGCCGCGAACGCGTTGCAGTGCGAGAGTAAAGTCGGCGGCTCGCATGCCGAGGTTGGCCAGTCCTATGTTCGTGCGATGGACGTCGCTGAAGGCGAGACCATCGAGCAGGCGCGTCGGAAAGTACGTCGGACGATAGTTGACCGCGATCGGATGGGGCGGAAAGGTCTCGGTGCCGCGGACCCCGTATCCCGAAGCGCGGATCGACACGGGACGGCGTCCGAGGGTACGCACGATGATGGGGGAGATGGCGCTCTCGTTGCCGAAGACTTCGCCGACGACATCCGTGAATCGGAGCCGGTCGCCCGCGGCGAGGGTGTAGCTCACGAAGCTGGTTGGATTCACCAGCTCGATCGCGATGACGATCTCGTCGGGCTGGTCGTTATAGATCTCGAGATCGGTTTTCCAGCGGACGCCATTCGCGCCGAGGATGTTGCCGGCCATCGGAATCACGACGGTCGAGATTGGATTCGCGTCGTTTGCGGGCTGAGCGGCTGCCGCTGCTGCCACGAGCAGAACCGCGAGTGCTGCTGTCACCTTCATCGTCACGTTGACGTCCCCGCCCACCGCCTGGTTTCAGACGAAATGCGGCCGCACCATTCTCGCCGCGACTACGCCGACTTTCTGCAGGCTTGTGAGCGAGACGCGCGCGCGCACCGCCTGGAGAGGATCCCTTCGCAGTTTTGCCAGCACCGTTGCGTAGACGCCGCCCATCAGCAACGTCGGAAATCGAGCGTCGAAGGCCAGCTCGTGAAGCAGCGGCTCGGCCGCTCGGAAGTAGCTCTCGGCACGCTCGATCTGAAACTCGATCAGCGAGCGGAGACGATCGCTCTCCGTCCGCGCGATGATCTCACTCTCGCGAACGTTGAATCGCGACAGCTCCTCGCGCGGAATGTAGATGCGATCGCGCGTGACATCGTCGCCGATATCGCGCGTGATGTTCGTGAGCTGAAGCGCGGTCGCGAGATTGCGTCCATGCACGAGTGCCGCGTCCGTCCGGTAGCCGAAGATCGAGAGCGAGATGTCGGAGATCGACGTCGCAACCAGATCGCAGTAACGAAGCACCTCATCGAAGGTCTCGTAGCGCGTCGTCGTGGTGTCCTGGCGGCAGCCGTTGATCAGAGCGACGAAGGCACTCTTCGGTATTCGGAAGTGCTGGAGCGAATCGGCGAGCGCAATCGTGATCGCGTGGGTGGGGCGCCCTGCATAGCATGCGTCGAGCTCCGCCTGCCACGCATCGAGCCCCTCGCGCACCGAGACAGTTGAAACGATGTCTTCATCCGCGATGTCGTCCGCCCAGCGGCAATACGCATACGCCGCGTAGACGGCCCGTCGCTTCACGCGCGGCAGAAACCGAAAGCCCACCGAAAAGTTCGCACCATGCTTGTGCGTGATGCGGCGGCAGAACGCGTACGCTTCCTCGACATTCATGTCGGCTGCACCGGTCCGAGGGGAGGAACTTTCATCTCAGTGTCGCGCGCGCGGCACCAGTGATCGGCGGGCCTGTGCAGACAGCGTCCGCGATGCCGCCAGAACCGGCGAACGAACGGAACGAGCATCGCCTTCCACCACGCGCGCCGGTGCCATCCGCTGAGGTACCGGTGAAAGTCCGACGCCCGGGCGGCCTGCCGGACGAACATCGAGAGCCCGCGATTTCCGCCCGCCTCATAGAGGAACCGGTTGACGAGACTCGTCTCCTGCTTCGGCGCGAGCTCTGCCGCCGATAGCTCGTCGAAGCTGCGGTTCTCGATGATCGCGCGCGCAGCGAGGTTCCCGCTTGTAAGCGCGTAGCGGATGCCGAGTCCGAAGAGGTAGTCCTGAAAGCCGGCGGCCTCGCCGACATAAAGGGAGTCGCCGGCGGACGCGTGACTCTTCAGATGAAAGTTCATGTACGAGTAGCCGGTGCGCGTCTCCGCTGGAATCTCGAAGCCGTGCATCCGCTGCGCCGCCGCGAGCGAATGCGCAAAGTACGTGTCGATCTCCTTGAAGCCGGCGACGATCGCGCAGCCGAACGTCGCGATTCCGTCGAGGATGAAGAGGTACGAATAGCCGCCGGGAGCGAGCTTGTGGTCGAAGTAGACCTCGACCCGCTCCGGATCGCTCGTCTTCCACGTCATCTCGCGCGCAAGCCCGTCGGGCGCAGCCGGACCGGTCGCGACGATATCCGCGTCGGCCGGAGCGAGCCGGCTGTTGAATGTGACGCTCACGCCAAGTCCCAGTGCCTGCGCCAGCAGCCCGCGGTCGAGCGTCTGGTCCTCGGCACCGCGGCGGATGAAGTAACCGTACGGTTGGCTGCTCCGGATCTCACGTCCACGGCCGTGATGATCGTAGAAGGTCGCGTACGTGGCCGGACGGAAATAGAAGTTTCGCTCGATTCCGATCCGGTCGAGAAAGTCGGGAACAGGCTCGCGCTCGGACGCTGCCTCGATGATCTGCAGGTCGCCGATGAACCGGGTGCCGACGTCGCGCTTCGCCTCATGCACTTCGACGCTCCGCCCTGCACGGGCGAGCGCGATCGCGGCCGCCAGTCCCGATGGCCCCGCCCCTGCAATACGGATCAGCTTCGTGTCGCGCATCCTCGAGGCACGGTATCTTATCTCCCCGAAAACGACGTGACTTCCATCGCTGAAGAGTCGAAGCCTGCACCGAAGCGGAACTTCGGGGGCTACGCAATGTTCGTGGCCGCTGGAATTCTGCTCAGCCGGCTTGCGGGCCTCGTGCGGCTGCGCGTTTTCGCGCACTACCTCGGCGCGACGCCCGCTGCGGACGCGTTCAATGTCGCGATGCGCGTCCCGAACTTCCTGCAGAACCTCTTCGGGGAGGGCGTCCTCTCCGCGTCGTTCATCCCCGTGTATGCACGGCTCGTTTCGAAGGGCGACGAAAAACTCGCGGGGCGAGTTGCCGGCGTCTTCGTCTCGTTCATCGCGCTCGGAGTCTCGATCATCGTTCTGATCGGCGTCCTGGTCACTCCGGTCATTCTCGCGATCACCGCTCCCGGCCTCGAGCCTCCGGTCATGGGACTCGCGATCAAGCTGACGCGGATCATCTTTCCCGGCGTCGGACTTCTCGTGTTGTACGCGTGGAGCCTCGGGATTCTCAACACGCACCGCCAGTTCTTCCTCTCCTATGTGGCGCCGGTGCTCTGGAACGCCTCAATGATCGCGACGCTGATCATTTTCGGCTCGCGTCTTCGCACCGCCGAGCTGGCGGTCGCGCTCGCGTGGGGCACGTTCATCGGCTGCGCGCTGCAGTTCGGAATTCAAGTTCCGTTCGTGCTCCGCTACGAGAAGAATCTATCGTTTGGTCTGGACCGCACGCTCGAGCCGGTGCGCGAGATGTTCCGAAGCCTGGGACCGGTGTTCGCGGGCCGCGGCGTGGTTCAGATCAGCGGCTACGTCGACACATTCATCGCCTCGTTTCTTCCGAGCGGCGCGTTCACGAACATCGTGTTCGCGCAGACTATCTACATGCTTCCGATCTCCCTGTTCGGGATGTCGGTGGCGGCGGCAGAACTGCCGCAGATGGCGGGACAGACAGGGACGGACGAAGAGATCCACACCGCCATCCGAAAGCGGATTCAGCGTGGACTTCGTCAGGTCGCCTTCTTCGTGGTGCCGACGACCGTCGCGTTCATTCTGCTTGGACGAATTCTCGTTGCCGCGCTTTTCCAGACCGGAAAGTTTGGAGCGCACACGACCTTGATCGTCTGGTACATCCTGATCGGCTCGACGATCGGGCTGCTGGTCGCGACGATGGGGCGGCTCTATTCGTCTGCGTTCTACGCACTGCGAGACACGCGCACGCCGTTTCGCTTCGCGGTCGCGCGGGTGATCGTCGGAGCATCGCTCGGCTTTCTGCTCGCATTTCCGTTCCGCCACGCGTTCGGCGCGATTCTCGTCGCGCTCGGACTGCCGGTTCCTGCGGGCGACATCGGACTGCTCGGCGCAGTCGGCATCACGGCCGCGTCCGGAATCGCGGCCTGGGTCGAGTACCTTTTTCTCCGCCGCGCGCTGCAGCGCAGGATCGGCACGTTGGAGAGCATGACCGGCTTTTATGTGGGGCTGTGGGCCAGCGCGATCGCGGCGGGCGTCCTCGCGCTCGTTTGCGATCGTATGTTCCTCCACGATGTCGCACAGCGCCTGTTCCTTCCACACGTCATGGAGGCGATCGCGGCCAGCGGCATCTTCGGCATCATCTACTTCACCGGCGCGATTCTGCTCGGCGTGCCGGAGGCGCGCGCGACGCTCTCGCGGTTGAAACGTTGACCCTGCTGTCACCCTTCTTGCTAGGATCGCAGCCGTGAGGGACGTGCCGCCGCCATCGCAGCCGGTCGGATTGCCGGGCGCCGCCATCGCCGACGCCATGGCGCCCGACGACGCGTTGCTCGAAGTGCGCAACCTCCGAACCTCGTTTCCAACCGAAGACGGCACGGTCCACGCGGTCGACAATGTCTCGTTCAACGTCCGCCGCGGCGAAGCGGTTGCGCTCGTCGGCGAGTCGGGCTGCGGCAAGAGCGTGACCGCGATGTCGATCATGCGGCTACTCGCGCGTCCCGGACGGATCACTGGCGGCGAAGTCCGATTCAAAGGGCGCGACCTTGCGGCGATCCCCGAGAGAGAGATGCGACACGTTCGCGGCAACGACATCGCGATGGTGTTTCAGGAGCCGATGACCTCGCTCAATCCTGTCTTCAAGATCGGCTCGCAGGTCGCGGAAGCGATCAGGTTGCACCGCAAGGTCTCGCGAAAGGAAGCATGGAAGCAGGCGGGTGACATGCTCGAGCTCGTCGCGATCCCCGATCCGCACAAGCGGCTCGACGACTATCCACATCAGCTATCCGGCGGTATGCGGCAGCGCGTGATGATCGCGATGGCACTCTCTTGCGATCCGGAGCTACTCATCGCCGATGAGCCGACGACCGCGCTCGACGTCACGATTCAGGCGCAGATCATGGAGATTCTCGCCGGCCTTCAGAAGAAGCTCGGCCTCGCGGTTCTCCTCATCACCCACGACCTCGGCGTCGTCGCCGAATTCTGCGAGCGGATCATCGTGATGTACACGGGCCGCATCGTCGAACAGGCGAGCGTGAAAGACCTTTTCGCAAATCCCTCGCATCCGTACACGCGAGGCCTGCTCAAATCGCTGCCGAGCGTCGCCGCGAACGACCCGACGCAAACCCCCGGCCGTTTGCCGACGATCAAAGGCATGGTCCCATCGCTCAACGCACTTCCGCCCGGCTGCAAATTCAATCCACGCTGTCCCGACGTCATGGACATCTGCCTCGGCAACGAACCGGCCAGCATGATTGTGGGTCCGGGACACGATGCGCGGTGCTATCTGCACGGGGACGCGGCGGATCCTGAGAGGGTGGGGAAGTGATGCGAGGGCGGAGAGAGGGAACGGGAATGTTGAATGTTAAATGTTTAATGTTGAGTGTTGAAGTGCCCACCGGCGCTCATTTCAACATTCAACATTCAACATCAAACATTCACCATTCCCCGTGGCCGGGAGGTGGGCTCCATGCCTGACCACCCTTTCATCCCCGGTGACGACAAGGTCGCGCCGGCGATCACTGGCGGGTTACCGACGCCGGCGGATCAGGTGGCGCGCCAGCGTAATCTCGTCACGAAGGAGCCGCACGACCTCAACGAGGAATCGGCGCCGCAGGAGACTCCGAAGATTCCGATGGGGCGAGGGGAGCCGCTGCTCGTCGTACGCGATCTGCGGAAGTACTTTCCGGTCAAGCGAGGAGTGCTCGCCCGTGTCGTCGCGAACGTGAAGGCGGTTGATGGCGTAAGTTTCGGCATCGGCCGCGCCGAGACCCTCGGCCTCGTCGGCGAGTCTGGGTCGGGCAAAACGACGGTGGGGCGTTGCATTCTCCGCCTCATCGAGCCGACCTCCGGCGCGGTCGAGTTCGATGGGACCGATGTGCTTGCGCTCGACTCCAACGCGATGCGGAAGATGCGGCGGCACATGCAGATCGTATTTCAGGATCCGTATGCGTCCTTGAATCCGCGCATGACGGTCGGGACAATCGTCGCGGAGCCGCTGATCATTCACGGCGAGATGAGCGGCTCGGAACGCTCTGCGCGAGTCGCGCAGCTCCTCGAGAAAGTGGGACTGAGTCCCGATTACCGCAAGCGCTATCCGCACGAGTTCTCGGGCGGTCAAAGACAGCGGATTGGCGTCGCGCGCGCTCTCGCCACGAATCCGAAATTTCTCGTGCTCGATGAGCCGGTCTCGGCGCTCGACGTGTCGGTTCAGGCACAGGTCGTCAATCTGCTTCAGGACCTGCAGGACGAGCTTGCGCTGACGTATCTCTTCATCGCGCACGACCTGTCGGTCGTCGAGCACATTTCGACTCGCGTTGCCGTCATGTACCTCGGCAAGATCATGGAGATCGCCGGCCGCGAAGATATCTATCGCGATCCGCTGCATCCCTACACGAAGGCGCTGCTGTCAGCGGTACCGGTCCCCGATCCCACCGTGAAGAAGAGCCGGATCATCCTGTCGGGCGACATCCCGACGCCGCTCAATCCCCCGAGCGGCTGCGTTTTTCACACACGCTGTCCGATCGCGCAGTTCCCGATCTGCAAGGAGAAGGTGCCGGAGCTCATCGAGCACAAGCCGGGACAGTTCGCCGCCTGCCATTTCGCCGGAGAACCGCTGCCAGTCAAGAGCTGACTCAGGGCCGCGTCTTCATCGGATTCCTCGCTTCCGCACGGATTCACGCCCTACAATGCGCGCCGCGTCTGGAAACTCTCGCGGCACTCGTCCGTAACTAGACGCGACATCTTTGGAGGGCTACACATGACCGTTCGACGGCTGATAACATTTTTCTGCCTGTCGCTTCTCGCGACTTCGCTTGCGGCGCAGACGCCGGGGGCACCCGTTCGCAGGACGACCGAGGCAGTCACCGCCGAAACCGACCGCGACGTCAACGACGCTCGCGCTTTGAAACTCACTCTGCAGGAAGCTCTTCGGACAGCAATGGAGCGCAATCTAGGTATCGAGCTCCAATCGTACGACTACCAGATGGCAGGGCATAGCCTCCGTTCTCAGTACGGCCTGTACGACTGGTTCGGATCGGCGACGATCGAGAAGGGGAAGAGCGAAGGGGCCACGATCTCGCGCACCGAGCCTTCGGAGCAGACCGTGACACGCGCCAACATCGGCGTCTCCCAGAATCTCCCGGCTGGCGGCAACTACTTCCTGGGACTCAACAACAACCGGCAGACGACGGTCGGCGGATTCACCGACATCAGCCCTGCGTACCGGCCGAGTCTCATCTTCTCCGCGACCCAGCCGCTCGCACGAAACTTCGGCATCGACGTAACGCGCCGCGGAATCCTGATCGCACGCAACACGCTGGGCATCAATCGGGAAGACTTCCGCACGCGGCTCATGAACACGGCAATCAGTGTCGAGCAGGCGTATCTCGATCTCGTTTACGCGCGTCGAGCAGTTGAAGTCGTCAAGGAGTCGCTTTTCCTGGCCCGCGACCAGGGGCGCATCACTCAGATCCGAATCGATGTCGGCGCCTCGGCTCCTCTCGACATCCTCCAGCCGCGCGTCACGATAGCCACAACCGAAGAGCAACTCATCGGCGCGGTGGCTCTGGTGCGTGACTCCGAGGACCGTTTGCGCGCACTGCTCAACCTCGACCGTTCGGAGTGGGATCGCCCAATTGTGCCAACGGATCCCGTGGAGTACACGCCGCTGACCATCAGCAGCGAAGCGGCGGTCGCTCGCGCGCTCGAGTTGCGGCCCGAGCTTCGCCAGGCTGCGCTCACGACCGACACGCGCCGTGTGCAGTACGTCTACGCGAGGAACCAGGTACGTCCTCAGCTCGATCTCAACATCGATTACTCCGCCACCGGAGTTGCCGGGCGCACGCCGGTATTCGACCCGGTCACGGGACAGCCGACCGGACGATTCACTTCGACGGGCTACGGCAACGCCCTCGAGCAGGTGTTCGGCAATGACTTCCCTGGCTGGACAATCGGCCTGCAGGTCGGCGTTCCGATTACGAATATCGGTGCTCGCTCTGAGGCACGGCGCGCGGAGCTCGATCTCAAACGCTCACGCATGAGCCAGCGCGAGTTCGAGCAGACGGTCGCACTCGCGGTTCGCGGCGCGGCGCGCGACGTCGACACGACATCTCGCGCAATCGTCGCGACGCGAACGGCACGCGATGCAGCCGAGCGCAATCTCGACGCGGAGCGCCGCCGTTTCGAGAACGGCATGACCACCAACTTCCAGGTCCTTCAGATCCAGCAGCAGCTCTCGGATTCCCGAGTCCGCGAACTTCAGGCGCTCATTGGCTATAACAAGGCAGTTGCGAACTATCACCGCGAAGTGGGCGACATTCTCGAAGCGCGGAACATCTCCATCGACGAGCCTGAGATTCCCGCAGAGCCACAAGTATTCTCGTTCCTCGATCGGTACAATTGGCTGAACTACGGCAGCCGTGTAAAGACCGAGGAGACGAAGAGTGAGCGATAGCATCGAATCGAATCCCGCGGCGCCTGCACCACCTCCGATTCCGGCACAGGCGCCGCCAGCGACCACCAATGGCTTCCAACGCCTCGTGGGAGTTCTGTTCAACCCGATCGAGACATTGCGCGAGATCGCCGCGCGGCCCGACATCCTCGTGCCGCTAGCGCTGATCCTGATGATCTCGATCGCCTCTTCAATCGTCATCATGCCGCGCGTCGATTTCGAATCGGCGATCCGTGACTCGATGGCTGACGCGAACTCCGACATGTCGAAAGAAGATCTCGACCGCACCGTCCGATTCGCCACCGCTTCCGCGAAAGTCCTCGGCTACGCGGCCCCGCTGCTCAATTTCATCTTCTTCGCGGCCATTGCCGGCATCCTCCTGCTCGCGTTCCGCCTTTTCGGAGGTGACGGGACCTACAAGCAGGCGTTCTCGGTGACGCTCTACGCCTGGATCCCTCTTCTGATCAAAGGGGTCGTGATGCTGATCATTCTCCTGGCGAAAGGCGCCGTTCCCGCCGATCAGCTCAACAACCTCGTGATGTCGAATCTCGGTTTTCTCGCCGACATGAAAGCGAACGCGGTGGCGCACGCGCTTCTCAGCTCGCTCGACATCTTCACGATCTGGTCACTCGCGCTCTTCATCATCGGCTTCTCGTTCGTGTCGCGGTTCAGCCGGGCCAGGTCGGCCGCGATCATCCTGAGCCTCTGGTTCGCGATGTTGATCGTGAAGGTCGGATTTGCGGCCATTGGGGCTGCATCCCGGGCGAAGGCGTGAAGAAACGCGCGCTGATCATCGGCGGCGCGGCACTTCTTCTCGTCATCATCATCGTCGCGAGCGTTCGCAGCGGCGAGACGAAGGGGGAGAAGGTCTACGTCGAGGCGGCGAAGACGCGCGCGATCGAGTCTGTCGTCACGGCTCCCGGCCAGATCGATCCGAAGGTCAAGGTCAACATCAGCGCGCATGTGATCGGGAAGATCGAGCAGCTCTACTTCCAGGAAGGCGACGTCGTGCGCCGCGGGCAGAAGCTGGTTGAGCTCGAGAAGCAGGCGTTCACGGCGCAGCGCGACCGCGCGCGTGCCGAGCTTGCGAATCGCAGGATCGAGGTGCAGCGCGCTCGAAGCTCAATGCGAAGCGCGGAGATCGCGTACCGCCGCGCGCAGTCGTTGCAGACGCAGGGGATTCAGGCGCAGGAGCTGCTCGAGCGCGCCGAGGTTGACCTCTCGAATGCTCGCGCGGGATCGGCATCCGCCGAGGAGGGCGTTCGCCAGTCGCAGGCATCGCTGATTCAGGCGCAGGACGATCTGTCGCGCACGACCATCCTCGCGCCGATCGACGGCAAAGTCGTCGAGTTGAACGCGCAGAAGGGCGAAGTCGTCATCACCGGAACCATGAACAATCCCGGATCGAGCATCGCGGTGATCGCTGATCTGTCACAGATTCTCGTCGAGGCCGAGGTGGGGGAGACCGAGGTCGTCGCGATCCGGACCGGGCAGGCAGCCCGCGTGACGGTGGAGGCGATTGCCGCGAAGGAGTATCGGGCGCACGTTGTCGAGATCGGCAGCAGCGCCTCCTCGCGCCAGGGAACGACCGCGGGTCTCCGCTACTTCAAGGTGAAAGCGGCGATCGACGATCCCGACGAGCGTCTCCGGCCCGGCATGACCGCACAGGTGTCGATCGTGACGAGCACGGCCACGAACACGGTCGCGATTCCGATCCAGTGCGTCCTCGAGCGCGTTCCCGGCGCGAAGAAGGGCGATGAAGAGGATGATGACGCGCAGAAGCGCATGTACGTCTTTTTCGCACGCGAGGGGAAGGCGAAGATGATCGAGGTCACTACCGGCATCAGTGACGCAACCTACGTCGCGATCGTCTCAGGCACGAAGGCAGGCGACCCGGTGATCACCGGACCGTTTCGCACGCTCAAGAAACTGTATGACGGCGATGCCGTAACAGTGACAGACGAGAAGAAGCAGGAAGAGCCGGCGAAGAAGGACAAAGAATGAGCGCGCTCCCCGACACCAAACGCACACACCTGATCGAGATGGAGGAGCTGACCCGTGTATACCAGCTCGGGCCTCAGGAGATCTATGCGCTCCGCGGCGTCAATCTGAAGCTCGATCAGGGTGAGTACGTCGCGATCATGGGGCCCTCCGGCTCCGGCAAGTCGACCCTGATGAACGTCATCGGCTGTCTCGACACGCCGAGCTCGGGCAAGTACATCCTCGACGGCATTCCGGTCGAGACGATGAACGACGACGAGCTCGCGGCGGTGCGCAACAAGAAGATCGGATTCGTCTTCCAGACGTTCAACCTGCTCGCGCGAACGAGCGCACTGCAGAACGTGGAGCTGCCACTGATCTACGCAAAGATTCCGCGAGCCGAGCGCCGCCGGCTTGCCGAGGAAGCGCTCATCGCCGTAGGCCTCCAGGATCGCATGTCTCACCAGCCGAACGAGCTCTCCGGCGGCCAGCGACAGCGCGTCGCGATCGCGCGCGCCCTCGTCAACAAACCCTCCCTCCTCCTCGCCGACGAGCCAACCGGCAACCTCGACTCCCAGACCGGCCGCGAGATCCTCGACCTCTTCAAAGAGCTCTCCTCCCGCGGCAACTCGATCATCCTGGTCACGCACGAAGACGATGTCGCGCGCGAGGCGCAACGGATCATTCATATTCGGGATGGAAGGATCGTCTAACCAAAGTGACGAGGACTGAGGACTGAGGACTGAGTTTCTCTTCGGGGGGTAGATTTCTGCTCGCGTGGGTCCAACCGAGGGATCATGGTTTGATGAGCAGAATCGAACGGTTCGAACAATTGATCGCCTGGCAAAAAGCACGGCTCCTCACGAAGCACGTCTATCTGAGATCGCTCGAGGACGTGTTTGCGCGCGACTTCGCTCTCAGTGGCCAGATCCGTCGCTCCGCCATCTCGATTCCATCGAACATCGCGGAGGGATTCGAGCGCGGCGGCCGTCGCGAATTCCATCAATTCCTGTCCATTGCAAAGTCGTCGTGCGCTGAACTTCGAACTCAGATCTACATTGCGCTCGACATCGGCTACCTGAACGAGACCGTGGCGAAAGAGATGCTGACCGAGGCGGAAGAAGTGGGCAGAATCATTGGGGGACTTAGACGAGCTGTGGGGCGTCAGACCGCGCGCCGCAGGCGCGCGCCTCAGTCCTCAGTCCTCAGTCCTCAGTCCTGACTATGATCACCGAGAACTTCCGAATCGCGATCCGCGCGATCAGCGCAAACAAGATGCGCTCGATCCTGACGGTGCTGGGGATCATGATCGGGGTGGCGGCGGTGATTGCGGTCGTTTCGATCGTGCAGGGGATGCAGTTCAAGATTGCGAACGATCTCCAGGACATCGGGTCGTCGTTCATCGAGGTGTATCCCGATCCGGGGGAAGAGCGGAATCCGTTTCTGCAGAAGCTGCCGGATCTGACGATCGATGATGCGGAGGCGGTCCGGCGCGGGACGACTGCGATCCACGATTTCACGCCGCTCTTCATCGGCAGCGTCGAGTCGAGGCACGGCGAGGCGCGGCATCGGAGCCAGATGTACGCGGTCAACCCGTCGTATCAGGAGATCGTCAATCACTGGGTCGAACGCGGACGCTTCTTCACGATGGTCGACGAAGAGGCAAAGAAACGCGTCTGCGTGATCGGGCTCGAGACGGCAAAAGACCTTCGCCTCGGCAGCGCTCCCCTCGGCAAGGTGATCCAGATCGACAACCTCGCCTTCACGATTGTCGGGGTATTGGAGAAAAAAGGGGGCTCGTTCGGGCAGAATCAGGACGACATCGTGATCATCCCTTTCTCGACCGCGCGCGTCATCTACGGAAGCGAGAGCATGCGGAAGCTGGTGCTCGCCTTCCAGATGCGAACCGGCGCGGACATGGACCTCGCGCGCGATCAGATCCGCGAGATCCTGCGCGCGCGCCACCGCCTCAAGAAAGGGGCAAAGGACGATTTCCGGATCCTTGCGCAGGAAGAGATCATGAAAACGATCTCGAGCGTGCTGATGAATGTCACGCTGATCATGGGCGCGGTCGTCGGCATCGCGCTGCTGGTCGGCGGGATCGGCATCATGAACATCATGCTCGTCTCGGTGACCGAGCGGACGCGCGAGATCGGGATCCGGAAGGCGATCGGGGCGCGTCGGCAGGATGTTCTCGCGCAGTTCCTGATCGAGGCGATCGTGCTGTCGGGCATCGGCGGCCTGGTCGGGGTCGCGGGCGGCTACGCGCTCGCAAATCTGGCGCGGCTCGCCATGAAAAGGTTCGTCGAACTCCCGCCTGTCCACACTCCTTTCTGGGCGATTGCGCTCGCGTTCAGTTTCTGCGGGTTTCTGGGGGTAGTATTCGGTATCTACCCCGCCGCAAAAGCGTCCAAGCTGGACCCGATCGACGCTCTCCGCTACGAGTAGAAATGGGGGACGCATGAGCAGTGTTAGGTCTGACGTGCCCCTAACCAGACGATTTGCAGCGTTCTCCCTCCTGCTCGCGTTCGCTACGGCCCCCCTCGTCGCCGCTGAGACGATGCCGCTCTCAGAGATCCGCAAAGGCATGAAGGGCTACGGCGTGACGGTCTTTCAAGGCAACAAGCTCGCGAGATTCGACGTCGAGATCATCGGCGTGCTCAACCGGATCGGGCCGGGCCAGGACCTCATCCTCGCCCACGTCGATTCGCCGGAAGTGCGGCGCGCGGGCGTCATCGCAGGGATGAGCGGCTCGCCGGTCTACATCGACGGGAAAGTCATCGGCGCGCTCGCCTACGCGTGGCAGTTCGCGAAGGAGCCTGTCGCCGGCATTACGCCGATCGACGAGATGCTGAAGATCGCCGAAGCGAAGGGGAATGGGGCGGCCGCGATGCCTGCCGTCGCGCCGCGGCAGACGGGTGCCGAGTTCCTGAGCACGATCGCCAACGCAAAGAGCGAGACGGTGTTCGACAAACTGACGAACGACCTCGCGGCGCGCCAGGTCGGCACGATCGGCGGCGCAAGGCGCATCGCGCTTCCGATGTCGCTCGGTAGCTTTGCTCCCGAGACACTCGCCCGCTTCGGCAAGTACATCGACGACATGGGATTTGTCGCTGTTCCGACCGGCGGCTCAGCATCGGGCAGCACGACCGCATCCGCGGCGAAGAGTTTTGCCCCGGGCGACCCGGTCGGCGCGATCCTTCTCAACGGCGACTTCAGCGTCGCGGCCACCGGAACCGTTACGCACGTCGAAGGCAATCGCGTTCTGGCATTCGGCCACCCGTTCCTCGACATGGGCGAGATCAGCTTCCCGATGGCGCAGGCCGAGATCGTCGGCTTCATGCCGAGCGTCGCCAGCTCCTTCAAATTCTCCAACATGGGGAACATCGTCGGAGCGCTGCGCCAGGACCGCGCCCCCGGAATCCTCGGCATCATGGGCGAGACCGCACCGATGATCCCCGTCGAGCTCACGGTCGATGGTTCCGGCATCGCAAAGACGTATCACGTCAACATGGTTCGCCATCCGCAGCTTTCGCCGCTCATGCTCGCGATGGCAGCCGACAGCGTCGTCGCCAACTCCCAGCGGGCCGCGGGCGAACGGACGGTGGTGCTCGACTCCGAGATCAAGCTCAAAGGGTTCGACCCGATCAAGCTTCGCGAAGGGTGGGCCGGTGCTCAAGCACGGCAGGCAATTCCTGCATATCTTGCCGTCGTCTCCGGCTATCTCATCTCGAATGAATTTCGCGACACCGAGATCGAGAGCGTGAAGATTCATCTGCGCCACGACGATCAGCTCAAGATCGCCCGAGTCGTCGAAGCCACGGTCCAGATGCCGGAGAAGGGACGCATCACCGCCGGCGACACTGTGAAGGTTCGCACCGTACTCAAGCCGTTCCGCGGGGAGTCGTTCATCGAGACGTTCGACGTGCGCATCCCCGACGACCAGCAGCCGGGCAATGCGTACCTTCTGATCGGCAGCGGCACCGTGGCGAATCAGATCGACTTCACACTGGTCCCGCCGGATCCCCGCTCCATCGAGCAGGTCCTCGGCGTGCTCCGTCGCCTTCGCCCGTCCACCGATCTCACGATCGGCCTCTATTCGAGCGGCGAGGGAGCCGTGACTGCCGGCGTCTATCTGCCGAATCTCCCGCCATCCATCCGCGCGGTGGTCACTGACGACACCTCGAACGGCGCACAGGCTCCTGTGCGCTACCACGCAGCAGGACAGCAGTCGCGCGCGCTTGGATACATCATCGATGGCGCTGTGAAAGTGGACATCAACGTCCAGCCCGCGATCTGATGCATCATTCCGGGCCGTCCAGCGGCCCGGAATGACACGCGACCGTAACCACCACTCAACGTTTTGAAAGGACACTTTGCAGATGCGCCGTTTGCACTTTCTGCTGCTCGCCGCGCTTTTCGTTGCGGCCAATGTCTCCGCTGTCGCGCCGCAGTTCTGGCGCATCCGATCCGCTGACGAGTTTCTGACCGGAGAAATCGAAGGGTTCGCGGTGACGTCCCGCGGCGAACTGCGGCCCGCTCCTTCGGTGCGAAAGGTCGCCACGTTCACCGATCCCTTCGTTCTCTCACAGGTCTCATCGCCGAACGGCGATCACTTCTTCGGCACCGGCAACGAGGGGAAGATCTATCGACTTCGCGGCACTGAGTCGAAAGCGATCTTCACGGCGCCCGAGCCGGAGATCTATGCGCTCGCGTTTCGCGATGGCGCGCTCTTCGCCGGCACATCGCCGAACGGCAAGGTCTACCGCGTCGATCCTGAGAGCGGTACGTCAAGAGTCTTCTACGATCCGCAGCAGGCCTACATCTGGTCGCTGCGATTCCTCGCCAACGGCGACCTCGCCGTCGCGACCGGCGTCGATGGGAAGCTCTTTCGCGTCACGCCCGCGGGCGCCGGGAGCCTGTTCTTCGACGCCCCTGAAACGCATCTCCGCTCGATGGGCCAGCGGCCCGACGGCACTCTGCTCGTCGGAGGGTCGGGGCAGGGACGCATCTACGCGGTGGCGATGGACGGTAGCGCGCACGCGCTGTACGACTCGGCGTTGAGCGAGATCTCCGCGATCTACGTCGATGCGAACGGGACCGGATGGGCCGCGGGCGTCTCGAACGTCCTTCCGTCATCTGCACCAGCCAGAAAGGATCAGAAGACAGCGCAGCAGAGTGGCGCTGGCCAGTCCGCCGAGACGAAGAAGGAAGAGGCGCCGACGACGGTCGAGGTCGGCTTCTCGTTCGAAGACAGCAACACCTCGGCGACTCAGGCAGGCGCCGGCGAGCTTTACCGGATCAACAGTGATGACTTCGTCGAGGTCGTTCGCCGCTTCGAACGCGAGATGATCTATGGACTGAGCGGCGGGCGAAACGGCTCAGTGCTCCTCGCGACAGGCCCGCAGGGGCGCGTGTACGAGTTCTCGAATGGAGAGGTCGCCCTCATCGCAAATGTCCCGGAGAAACAGATCGTGTCGATCTCGTCGGCCGGGAACACGACAATGGTGACGACCACGAACAGCGGCGCGGTCTACGTGTTGAACAATGTTCCGTCGAATCGTTCCGAGTTTCGTTCGGCGGCGAAAGACGTCGAGCGCTTTTCCCGCTTCGGGCAGTACCGCATCAACGGTCGCCGCCTCGATGGCGGCGCGATCGCGATTGCGTTCCGCTCAGGCAACACGAGTACTCCCGACGCGACATGGAGCGCATGGAGCGCTCCGTCGACCGAGACCGCCGGGAGCATTCAGGCGCCCGCAGGACGGTATCTGCAGTGGAAGCTGACGATGCCGCGGCCCGCGGCCGAAACGGCGGTCGAATCGGTCACGATCGCATTTCTCAATCGCAACATCGCCCCCTCGATCGAGTCGCTCGCCGTGCTGGATCCGGCCGTCGTACTCATCAGCTCCGCGTACCCATCCGCGCCGCAGGTTGTCGAGGCGACCAACCCCGACGAGTACGGGATTTTCAGCAGCCTCGAGCCGGCACGCGACAAGACCGATCCCGGAAAGCGAATGTTCCGCAAGGGGTTCCGCACTGTCTCGTGGCGCGCGCGCGATGAGAATGGCGACTCGCTTCGCTACTCGGTTGCATTCCGGCGGAAGGGGAGCGACAAGTGGCTTCGTCTCCGCGACAACATCGAAGAGCCGCAGATCAACTTCGATACCTCGCAGGTCCCGGATGGTCTTTACGAACTGAAACTGACGGTGACCGACGCAATCGACAATCCCGACATGCCACTCAGCGACACGCGCGAATCAGTCGAGTTTCAGGTCGACAACACCTCGCCTTCCATCGCCTCGAGCGACAGCGGAGAAGAGATTGTGATCCGCGTGAGCGACGGCGTCTCGCCGGTGGGGAAAGTCGAGTATTCGGCCGACGCGGAAAAGTGGATTCGCCTCACGCCCGTGGACGGCATCGCCGACTCGACGGAAGAGACGTTTCGTTTGCCGCGCAGCAGCGTGCAGGGAAAGTTCGTGATCGTCAGGGCAACCGACGCGTACTTTAACGTCGCGACCCAATCCGTAACGGTGCGATAACTCACATCGTCCACTTTCCTCCAGCCCGTATAATCCTTTGCGTGAACCGTTGGATCGCTTTGCCGGCCATCGTGTTCCTGCTTCTCGGGGGAGGGTGCCGGCAGAGGGAGCAACCTTCGACGAGTACGGCGGTCCTCGCGCAGGACGACTCCCAGCCGCGCGCCGGCGGAACTCTCTATCGTCGCCTCCAGAGCGATGTTTCCTCCCTCAATCCGATCCTGACGCTCAGCCGCTATGACCGGATGGTGGTCCAGTACCTCTTCACGCCGCTGATCCAGTTCGACGAGAACCTCAAACCGATCGAAGGTCTCGCCAGCGCCTGGGACATCTCACCCGACGGCAGGCGCTACACGTTTCATCTCAACCCGCGTGCGACGTTTTCGGACGGGCAGCCGGTGCGAGCGAGCGACGTGGTCTTCACGCTCGGCAAGATCGTTGACCCGAGTGCCGAGGCGGTCCAGATCGCGAGCGGGTTCGAACAGATCGACATGACGCAAACGAAGGCGATCGATGACAAGACCGTTGTCGTCTCGTTTCGCGAGGCGCTCGCTTCACAGTTCACGCAGTTCAACAACCTCCTCGTCCTGCCCGAGCATGTTTACGCCAAAGGCGACTTTCGCAAGGACTTCAACGACACGGCGGTCGGAAGCGGGCCGTACAAGCTCGTTCGTCGCGTTCCGTCGTCGGAGATCGTGATGCAGGTTCGCGACGACTACTGGGGAACGACCCCGTACATCGCCGCGGTCGTCTTCAAAGTGATTCTGAGCGACGCGACAGCCTGGAACGCTGTCAAGCGAGGCGACATCGACGAGACGTCAGTCCCGTCCGATGTGTGGATGCGCGAGCAAAACGACACCTCGCTCAAGAAGAAGCTCGACTTTCTCCGCTACTACGGTCTGGCCTACAACTACATCGCGTGGAACAGCCGCAAGCCGCTCCTTGCCGATAAACGGATGCGCCGCGCACTCGCCATGTGTCTCGACATCCGGTCGATCATCGGCGGGCTTTACGGCGGCTCTGCGCGCGCGATCAACGGCCATTTCACACCCGACCAGTGGGCGTACAACCAGGGCGTTCCAATCATCGAGTACGACATCGATGGCGCGAAGAAAGCGCTTACGTCACTCGGCTGGTTCGACCGGGACGGCGACGGGATCCTCGATCGGAACGGAAAGCCGCTGCGCTTCGAGTTCATCATCATGAGCGGGAGCGCGCAGGCACAGTCAGTCGCGCAGCTCTATCAGGCGTCGCTCAAGCAGGCAGGAGTCGCGATCGACATCGCGGTCCTCGACTTCACGAGCGCGTTCCAGCGCATCCTCGCCGGCAACTACGACGCGAGCTATCTCTCATGGGACCTCGAACCGGATCCCGACCCATACCCGCTCTTTCACTCGTCGCAGACCCCGCCGCGCGGTCAGAACTTCGTGTTCTACGCGAGCAAGGATGCCGACCGGTTGATCGAACAGGGACGTCGCGAGCTCGATCCATCGAAACGGACGGTGATCTATCAGGAGTTGCACGCGCTTCTCGCGGACGATCAGCCGTACGCCTGGGTCACCCAGCCCTCCGAGAAGTGGGTCGTCAACCGCCGCGTCAAAGGCGTGAAGATGGCGAAGGGCCTCGGGTTGTTCCTCTGGCACCCGGCCGAGACCGGCTGGTGGCTGAGCAACGCACCTCGCTGACATGTACGCGTACATCGTCCGGCGATTGCTCTATGCGCTTCTTACGTTTCTCGGCATCACCGTCGCGACATTCGCGCTGATCCACAGCGTACCGGGCGATCCGATCACGTTCTACACCGGTATTTCGGGGTCGAATCTCTCCACACCAGTGCTCGAGGCAATCCGGCGCGAGAACCATCTCGACGAGCCGCTGGTGCAGCAGTACTTTCGGTGGCTCGGCGATGCCGCGACGCTCGACTTCGGCCGCTCGATCATCGATCGCCGGCCGGTGCGCGAGAGGATGCTGCAGAAAGTTCCCAACACGCTGCTGCTCAACCTTATCGCGTTCGGTCTTGCGGCCGCGATCGGCATTCCGATCGGAGTGTGGAGCGCGCGGCGTCCCGGACGTCTTCTCGACCGCGGCTCAGCAGTCATCTTCTTTCTGCTGTACTCACTCCCTGCGTTCTGGGTCGCCCTGCTGCTCATGCAGTTCTTCTCAGTCCGCCTCGGCCTCCTGCCACTCTACGGCATGACGGCGGACGATCATGCGCAGCTCGGCGCGATCGGCCGCCTCGCAGATCGCGCGAAGTATCTCGTCCTGCCGGTCCTCACGCTCGCGTATGCGCAACTCGCGATCTTTGCGCGCTTCTCGCGGGCCGCGGTGAGCGATGTCATCCGTCAGGACTTCATCACGGCGGCGCGCGCCAGGGGAGCGGGGGAGGGGAAGGTTCTCTGGCAACACGCCGGCCGCAATGCGCTGCTGCCCATGATCACGCTGCTCGGCCTCACGGTGCCCTACCTCGTCTCCGGAAGCGTGATCGTCGAAGAGATTTTTCAGTGGGACGGAATCGGGCTTCTCTACTTCGAGTCGATCCGGACGCGCGACTATCCGACGGCGATGGGGCTGACGGTACTGACGGCGGTCGCGACACTCTTCGCGAGTGTGGCAGCCGACGTTCTTTACTCGTTCGCCGATCCGCGCGTAAGGCTCGAGGGGCGGCGGCGATGAGCGTCGCGCGCCGATTCCGACGGAGCGCGATCGCTACCGCGGCCCTGGTCTACGTGATCCTGGTGACTCTCATCGCGATCCTCGCGCCGGCGCTCGCGCCCCTCGATCCCGACGCGGTGGACATCGGTGCGAGACTGATGGCGCCGAGCTCTACGCACTGGCTCGGCACCGAC